>SUVS01000001.1 GCA_015061885.1 Lentisphaerota bacterium
AAAAGGTTTGGAAAAAAGGGGTGGAGTTTGAGGAGGGGAAAAAGGACCTTTCCTCAAAAGGTCTTTTTCCCCTCCTCAAGTACCGACCTTTATCTGGAACAAAGCTTTTTCTTTTCCTGATATTTGTCGATCAAACGGAAAATCCCGGCAAGGAATGTACCTGATATACTGTGCCAGACGCAGCTTACTGCCGAAGCCAGTGCCGCTTCCGGAGTATTGGGAAAATGCACCGTTGCCAGATTGGTGGCAAGTCCGGCGTTCTGCATACCCACTTCGATCGAAATCGTCCGCTTTTGAGCTTTGCTCATCTTGGTCAGCACACCAACGCTGTACCCGGTCAGATACCCGATGGCATTGTGCAGGAAGATCGCCGCAAAAATCAACAGCCCCGAATCGAAAAAGTGTTTGCCGTTGAAGGTGATAACACCGCCGACAATACAGGCAAAGGCGATCACCGAAACTCCCGGCATGGTTTTGCAGAATTCCTGATAAGCAGTTTTTCTGCCCCAGAAATAGTTGCCGATAAAACCCACCGCCACCGGCAGAATGGTTACGATCAATATGCTTTTGAACATGCCGACAGCGTTGATGTCGATTTTATCGCCCGCCAAATAGAGCATCAGCAAGGGCGTCAAGACCGGAGCCAGCAGAGTCGAAGCAGTGGTCATGCCGACCGAAAAAGCCACATCGCCCCGGCTCAAAAAAGTAATGATGTTGCTGGAAACTCCTCCCGGACAGCAACCCACCAGCAGCAACCCCGCCGCAATGCCCGGCGGCAGATTCATTACTTTGACCAGCACAAAAGCGATCAGCGGCATCAAAGTATATTGGGCAACAGCCCCGATAAAAATATCAAATGGGCGTCTGGCAAGGATTTTAAAATCTTCGGTGGTAAGGGTCATACCCATAGTCAGCATGATTATCCCCAGCACCAATGTCTGCACATCGCCTTTGACCCAGCGGAAAAGCTCCGGATAAACAAAGGTTACTGCCGCTACGCCGACGATGACCGGCGAGGTGTATGCCGCCAGAAAACGGCTGATACTTTGAAAAAACTTCATAATACTCATTTTTTACTCAAACTTTCTGCTGCTTCGGCAACTGCACACGCCAGCTGATCGGGGCATGAGGTGGTGCGATGACCGCATGTTATGCCGGAAAGGCGTTTTACCACTTCAGTGATTTTCATGCCTTCGACCAATTTTTCGATCCCGCGGTGATTGCCTTCGCAGCCGCCGTAAAACTTGACGGATACGACATTTTCACCGTCAAGCTCAACTTCAATGGCGTTGGCACAAACTTTGCTGCCGGTGTTGTAAAGGTATTTCATAAAAATCTCTTATTTCTGCACCATGGCAATATTGTCGGCGGAAAATTCCTGCATTGCAAGTATTACCGAGTTTTTCTGTTCCGCGGCATTGCGGTCAAAGTAGTCGTAACGGGTGGATTGGCCGCCGAACCACGCAAAAGTACCGTTGTTGTTCAAAAGATACCACGGATCGCTCACTTTACCCGCCACTTTGATTATCGCCTGGGGTATGTAGAGCTTGCCGTTGGCAAAGATTTCCACATAGTTGATGCCCACGCCGCCCAGACCGGAACCGGTGATGCGGACTTCTTCGATTTTTTCGGCAATATCTTTTTCCAGAGCCACAAAGCGGCAGAAAATCGCATCCCCCGCAGGCTTGTAAACGCCGCTTGCGAGTTTGACCCATTCGCCGTTGGCTTTGTATTCCACCGTGATGCTTTCCACGCCGAAATAGTCCGGCAGTGTACCGGTTATCTTGACCCACGCATTGCAGGCAAGGCGTTCTTCAAGTTTGGCGAGGCTTTCCAGCACCGGAGCTTTGCGTTCAGCAAATACATTGGGTTTGATGGTACTGCGGTAGGTGTTCCAGCGGTCGATCATGTGGTCAAAGTAATCAGCGTAGCCCTTGCGGAAATCGGCAAACTTCTGACGGCGGTCGGCGGTACAGCCGTTGTCAAAAATATCCTGGGCGATGAATTTAGATTGCTGTGAGAGTTCTTTTTCCCACAAAGCATCGAGCAGGTCATCAAGACAGATCTTGCCGAGATCGGTGGTGACTTTTTCTTTACAGGCTTTAAGAATGGTTATGGAGCCGCTGCAGACATTCATGCCGGCCATGTTCATGCCGTAATAGTCGCGGGTGCAGATGGCTCCCTCTTTAACGCCGTCAAAGTGACGGAGCAAACCATTGTTGAGCGTGATTTTCAACGCGGCACGGAACACGGCATCGTCGGTGCCGAACAGTTTTACGGTCATGGCGTCGAATGCTTCATCCGGCGACATGCCGTTCATCTGCAAACCGGCGGAAACGAATACCGGCAAGGTTCGGTAAAGGAATGTATCGCTCTTTTCCCAGCAGGTGAGCAAGCCGCCCAGCACGCCGGATTTGCCGTTGGCATATTCAAAGTAGCTCTGCGAGTTCCAGAGGGTGCGGTCGGCGGGGGCAACGATGGTTTCAAAGCCGTTGGCGGCATTGACTGCCAGACGGTTTTCGCTGTCAACATCCAGCAGATGCCCCTGATAGTTGCGTACATCGTGCTGATACTGCCAGTCAACCATGACCACATCACGCGGCACATCTTTGAAGACATCCGGGTAGAACTCAAACATATCGCTCCACATCATGATGCGTTTGCCGCATTCAGCCATGATTTCGCGGATCTTGATGATGTGTTTGATAAACATTTTCTGTTCGGACATCAGATCCGGCATGGCGGCTTTGCAGCGGGGACACATGTTGAAATCCCAGAATTCATCCAGCCCGACGTGGAACCATTTGCTCGGAAAGAGTTCAGCAACTTCTTTGAGATAGGTGCCGATAAAACTGTAAAAATCAGGATGCGTTACGCAAAATGACAGTTTGCGGGTTCCGCCGAAACGGCCGGTCATATCGCCCTGCAGTTCGGCAAGGTGTTCGAGCTCTTTGTGCCGCAGAAAGCGTTCGGCATGGCCAAGCGTTGCCACGCAGGGCACAACTTCCACGCCCCGTTCGGCAGCATACGCAACGATGTGTTTGATTTCGTCAACGGTATAAACTTCGTTGTCAGCCGGCAGCTGATAACTGGCAGTCTTGATGCGGTCTTCCAGATAAAGCAGCAAGCCGTTGTAGCCGGAATCAGCCAGCAGAGTTACGAATTTTTCAATAAATTCCACAGTTTCCATCTGCCGTGCCACATCCAGCTGTGCCCAGCGAATATCCATTTGTGCCATAATAAAATATCCTTTGTTTGGTGTTAAATTTTGAATTGTAACAGTTTTAATATACTGCCAAAACAACTTTTTTCCATAAACCTTGAGAGTTTTTTTGCTTTTTAGTTATCCCATATCTTGCAGTTATCGTTGGGAATGTTATATTAACAGAAAACATACAGGAGTTTTTATTTATGAATACAGCTGAAAATATACTTTTTACCGTTGGCAACACCCCGCTGGTCAGAATTAATAAACTTAACACTTCTGCGGCAAATATTTACGCCAAGGTGGAGTTTTTCAATCCCGGCGGCAGTGCCAAAGACCGTGTTGGTATTGCGATGATCGAAGATGCCGAAAAGAAAGGGTTGCTCTCTGCCGGTGCATTGA
This sequence comes from Lentisphaerota bacterium, assembly GCA_015061885.1. Taxonomy (GTDB): domain Bacteria; phylum Verrucomicrobiota; class Lentisphaeria; order Victivallales; family Victivallaceae; genus SIG78. The sequence goes on from SUVS01000001.1 coordinate 3,608, forward strand.
TCGTGGAACCCACCAGCGGCAATACCGGCGTGGGATTGGCGATCGCCGCCGCGGTCAAAGGTTATAAATTGATCCTGACCATGCCCGATACTATGAGTATTGAACGGCGTAAACTATTGGCCGCTTACGGTGCCGAGCTGGTGTTGACCCCCGGTGCTGAAGGTATGCAGGGAGCTGTGAAAGCCGCTGAAAAACTTTTACAAGAAAATCCGGGAGCTTTTATGCCACAGCAGTTCGCCAATCCGGCCAATGCCGAAGCTCACGAAAGATCCACCGGGCCGGAGATCTGGCGTGATTTGGATGGCAAAGTCGATGTGCTGGTTGCCGGAGTCGGTACCGGCGGCACGCTGACCGGCACCGGGCGTTTCCTGAAAAAACAAAACCCAGCCGTGGAAGTTGTGGCGGTGGAGCCTGCCGCAAGTCCATTGCTTTCCGAAGGCAGGGCGGGAGCCCACCAACTGCAGGGTATCGGAGCAAATTTTGTACCCGAAGTGCTGGATAGAAGCATTATTGATAAAATCATTGCTGTAAGCAACATAGATGCCAAAAATACCGCCCGTGCCGCCGCCTCAAGCGAAGGTATGCTTATAGGTATTTCCGGCGGAGCGGCACTTTTTGCCGCACTCAAACTGGCAAAAGATCCGGAATACGCCAGCAAAAATATAGTAGTGGTACTGCCGGATACCGGCGAACGCTATCTCTCCGGATATTTGTTTGAAGATTGATAGTGAAAAATAAAATCCGCAGAGTTTGCCGATGAGTGTTGATTGGTCAAAGTATCCACCTTTGCCGGAAGCACCCAAACTTCCGGAGTGGCGTGATACGCCGGAACGCGAGGCGTATTGGGCGGAACTCTGTGAAGCAGGAGTGGGAGTATGGGGGTGTTGGATACCGTCAGTACTCTGGATATTATTTTCTGCTGCAATTATTTTGAAGTTCTGCTATTTCCGGCATGTCGCTGGCTGGGCAATAGCCACTCAAATAATGATCGGGTGCTTTGTCGGTTTATTGTGTGTTTATATACCGTGGACAATATTCAACTGTATTTTTTCCTGGATCGCCAAGCGTAAAATTTCCCGAAAATACGGATTTAGCATGAGTAAACTCAACCGCCCGGATATTTCAAAGGAAATCGGCGAAGCGTTATCACTCCGTCCGGACTTTGACGAAGCAGAATTCGGTAAGTATTGGCAATCGGAAGAACAAATCAAAACCGCCTTGAACATCCTGAAAATGACTGACAGTTGGTATATGCACAAAAAAATGCTGTACCCCAACGACCCATTGCTGATGCTGTTTTACGGCAGACAAGGTTGTTCACGCAAAGAAAAAATGATTGATCCGGACTATTTCTTTGAAGATGTTTTCCTGGGATACGATATTGAAAATTTTGAGCTGATTGATAATGATACAACACTTGCAGAACTTGTCGAGTGCTGCATGAATATAAACGGTAATTAACTGAACATAACGGTAATAAACTGTTCATTTCGGTTGCATTGCAGTTGCCGGAAAAATCCGTTTATTACCGTTATTTACCGTTTGTTGCCGTTCCGTTACAGAATCCGGCAATATTGCTGTTATTTACTCTGTTCTTTTTTATCTACGGCTTCGAGTTCGGCTTTGTCGGCCAATGACATGTTGCCTTCGACTCTGCCGTCGTCAAGATGATTTACTACGCGGTTTTCCAGATCTTTGAAGAGCTGACGCATATCTTTGTATCCGCCGATGGAAAGCCATACGCCGGTGATAACTGCACTCAAACCCGGCACCAGCAGAAATACTATCAGGAAATATATACCCCAGTATTCAGCCGGCCAGGGCGAGATCAGATTCCAGCTCGCCACCGCTACAAAGGTCAGACCGAAGCGATAAACAAAGCTGTATCCGAAATAACTCCATGCAATCACTTTGTCGCCGGTGGTGTATTCCGGCGTAATACCGATGATCTTCTGGAATACGGTGCGGAATGTCCACGCGGTTTTGATTGATACACCTTCGCCCAGACTGTATTTGCCGCGGTGCAGCATTCGCTCAATGTTGAATGGTTTTTTGAGGGTAAGGTAGGATACTGCAATGTAGATTATCATTGTTATCAGCATGGTTATAAAATACCACTCATAGCTGTTGATGGGGCAGCGGACTGCATTCATTTTCCACTCGATCCAGGGATTGAACGGGCGTGAGAGAACTTCCAGTGCGTTGCTTACCTGCGGCAGACAGCCGCTGTCGCGCAGCATCGGGTAGAACAAGTTCGCCCAGTTACGCTGTACGATCACACCGCCCAACCCCATGAACATACCGGAAAGCAAACTCGCCCATGCTCCGGCCGTGGTGCCGAAACGGCTGTATAACCCGAAAACCAGCATCGGACCGCAGCCGCCCAGCCACATGGTACACATAAGCGTTACAAACAGCGATATGTAATCCAGCTGTGCCATAAAACTTGATCCCAGAAAGAATATCACCCCTACACCTATGGAAATCCAGCGGATAAGGTTGATCTGACCTTTCGGCGAAAGCGGTTTTTTGATAAATGGCAGTATAACATCCTGACTGATGGTACTTGCAGAGCTGAAAATACGGCTGTCATCGGTGGAAACCATCAGCATTACCAGCAGAAGACAGAACAAGCCCAAAGTCCCCGTCGGCAGAATATCACGCATGGTCATCGGCAGCATCAGCTGGTAGTAAAGAGTACGGAATTTAGCATAAATGGCATTGCCTTTATCCACATTTTCAGCCGTCAGAGCCTGGCGGGCGGCATTCAGATAAATCGTATCGTTGTTCTTTTTGTCCGAAAGTTTTTCATCCACGCCTACAATATGTTTATGGTTTGACAACGCACTGATATTGGTGCTGATATTCTGCCGCATGACCGGGTCGGCAATCAGTTCGTCAGCTACTTTATTGGTCAGATTGGCCCGGATGGCATGTGCCTGCGGAGCAAAGTTATGGTGATTGAGTACGGTTATAAGAGAAATAGCCATCAATATATAGAATATCAACCCCAATGCTCCACGCCAGGTGCCGATCAAGCTCGCCATTTTCTGTTCATGCGGAGATTTTGCCGCCGAAGTCGGGCCGCCGCCGTACACCCAGCTCATACGCTGTATGAAACGCGTTACTATCGGCAGGATCAATACCGAAAACAAATTGAAGTCGCGCAGTTTGGATATATCCATGGGGTTGATGAAACTTTCGTCCTTGACGCGGTCAAGCATCACCGGGAGCATTTCGTTGCTCCACGAAAATTTATACAGTACAAAAATCGTAAAAAACGCCAGCATCGGGTAAACAATAAATCCCTGCACGGTATCGGTAATTGCCACACTCAAAGCTCCGCCCATGTAGATGATACTTATGGCGATCACCAGCACGATCAGCATAATAACATGGAAAGTCGAAACAGTGATCCCGCACAATTCAAAATGTTGCGGCAGATCCATAAAGTAGATAAAGAACCGTGCCGCCAATGCCGGCATGATCATATTGGCTGCCACCTCGCAGATACTCCGCAGTGCGGCGGCAAAAATACGCAGTTTCCGGCTGTAACGCAGTTCGATATATTGCCCCAGACTCTGGGCTTTGGTTTCGCGGAAACGGTAAGTGCAATAGCCGAACAATCCCATAGCTATAGCCAGCGGCATGGTCAGTGCCGACCAGAACGCCGTGGCAAAACCTGTCCGGTAATGGATTTCCACATAAGAGATCAAGCCGATAACGGATAAGCCTTCCGCAATATCCCCGACGGCAATAACATATCTGCCGCAAACCCGTCCGGCAGAAAGAAACGCCGTTACATCTTTAATATATTTACGGCAATACCATGCCACCCAGAGTACAGTCAGAATCGGAACTGTCAAAATCACCCAATCAAACCATTGCATACAAAAACCCATCCAGATTTTCAGACTTTTTTATTCAGTTTGAGTTGGACTATAACACTGTTTGGGATAAAATGCAAATGTTAAACGCGTTTTTTTAACCGTTTTTTCAGGTCTGCAAGCAGTTGTTCCGGCGTTTTCAGCGGTGAAGTTGTGCTGTTGCTGTAATGTTGTAAATATCTCAGCAAATCTCCTTCGCTGAAATCAAAAAAGCGGAAGAGTTGTTCAAAGTCCACTGTTATATTTCTTTTCAGCATAAAACGCGGCATCTTGCGGCAGCTGGCTATATCTATCCACATCAAATCCAGCATATTGCCGTTGGCATCCGGTGTTTCGCGGAGTTTGTAAAGCAGATTAGCCGGTGTGAATCCCCGGTGCAGGATATTATTGTCATGGAGTTTTGCCAAGAGTTCCAGATTGCGGCAGATAAATTCATCCCGCAAATCCCGGTCGGTGATAACATTTTTCAGATGGGTGAAATCTCTGCCGTCAGAGTAACCTTCGGCAAATTCTGTAATCAGAAAAGCGGTTTTAAGGATGCCGTTTTTGCGTACATCGCCCACCGCCAGCAACCGGGGCAGGGCAATACCGCAATCGCTGATACGCTGAAAGTTCTCTGCTTCCATGCCGCACGGCGAAAGCCGGAAAAAGTATTTTACTGTGCCTTTGAGTTTACAATACGATTTATACGCAAAGGTTCTGCCGGAAGCTCCCGTACCTTTAAGCACAAACTTCTGTTTGGTTTTCCAGATCACCGGAAAAGGACCGTCAAGTTTCAGCGAACCGGCTTTCTCTAAAGCCTGAAAATCCCCGGCAAAATCCTTGTGTATATAACTCCATGAACGCCAGACACTGGTAAATTCAGTTTTCAAGGCTTCGGCAATAAACTTTTTCATCAATCATAACTCCTGCAATATTTTGTTTTAAGATAACACCAAAACATTGTCAGAGCAAATATTCAAGGTGTTTTTTTCAGTGATTCCACCGGGCCCGGAATTCCCGCGGACTCAACGCCCGTTTTTTGCGGAATATGCGTGAAAAGTAAAACTGATCCTTGAATCCGGCGGCTTCTGCACACTCTTTTATTGAGGCACAAGGGTGCTTTTTCCAATAATCTTCGGCGGCACAGAGGCGTCTTTCGATCAAAAGATCCTTAAAACAGGTATGATATTTGTTGCGTAAAAACTGTGCCACGCTGGAAATACTTTTGTTGAGTACATTTGCCACATCAGACAGATAAACATCTTCCTGATAATGCTTATCAATGTAATCATCAATAGCTGATTTCAACGGATCGGGACGGAAAACCGCCAGTTCGCGGGCGGCAATGTAATCAATGAGTATTTGCAAGGTGCCGATAAGCGACTCCAGCCGTTCCGGTGAAAGTTTGGGCAGTTGAGCATATTTCAGTTGGAGTTCCGCTTTTTCTGCATCGTTTTTGCAATAAGTCAATGCACACTGCGGTACTTCGTCGGAAGTCCGGAACTGCCCCACCATCAAAAATCCGGCAAGGCGGTTGCTGATAACCACCGGAGCAATGATTTCCCGCAATCCGGCGTGGCAGACATACGAGAGCGGCTGAAAAGTTTCGGTCGCTTTTTCCTGCATGGCTTTGTCGATATTCTGACACTCTTCAAGATGACCGAGGTTATTTTGAATAAATTTGCAGTACGCGGTGTTGGGCATTTCCTTGCCACGGCGTATCGGCAGCCCGAAACGGGAGAAAAAAGTTACCCGCAAATCGAGCAGACCTGCAATATGGTCAAGCAACTGCTGAACATCATCGTTCAGAAACAGCTCCAATATATTGTGATTTTCCAAATTATCCATAAAAACTCCTGATTTGTGCATAATATAAGATAACACAATATGGACAAATTACCAGTTTTTATGTATTTTTTTTGAATCAGCTTATTTTTGATCCTGTTCTGCCCACTGATATTTTTTGCGGTCTTCGGCAGTTATTTTGCGGATCACTCTTGCCGGATTGCCGGCGACCAGTGTATCTGCCGGTACATCGCGGATGACCACTGACCCGGCGGCGATCACAGCGTTATCGCCGATGGTCACGCCGCCGATGATGGTTACAGAACCGCCGATCCATACATTGTTGCCCACTGTTACGGGGAACGCATATTCCCAGCCGTCGATGCGGTCTTGCATATCCAGCGGATGCCCCGCCGCTAAAATTGATACATTCGGTGCGATCCATACATTGTCGCCAAAGCGGCAGTAATTGCCGTCCAGCACGATAAAGTTGTAGTTGGCAAAGAAGTTTTCGCCTACTTCGATGTGGAACCCGTAATCGCATTTGAACGGCGGCAGAATGTTGCATTTTTTGCCGATCTTGCCGAAGATATTTGCCAGAAAATCCCGCCGTTCCTGTACTTGCGAGGGGCGGAACTGGTTGTATTCGTGAATGGCGTCCTGAATCTTGAAACGGTAATCAGCCATTTCGGTGGTACGGTTGGGGTTGTAAAGCAATCCGGCTTCGGCTTTTTCCTGTTCGGTCATGCCGCCGGGAACGGGTTTGCAAAGGATGGGTTTTTCTTTCATGATTCTGTATGCCTTTCCGGTGGTAAAATTATTCAACATGAGTATGGTTTGTGATTACGGTATTCACTTAAAGTTTTGCCGGTTACTCGTTTGAAAAATCTGCTGAAAGCGTAAACATCGCGGAATTCGAGCTGCCGGGCTAATGCGTTCAGACTTTTACTGCTGGTCAGGAGCAGTCTGGCGGCGAAGTCGGCACGGGTTTCATCGAGGAATTTTTTCAGCGAAGTGCCGGTTTCGCTGTGGAAACGCAAGGCGGCGTGCTTACCGGTGCATTGCATAAAATCACCCACATCGCTTACCCGCACATCGCGTCCCTGCTGCGAATATACGAATTCTTTGACCTTCCGGACAAATTCGCTGGTATGGGATTTCTGCTCTTTAAGTTCCAGCATAAAACGATTGAACGCCACGCTCAATGCCGCATTTACTATGCTCAAAGAAGCTGATCGGCTCATGGTGTGCGGCGAGAGGGCTTCGGCAAGGATCGCCGCGGTGTATTCCAGCATTTTTTCCGCCGGGAGTATCATTACGCCGCCGATATTGCCGCTGGCTGAAAACTTTACGCTCAACCACGCTGAACTCTTGTTGCAGTAATCAAAACAGTGTTCCAGTCCGGGCGGAATAATTACGGTACTGCCGGATTGGAAATCATATCGGACAATTTCGTTTTTTTCGCTGACCAGCAAACAACCGGCACCTTCGTAGATAAAATCAACCTGCCAGAATTCATGAGCGTGAAACAGGCGTGAAGTTTCGTAATTTTCCGGAATACTGCGGAATTGATGAAATAAATACTGCTCCATAAAACACCTCGCTTTTAAGATAATACCGCATTGAGATAATTGCAAGAATTTTTGCAATCAATTTTTATCAGAAACCTCTTTTTATAAGAAAAAACACCGCGTGTAAAACCCATTATATATAGTTGCAGAGAGCGGCAGTAACGGTGTAAAAATATCTATTGCGACATTTTGCAATCAAATAAATATTTTTTTGCCATTGATTTACATCCAGGAAAGCTGTATAATTATTGTCGAGTGATTTACGGCAGGTATTCTGTTTAAATCAAACCAAATTGAAAATAAACCTTAAAAAATAAAACCACCTTAAAGAAAGGACCAAAAATGAAAAAGTTTGAAACGCAAAATTCCGCCCATGGGCGGGTGAAGCACAGCTTCACCCTGATCGAACTCCTCGTCGTTATCGCAATAATCGCGATTCTGGCGGCAATGCTGCTGCCGGCATTGAGTGCCGCCCGCGAGCGTGCCAGAAGTTCCAACTGCTTGAATTTGCTCAAACAAATGGCTCTTGCCAACATTATGTATGCCAATGATAACAAAGACTGTATCCCGAGCGGTTATCTCAAACAGGGTTCTGCCAGCGGTCAGTCTGCAATCTGGGCAGCATATCTCTCCGGTTTCAATGAACACAAAAAAATTGATGGTGAAAGTCCCTACGGTGTAACCTGGTATAAATCTTTTGAATGTCCCACCGCAAGTGACACCAGCTATGCCAGTTACAAAGCTGCCGGTAAAGAGGGGGTATGGTACACTACTTATGCAATCAATCCGTTTTTGTATGATCATGTCAACGGTAATGCTAATAATGACATAAATGGAAAAACTTTTATTATTACCAAAGCCAATGATCCTTCGGCAACAATGTTGATAACCGAAAACAAAGATCCTGCAAGCTACATTTACTGTAATGACTGGGGGCGGATACCGTATTATCACGGGGTAATGGCAAACTTGAACTATCTGGATGGTCACAGCGAAAGCCATGAAAAAAAGTATTTTCAGCCTAATGGCAATAGTTTCACGGCTGCTGACCATGCCAAATCCATTCTTTGGAACCCAATTTGCGACAACTAAAAGTTTTTTGTGATGAAAAAAAATATTTTATTTGAACGGGTACGCAACTTACCCGTAAGGGGGATTACTGCCGTAAAAAGTGCTTATTCCCAGGGCAACGAGCGGGAGTTTTACAGCGAAGCTGACTACTGGTGGCGTGATCCTGATGATCCTGCCGGCAAATATATCGGTCGTGATGGCGAGAGCAATCCCGATTGCTTCAACCGCCACCGCAAACGGTTGATGCGTTTAAGCTGTATAATCGGCTTTTTGACCAGTAACTATTTACAGAAGCCCGATAAAGCGGTGTTGGCAAAGATCAGCGAGCACCTTGATATATGGTTTGCCGATGAAAAAATTTCCATGCTGCCCCATTTGGAATACAGTCAGGCGATCCGCAATCAGGTTCCTGGCAGAAGTTTCGGCGTTATTGATACGATCCATCTTGCCGAAGTTGCGTTGGCGGTGATCAAGCTCAAAAGTGATTTGCCGGAAAAACTTTACACGGCAGTAAAAGAATGGTTTGCCCAATATCTCCAATGGTTGTGCAATTCTGATTTGGGCGCAACCGAACGGCTGGCACTTAATAATCACTCGGTTTGCTGGTATCTGCAAGCGGCGGCATTTGCCCATTTAACGGAAAATGAAGCATTGCTGGAAGAGTTCCGCAATGACTTCAAAAATCGTTTGCTGGAGCAGATCGCCCCGGATGGCTCTTTACCGGAGGAACTCGAACGCACCAAGCCCTACGGCTACGAACTTTTTACGCTGGAAGCCTTTGCCGGACTGGCGGCACTTTTGAGTACCGCACAGTATAACGCTTTTTTACAACGCAAAGCTAATGGCGGCTCGGTTTATGATGCGGTCAAGTTTATGCAAATATATATAGCCGATAAATCTACCTGGTGTTACCGGCAGGATGTAAGATATTTTGACTACTGGCCGGTCAAACAAAATGCACTCTATCTGGTAAATACCTTTTGCGGCAATGCTGATTTCAAGGCACTATGGCAATCTTTGCCGGATTATCGGTTGAAATTTGAGCTGGTACGCAACTACCCGGTACGCACACCGGAACTTTGGATAATTTAATAACAGGAGCAAAAAATGAAAAAAATCCTGATGCTGGCGCTGGTGCTTGTATCAGCGGCCTCATTTGCCGCTTGGCCCGAAACAATGACTCTGGTCAAAAACAAAAAAGTTCAGTTCAGGGTGGTCGTTCCCGACAAAGCGGACTGGCCGACCAAATTGGCAGCCGACGATCTGGTAAATTATACCCGGGAAGTTTTCCAGTCCCGGGCAAAGATCGTGCCGGAAAGCAAACTCGCAGCAGAGAAAGCTGATTTGATCAATATTCATGTCGGCTGGAGCAAATATACCCGGCAATTTGAAAAAGAGATGCCCAAACCTTACGGTTTTCTGGTAAAATTTGTCGATGAAAAAAACATCGTCATCGGCGGCAGACTGCTGGTCAAAGATAACTATAACACGCTGGATGGAGCGATCCATTTTCTGGAAAAGTTCCTCGGGTTGCGAATCCTTATGCCCGGCGAACTCGGAACTGTCATACTTCATAAAGGCAAAGACTGGGTGATCCCCGCCAAAAGCTTCACCCGCGCAGCAGACTTTCCCGGGCGTTCTTACTCCGGCAGTCACGGACCGTTTTACAAAGGTGAAAAACTCCAGAAGACCATCAATTGGACCCGCCGTGTGGGCATGACGGTATCCAACGTGTTGAAAATGGTGCATAATGTGGGCAACTTGATCGATCCAGAAATTTATGCCAAGAGCAATCCGGAATTTTTCCCGCTCATTGACGGCAAACGCCGTTTCCCGAAAAAAATCAAAGATCCTCACTGGAAACTTATGTACTGGGAACCGTGCTACACTGCCCCCGGGATCGCCGAAGCTGCCGCCAAAAGTGTTATTGAGTTTTTCAAAAAGAACCCCAATTTGTACAACTGCTCGCTTTCGGTCAACGACAACGGCAATATCTGTCAGTGCGATAACTGCGTAAAAAAGAACGCCCATCTGCCCAAAGGCTCCGAAAGTCAGAGTTATTATGAATGGGTAAATAAAGTTGTTTCGATCGTCAAAAAAGAGTATCCCGACCGTTATTTCGGCGTGCTTAATTACTGGGTCACCAAAGATATGCCCAAAAATGTGAAACTGGATCCTGCGGTAGTACCGATGGTGTGCGAAGACTTCAAGTTTTATGTTGATCCCATTTACCGTGCCCGTTTGGAAAAGCGGCTGCAGAAGTGGGATGAGACCGCCTCCACTCTGGGCTGGTGGGATTACGGTTTTGAAGGCAGCTATCTGGTGCCGACCTACAACCCCAAATTCAACGCTGCGTTCCTCAAAGAGCTTTATCACAAGCACAATCTGCGTTACTATTTCTGCGAATGGGGCCCCGGTCCGGCATGGAAAAACACTCCTGAAATCTATATGATGAGCAAACTTTTGTGGGATATCGATCAGGATGCAGATAAACTTATTGATGAATGGTTTGAGCTTGCCGTGGGTAAAGAAGCGGCAGTACCGTTCAAAAAATATTACGATGTCTGGGCAAGGTTCTGGAATGATGATGTAACCAAAACTCCGTGGTTCCGCAATCGCGGCGATAAAGAAATACCCTTCCTGCAGCGCAGAGACTGCTACTATCTGGATGCGTTGACCTACGAAATGATCGATGAAGCTCTGAAATATATCGATGAAACAGTGAAACTTGCCCCGGAAGGCAGAGAAAAAATGCGTGCGGAATTTTTCCGCGACTGGTTTGTCAACGCTTACGATAAATACTATCTGCCCTATTTGAACAGCAAAGCATTGGCACGCGTCGGCAAGGATGCTCAAGGCAAAGTGCTTTATAACTATACCTTTGACAAAGGTGTGGAAAAATGGGTCCCCTGGCACCACTCCGGCATGACGCCCAAGATGTATTGGGATAAGAGTGTCGGCAGAAACGGCAAAGGTTCGCTCAAATGCGACCGTTCTGACAGCTTGCCGACCGGCATGGTCTGGTATCGCCGTCCGCTGGATTTCAAGCTTCAAGCCGGTAAAAATTACCGTTTTACGGTATGGGTGAGAGCAGAAAAGCTCGGTAAAAACGATTCTGCGAGTATGGTCCTGTTTTTCCCCAACGGCAAAAACTCGGTCATTGGAAAAGAATATTCAACAAGTGCCGGCTCTTTGAGTTTTGAGCACGTGCTGAAATACGACAATCTCAAAGACGGCAAATGGAAAAAACTTGAAACTTATGTTGCTGTACCTCAAAGTGCATGGCAGGGCGATGTCAAAGGCGTAAACTGTCAGCTCAGCGGTCATACCGAGCAGACCGGAACCGTTTTCTGGTTCGATGATTACACCATTGAAGAAATTTCCGGCAAACAGTTTGACGCCCTGCGCAAAGCCGAACTCAAACGCCCCAAAAAGGTCAAAAAATCCGGCAATATCACCGATCCTGTCACCGGCGAGGTCCTCGGCCCGGAACTGGTAATCGACGGCGATATGGAGCTGACCGAAACCAACGGTATCTGGCACAATAATCACACGCCCAAAGTTGCCGAAAAGTCTACGAAATTTGCCCGCAGCGGCAAACGCTCGATGCACATCGTTTCCGACAGCAACGGCGACGGTGTTCTGCAGATCGTCAAACCTGTTGAGTGGGACGGACTTTTCAAAGTCAGCAAAAAAGGTCTGGTTTTCGGCAAAACTTACAAGGTGGAAGTGTGGGTCAAAAATATGGACCCGTCTCAGTACGAAGAACTGCGGTTCTACGGCACTTCGCTTAAAGCAAAACTCATTACCAAAGACAGCGAATGGACCAAATTCACTTTCTACACCAAGTTTGACATTAAAAAAATCACTCCGTACATCTGTATCGGCTATGGTTCAACAAAATGCAACAGCTTTTTTGATGATCTTTCTATAAGAGAAGTAATCAAACCGGCGGCAAAATGAGGATGAAATCTATGCGTACAAACTTTAAATACGCTCTCTTTTACGACTTCCACACCCCGGTAACTGTGCCGGGGGTGCTGAAGGAGTTTGATGTGGAAGGTTTTACCGATCAGCTCGTCCGCTGTAAGGTCGATTTTCTCACCTGGCACGCCCGCTGCAATCAGGGCGGGGCCTATTATCCGACCAAAATCGGCATACCGCACCCCGGATTGGATTACGATTTTTTCGGTAAACTTGCCGAAGCGTGCAAACGCAAAAATATCCGCTTGAGTGCCTATTTCAATGCCGGAGTAAGCAGCGAAGAACTCTTGCGGCACCCCGAATATATGGCAATCAGTCCGGAGGGGCTGATCTTGCGTGAAAACCGCAACTCGCCTTTTGTGCGGAGTGTCTGCTACAATTCGCCGTTCCGCGAACATTTGCGGGATATGGCGTTGGAAGTTCTGGCAAACTATCCGGTGGACGGCTTTTTCTTCGACTGCCTGAAAGTCTATCCGTGTGTCTGCCCGACTTGCGTAAAAAAGATGCAAGCTCAAGGTCTGGATTACACCAAATTGGAAGATTTGGTCAAATTCAACAGTCAGAGCTATGCCGAATTTGCCAAGCTGCTTACCGAAGCCATCCGCAAGGTGAAACCAGATGCGTTGATCGTGTTCAACTGCGATGATAAAGAACTTGTTTGCGATGAACACAGCCACTTTGAGTGCGAATGTCTGCCCACCAGCCACTGGGGTTACGACTATCTGCCGCTTTACTGTCGCTACAACCGGGCACTTGCCGGGAAAGACCGTCAGGTACTCAATATGACCGGTCGTTTCTACAAGTGGGGCGATTTCGGCGGCTTGCGTCCGCAGGCGGCTCTGGAATACGATATGTTCTACGGCATTGCTCAAGGTCTGCGGCCGGACATCGGCGGTCATTTCCACCCCCGCGGCGATATGGATATGGCGGTCTTTGACCGCATTTACGATGTTTACAGCAAACTTCAGCAGTACGATGATTACACTTCGGGTGCTGTCAATAATAACGATATAGCGTTGGTCTTCGATAAAGAACGCAGTAAAACCGCCCCCGCCAAAGGTCTGGCACGGATGCTCGATGAACTGAAAATCCAGTTCGACGCAGTAACCGAGTTCTGCGACTGGAGCAAATACAAATTGCTAATTCTCGCCGATGATCTGGAGTTGACCCCGCAAGGCATGGCAAAACTGCAAACTCATCTGGATGCAGGCAAAAAAGTGCTTGCCATCGGTAAGGCGGCGTTGGTCAACGGTAAATATCCGGAGGCGTTCCCCGCAGAAATGGTTTGCGATAAACCATTCGATCCGGCGTATTTCGCCCCGGCTGGCGAGCTTGCCAAAGGCTTGCAGGATATGCCGTTATCCATCTACGCTACGGCAGTCGGCATAAAAAACAAAGCCGCCGGAGAAAGCCTTATGAAACTGGTGAAACCCTACATGAATGCCGGTTGGGATGGTTTGCGGTGCAACTATTACACTGCTCCGGAAGGTGTCAGCGAATATGACTTCATTGCGGCAAATGAGCAAGTTATCTGCTGTGCCGGTAATATCGGATGCGGTTATCTGACCCGTGCCCCTTATCAGCTGCGATTGCTGTTCGGCAATATGATCGACCGTTTGTACGGTCAGCGTAAAGTATTCTGCCCCAAACTGCCCAGCTTTGCCAGAGCGGCGGTTCAGCAAGTTGCCGATGGCGAAATACTGCACATAATCGCCTACGCCGCCGAAGCCCGCGGTATGTGTGTAACTATGGAAGATGCCGCAACAGTTTGCGATCTGGTAATTGAGTTCAAAGTGCCGGAAGATGCAACTCTTGAGAAAGTCCTGCTGGCTCCGTCAGATAAAGAGCTGGAGTTCACGCTCAACGGTAATACTGCGATCATTAAACTTGACCGGATGGAAGGTTATGCTTTGATAAAGATGATTTATCAATAAAAAGAACCTTGACAAATCGTTTCCGGCAATGTACATTATTGACCGTGAAAGGAGTTTTTACTTATGGAACTGGGTAATACATTACAGAATTTTGCCGTTTTACAGCGTAACAGCGTAAATGTTTCGGAGCATCCTTTTTATGGGTGTTCAAAAAATAACGGCGATGTTCTGATGACGGTCAAAAATGCCGATGGAGCGATCGTAAACGGTTTGGAAAAAGTTGTTGCCGGTACGGCTCAAAGCGGCAAAGTCAACGGCGTTATCAAAGGTCTGCCCACAGGTGGACCTTATACAATAACTTTGCAGATCGCCAAAACAAGTGAAAAAGTTGTTTTCAAAGATGTGCTGGTCGGCGATTTGTGGCTGTTGGCAGGTCAGAGCAATATGGCTGATTACGGCGAATTGCCGTCGCTTTCGGAGCCCGATCCGATGGTACATGCCTACTATATGGTCAATAAATGGGATATTGCCCAAGACCCGCTGCACGATACCGGCAGAGCCGTTGCACCGGTGCATGGCGGCAGTCCGGAAAATTTGCCGAAAACCGCCGGCGGACGCGGGGCAGGGCCGGGATTGGCATTTGCACTTGCCATGTATAAAACAACCAACATCCCGCAGGGCGTGATTGCCTGTGCCCACGGCGGAACAACATTGCAGCAATGGGATCCGGCTTTGAAAAAACAAGGCGGCAACTCGCTTTACGGAGCTATGTATGAGCGATTGCAGGAGCTTGGGGGCAAAGTTGCCGGAGCTTTGTGGTATCAGGGATGCAGTGATGCGGGCAGTGATGATAAAGTCGATCAATACTCTGTTCGCACCCGCAAGTTGTTCAATGCCATACGGCGTGATTGCAACAATGCTGATCTGCCGATAGTATTGGTGCAGTTGGGGGCTTTTGTAGCCAATCCCGGCGATGTGAATATTTCACAGAAACGCTGGTTGAGAGTCCGTTGCGAGCAGTACAAACTTTCGCTTAAAATGAAAAACACCGCTTGCGTTCCGGCTATTGATCTGGATTTAAGCGATCAAATACATTTATCCAACCGCGGAGTTGCCATACTGGGTCAGCGTTTGGCGTATGCCATGCAGTCTTTGCGTGAGCCGGAAAAATATCTGCCGCCGATCAGGGTAAAGAGCCTGCGTTGTACAACAGATGTTGCCACCGCCAATGCCAAAGTGGAGATAACTTTTGACAATGTTTGCGGTGCTTTGCATGCCAATGGCGGTAATCCGTGCGGATTTTCGCTCACCAAAGATGGCGAATATATATCGGATGCGATCAACTGCCGTTTGAATGGCAACCGGGCAACTGTGCTTTTGAAAATGCCGGCACTGTTTTTTAACGAAAGTTATCAGGTCGCTTATGGCGGAAATCTTCAGCCGCATGCCAATATAGTTGATCAGGCGGGGCGTTCACTGCCGTGTTTTACTATGGGCGGTAAAAAGAAACCTGACAATATGACTGCGTTTGTTACAGATGCGTTGGTCAGTACTGCCTCTTACGGCAGTGAAGAACTTGCTGACTTGAATCTGCCCGGAGATGCTGAATGGGATAAACTCAACTTCAGTAAGGCGGCATTCAGCAATGTTTATCTGCTTTGTCCGCCGCCGGAACCGGGAACGGATGCCAAAGCTCCACGCAAGTATTACTTCTGCTGGCAGATAGAGTTGCCGGAAGCTATGGAACTGAAAGTCATGTTTGGTTCGGATGCCCCATTTGCTCTCTACTGTAACCGCAAAGAGTTGATGCGGCATTTTACCACCAACCCGGTGGTACTCGATGAATTTACCGACAAGCTGAAACTTCCTGCCGGCAGACATGAATTTACTGCTGTTTTTGCCTCCCACGGTAATCGCGGCTGGGGAATCTGCTGCCGCTATGTAAGATTGGATGGCAAATTTGCTCCGGCGGTAGTCCCGGTTGACGAACTTGAATAATTGTATGGCACATTCCGGTTTTGTGTTGTTTTGGGAAAAATACCGCGAAATGTAAACTGAATATCGCAAATTGTGGATGCGGGCAATAGAATAGATGACGGCTGTGGGAAATTTTTTGGGAAAAATCCTTGCCGCCGGTGTTTACCGCATACGCTGGCAATATTGTGTATGGCAGCATAACGGTAATTAACGGGATTTAACGGGGGAAAATCTTGCCGCCTGTGCTGCACTGCGTACTGCTTGCAGAAACAGTGCGGCTTTCCGGCTGCCGCCTCTCAAAATTTCTCAAAGCGACCCAAAACCTTCCAAAATTCTCAAACTCTCTCTCTGCCGCTCGGCAGATAAAAAAAGGTGCGCTCTTTTGAACGCACCTTTTTGTTGGCTTTTATGATGATTATTTCATCACTTCGCCGAGCTTCTTGAAGAAGTCCATACGACGCTTGCAATCCGCTTCTGCCTTGGCGAAGAGTTCTTCAGCGTTGGCAGGATTGGTCTTGGTCAAGCTGGCGTAACGGCGTTCACCGCGGATGAAGTCCTGGAAACTGCCGGTAGCTTCTTTGGTTTCCCATTTGAACGGAGCTTCGGCGTTGGCAGGATTGTAGCGGTAGAGCGGCCAGTATCCGGCTTCCACAGCCTTCTTGGCTTCGTTCTGGCTCATACGCATGTCGCCCTTGATACCGTGGGCAATACAGGGAGCGTAAGCCAGAATGATGGACGGGCCGTTGTAGGCTTCGGCTTCTTTGATCGCGGTCAAAGCCTGCTGGCGGTTCGCCCCCATACAGATGCTTGCCACATAGACATTGCCGTAGCTCATGCACATGAAGCCGAGGTTCTTCTTGGTCTGTTCCATACCGGCGTTGGCAAAGAGTGCCACGGCACCGATCGGAGTGGACTTGGAAGCCTGACCGCCGGTGTTGGAGTACACTTCGGTATCCAGCACGAGGATGTTCACATTGCGTTTCTGGGCGACAACGTGATCCAACCCGCCGTAACCGATATCGTATGCCCAGCCGTCACCGCCGAAGATCCACAAGCTCTTATCGACAAAGTAGTCGGAGAGTTCAGCGATCTTGGTAAGGATGGCTTTGCCTTCCGGGCAGGCAGCGGATTCAATAGCTGCGGGCAATGCGGCTTTGATGGCATCCTGATTGGCGATAGCTTCGGCATCGGTGCTGTTCCAAAGTTCGATACCCTTGGTGAGCAGCGCTTTGATTTCGCACTTGCAGTCACCGGCTTTTTCCAACAGAGCTTCCACATTGTTGCGGAGCTGGGCGCGGTTGGTATCAATAGCCATACGCATACCGTAGCCGTATTCAGCGTTGTCTTCAAACAAGCTGTTGGCCCATGCGGGACCGCGGCCGGCCTTGTCTTTGCAGTAGGGCAGGCTCGGGAAGCTGCCGCCGTAGATGGAGCTGCAGCCGGTGGCGTTGGCAACGACCATGCGGTTACCGAAGAGCTGGCTTACGAGTTTGACATACGGAGTTTCGCCGCAACCGGCACAGGCACCGCTGAACTCAAAGTAGGGCTTCAGGAACTGTGAACCCTTGACGGTATCAATGCTGACGCCGCCGGTAACGTTGTCCGGAAGAGCTTCAAAGAATTTTTCGTTTTCGTTCTGACCGGCAGCGCGTTCGGCAGCCAGCGGACTGAAGGAGAGAGCCTTTTCCTTGGCAGGACAGGTTTCAATACAGACACCGCAACCGGTACAGTCTTCCACATAGACCTGCATGCGATAGACCAGACCGGGTTCTTTCACGCCCTTGGGTGCAACAGTTTCAAAGGTGGCGGGCTTGTTGGCAAG
Source organism: Lentisphaerota bacterium (assembly GCA_015061885.1). Taxonomy (GTDB): domain Bacteria; phylum Verrucomicrobiota; class Lentisphaeria; order Victivallales; family Victivallaceae; genus SIG78. The sequence continues at coordinate 21,561 of SUVS01000001.1, forward strand.
ATCGCTTTCTTTGACCAGTTTGGCACGGATGGCGGCATGCGGACATGCCATTACGCACTGGTTGCACTGGATACATTTGGCGGAATCCCATTTCGGAACGCTCGGAGCGATACCGCGTTTTTCCAAAGCACTGGTGCCGGTGGGCATGGAGCCGTCGAAGCTCATAGCGGAAACCGGGATGCTGTCGCCCTGCAAATGGAGGATCGGCTTCATCAGTTTGGTGGCAAAATCACCGGCATCATCGGCGATCAGTTTGGGTGCTACATAGCTTTCGGTAATGGCCGCAGGAACAGCGATTTCTGCCAGACCTTCGAGAGCCATATCCACGCACTTGATGTTCTGGGCAACGATTTCATCGCCCTTCTTCTTGAATTTCTTTTCGATCGCCTTTTTGATGTGACCGATCGCTTCGTCTGCCGGAATGATCGCGGCGAGTTTGAAGAAGCAGGTCTGCATGATGGTCGATACATATTTGGCACTGCCGACTTCCAAAGCAGTCTTGAGTGCGTCGATAGCATAGACTTTGATCTTTTTGGCGATGATAACTTCCTGCATTTCCTTGGTGAAGGATGCGAAAACTTCATCAGCTTTCTTGGAGGTGTTGATCAGGAAGGTACCGTTTTCTTTGATACCGGCAAGCATGTCGTAACGGCCGACATAGGCTTCGTTGTGGCAGGCTACAAAGTCAGGAGCGGTGATAAGATAGGGCGATTTGATTTCCACATCGCCGAAACGCAGGTGCGAAACGGTCACGCCGCCGGACTTTTTGCTGTCGTAGGAGAAATAAGCCTGAACATATTTATCGGTGTTGTCGCCGATAATTTTGATGGAGTTCTTGTTGCTGCCGACGGTACCGTCGCCACCCAGACCCCAGAACATACAGGCAGTGGAACCGGCGGGTTCAGTGACCAGCTGTTCGTCGATGACAAGCGAGAGATTGCTCTTGTCGTCGTTGATACCAACGGTGAAGTTGTGGGTGCATTTGCCGGCCAGATGCTTGTAAATCGCATTGACCATGCTGGGGGTGAATTCTTTGCTGGCAAGACCATAACGGCCGCCGATGATCTTGATGCCGGTGGTGGCAAGAGCCGCCTGAACATCGAGGAACAACGGTTCGCCGAGGCAGCCGGGTTCTTTGCAGCGGTCAAGCACGGCAATGCGTTTGACACTCTTGGGCAGAGCATTGACCAGTGCGGCGGCATCGAACGGACGGTACAGACGGACTTTGACCAAACCGAGTTTGCTGCCTTTGGCATTCAGGTAGTTGATGGTTTCTTCAATGGTTTCGCAAGCGGAACCCATGGCAACGATCACATCTTCGGCATCTTCTGCACCGACATAATCGAACAGATGATAGCTGCGGCCGGTAGCCTTGGCAACCACATCCATGTACTTCTGGACGATGGCGGGCAGTGCGGCATATTCGTTGTTGGTGGTTTCGCGGCCCTGGAAGTAAACGTCAGGGTTCTGGGCAGCCATTTTGGCATACGGAGCTTCCGGACGCAATGCACGGTTGCGGAAGCGTTCCACAAACTTCATATCCAGCATCGACTTCATGTCGGCATAGTCCAACAGTTCGATCTTCTGGATTTCGTGAGAGGTACGGAACCCGTCGAAGAATGCCAGGAACGGTACTTCGCTTTCCAAAGTAGCCAGATGGGCAACGATGGCAAGGTCGTGGGTTTCCTGGATGCTGGCGGCACTGGTCATGGCATAACCGGTGGAACGGCAGCTCATAACGTCGGAGTGGTCGCCGAAGATGGAGAGCGACTGGGCCGCGAGGGCACGGGCAGATACATGGAAGACGGTCGGGAGCATTTCACCGGCGATCTTGTACATGTTGGGCACCATCAGCAGCAAACCCTGGCTGGCGGTAAAGGTAGTCGTTAATGCACCGGCACTCAAGCTGCCGTGGACCGCACCGGCGGCACCGGCTTCGGACTGCATTTCTGCGATTTCGACCACCTGGCCGAACATGTTTTTAAGACCCTGGCTTGCCCAGGTGTCGGCGTACTCACCCATCGTCGAGGACGGGGTGATCGGGTAGATCGCGGCTGCTTCGCTGAATGCGTAAGCTACATACGCTGCGGCGTAGTTACCGTCGATCGTCTGCATGACTTTACCCATTGAAAACCTCCAATGTTGTTTAATGGTTGAATGGTTGTAAAAAACTTATCCACACCGGAAAATATCACATTTCCGGCAGTATATAATTAAATTTGTATAATATACTCTATAAAAAGAATTTTTCAACCATTTTGACAATAAAAAATCGCTCCCGGATGACTTTATATCCAAATCCGGGAGCGATAATATCGTTTTTATTCAAAAACAGCTGCTTTTTACAACGCGGCGATACCGTCTTTGATTGCCTGACCGAGTGATTCAACGGAATAATCTTCCATATCCAACACCAGATCGCCGATGGTCAGACCGATGGTACCTTCCACCTGCGGGCGGGAGCTGAATGTTGCATCAATATCCACCTGTTCAGCCAAGCCGTTGGCTTTTACATAACCGACCAGACCGGCAAGCAGTTTCTGGCCCTGGCAATCCGGCTGCTGGGTGCAGATCGTTACGCAGATCGGCAGTTTCTTTTCGGCACTGCCGCACAGCACATTCTGGCGGGCATCAAAGATCTGGCAGCGGTTCTGATAATGTGTATGCAGTGCTTCGTGGGCTTCGTGACTGCCGGGTTTGCCGCCGTAATTTTCTTCGTAGCACTGGGCTACGAGGAAGTTATCCTGCGATTTCTGCAAACGGCGGGATTTATCTGCCGAGTAAAGGCCGGAGGCACGCATCTTGCGGAAGCCCGGAGTGGTGTTGATGGGCTGACCACCGCCGGCAATACAGCCGCCGGGGCAGGACATGACTTCCACAAACTGGTAATCAGCTTCGCCGGCTTTGATCTGTTCGATCAGCTTGCGGGCGGCGGCAAGGGTATGGACCACTGCCACTTTGACCTCTTTGCCGGAAACGTTATAGGTGGCTTCACGCAGGTAATCCATGCCGCGGACTTCCTTGAAGTCAACTTTTTCAAGCGGTTTGCCTTCGAGTTTTTCCACCGCGTAACGCAACGCCGCTTCCATAACGCCGCCGGTGGCCCCGAAGATCACACCGCCGCCGGTGGAGAACCCCAGCGGCATATCGAATGCTTCGTCGGGCAGCTGCATCATGTTTATACCCATGGATTTAATCATCTGCGCCAATCCTACTGTGGTTACGACATGGTCAACATCCTGACGGCCTTCACGCTTGAATTTATCCAGTTTGGCTTCAAACTTCTTTGCCACGCAGGGCATGAAAGATACGATCACCAGATTTTCCGGTTTGATACCCAATTTTGCGGGCAGAGTCTGACGGGCGACTGCCCCGAAGATCTGCTGCGGAGAACGGGTACTGGAGAGGTTCGGCAGCAGTTCCGGATAGTATGTTTCCGCAAACTTGACCCATGCTGGACAGCAGCTGGTAAACATCGGCAGTTTACCGCCATTTTGTATGCGTTCAAGCAATTCGGTGGCTTCTTCAAAGATGGTCATGTCTGCCGAGAAGCATGTATCGTAAACATAGTCAAAACCCATGAGCTTGAGGGCGGAAATCATCTTGCCTTCCACATTTTCGCCGATCTTGCAGCCGAAGTATTCGCCCAAAGCCACACGCACCGCCGGAGCGATCTGGGCTACGACCACCTTTTCCGGATCGTTCAGTGCCGTCCAGACCTTATCGTAATCCGGTTTGGGCACAATGGCTCCGGTGGGGCAGACTGCCGCACACTGACCGCAATTTACACATTCCACTTCGTTGAGGTCTTTGTCAAAAGCCGGTGCTACACGGGCCTTTGCTCCGCGGAACGCAAAGTCGATAGCTCCAACGCTCTGGACTTCGGAACAGACACGCACGCAGTCGCCGCAAAGTACGCACTTGTTGGGATCACGCACGATGGAGTCGCTGGAGTCGTCGATCGGCAGATCCTGTTCGGTCTGCTTGTAACGGATTTCGCTTACACCCAGACGGCGGGCAATATCCTGCAAATTGCAGTTGTTGCTGCGTGAGCAACTGGGGCATTCGCGTTTGTGATTGGCGAGCAGAAGCTCGATATTGATCTTACGCATGTTACGTAACTGGGCAGTTTCGGTCTTGATGACCATACCGGCACGGGGGGCGGTGGCACACGCTGCGGTTACGCCTTTACCCACGACCTCCACCAGACAGAGCCGGCAGGCCCCGTAGATGGAAAGTTCCGAGTGGTAGCAGAAGGTCGGCAGATCAATACCGGCCTTGCGGATTACTTCAAGCAGATTGCGTTCGCCTTCGATCGCAACTTCTATGTTGTTGATTATAATAGTATTGGGTTTGGTTTCCATTTATATGTTCTCCGTAAAATTAAAGGCCCATGATCGCATCAAATTTGCAAGTTGCTTTGCATGCTCCGCACTTGATACATTTATCTGCATCTATGACATGCGGTTGTTTGACGGTTCCATTGATGGCATTGACCGGGCATTTGCGGGCACAGGCGGTACAGCCTTTGCATTTTTCCGCATCAATTTCCGGTCTGGCAAGAGCTTTGCATTCGCCGGTGGGACAGATCTTGCGGATAACATGATCTTCGTATTCTTCCCGGAAGTATTTGATCGTGGAAAGCACCGGGTTGGGGGCGGTTTTGCCCAGACCGCAAAGACTGCCGAGTTCCACTGCTTCAGCAGTCTGTTCCAGCAGTTTCAAAGTATCCATAGTGGCTCTGCCTTCGATAATATCGTCGAGCAGGGCAAGCATCTGCTTGGTGCCTTCGCGGCAGGGTACGCACTTGCCGCAGGATTCGTTCTGGATGAACTGCATGAAGAAGCGGGCGATCTTAACGATACAAGTCTGCTTGTTCATTACCACCAGACCGCCGGAACCTACCATGGCTCCAACTTCGGGCAGACTGTCAAAGTCAATGGGCAGATCGAGCATTTCCGGCACCAGACAGCCGCCGGAAGGTCCGCCGATCTGAACTGCTTTGAAGTCTTCGTTGGTGATGTTGCCGTCGTTATCGGTAACACCGCCGCCGATGTTATAGACGATTTCACGCAAAGTTGTGCCGAACGGTACTTCGATCAAACCGGTGTTGGCCACATGGCCGGAAAGAGCAAATGTTTTTGTGCCGGGGGATTTTGCTGTACCGACAGAACGGTAGAAATCCGGTCCCTCACGGAAAATGATCGGCAATGAGGCAAGTGTTTCCACATTGTTGATGATCGTAGGTTTGCCCCACAGACCCGACACGCTGGTGCGGGGCGATTTGGGACGCGGCATACCGCGGCGGCCTTCAATGGAGGCGATCAAAGCTGTACCTTCACCGCAGACAAACGCCCCGGCACCTTCCATGATGTGTACGCGGAAGCTGAAGTCGGTACCAAAAATATTATCGCCCAGAATACCGGCTTTTTCGGCATCTGCCACAGCTGTACGCATACGCTGTACGGCAAGCGGATATTCTGCACGCACATATACATAACCTTCGTCGGCGCCGATACCTTTGGCACCGATCATCATGCCTTCGATGACCGAGTGCGGGTTGCCTTCCATGACCGAACGGTCCATGAATGCACCGGGGTCGCCTTCGTCGCCGTTGCAGATAATGTATTTTTTATCGTTTTTGCTGCTCAATGCCGCCTGCCATTTTTTACCAGTGGGGAAACCGGCTCCGCCGCGGCCGCGCAAGCCCGAATCAATGGCACACTGGCAGACTTCTTCCGGAGTCATTTCCTGCACTGCTTTGCGGGCACCTTCGTAACCGCCGCGGGCGATGTATTCAGCAATATTTTCCGGCTCGATCATGCAGTTTTTCATGACCATGCGGTGCTGACGGTTCTGGAACGGTATTTCGGCATTGCCTTTGCAATGTTCGCCGTTGCGGGGATTGGTGTAAAGAAGTTCTTCGATGATTTCGCCGTTTTTGAGGGTTTTTTCCACAATAGCGGGTACATCGGCAACTTTTACTTTGGTGTAAAGAATATGTTCGGGTTCAATGTGCATCAAAGGACCCTGCTGGCAGAATCCCTGACAGCCGGATTTGGAAACATATACAGCTTTATCGTAGTTATGACCTTCTTCGCTTTTGATTTCCACAACTACATCCATATTGGCGGATTTGAGCTGTTCGACCAGAGCATCACGCACTTTCAACGCACCGTTTGCCACACAGCCGGTACCGCCGCAAAGCACGATACGGCGGGCGAGTTTGCCGGTCGTCTGCTGATAATTATCGGCAATTTTCTTCAGATCAATATTCATAGTAAAGATAAATCCTTGTAATTCTGCTTATTTCTGCTCTTCAGCGGCATCGTTTTTTGCCATTTCTTCGACCAGTGCCACTGCCTGTTCCGGCTGAACCTGACCGTGTACTTCGCCATCTACTACCATTACCGGTGCCAGACCGCAGGCTCCCAGACAGCTTACAGTTTCCACGGTAAAAGCAAAATCATCGGTGGTGGTTTTGCCGTCAGCAAGTTTCAGATGACTGCGTAATGCGTTGAGAATACCATGGGATTTCTTCACATGGCAGGCGGTACCGTCGCAAAGACGGATGATGTGTCTGCCTTTGGGTTCCAGCGAAAAGTGGGCGTAAAAAGTTGCTACTCCGTAAACTTTTGCCGGAGGCACGCCGATGCTGGTTGCCACATAGCTGATCACTTCTTTGGAAAGACATTTGTAAACGTCCTGGGTTTCCTGCAGAATGGGGATCAGCTTTGCCGCACTGTAATTGTGCTTTTGGAGAATTCGGTTGACTTCAGCGAGATGGTCGATCATCGCCTGGGTCTTTTCCATGGATTCTTGCATGTTGGTTCCTTTGTTTTTTTTTGTTTGGTGTATTTGATTTTTTTGAATTTTTTAATCGTTCCACAGTTTGCCGGAGAGTTTTACTGAAAGCTCTGCCAGATCTCCTGCCATGTTTACCCGCTGCTGGACTATATCCGGCGGCAGATTCAGTGTTGTATTGGTGAAATTCCAAATCGCTTTCAATCCGGCGTTGGCAATATTTTCTGCGGCTTTCTGGGCGTATTCGCACGGTACGCTCAATATGGCTATTTCTATTTGCATGTTCCGGGCAAAATCGTGCAGATAATCCACATGATAGACCGGTTTGCCATGTACTGATGAACCTACTTTTTCCGGATCATTATCAAATGCGGCAATTATGTTGAAACGGTATTCGGCAAATCCGCGATACCCCAGCAATGCTGTTCCGAGATTGCCAACTCCGATCAAAACCACGGGGGTTTCGTTATTCCAGCCCAGAAAATTTTCAATTCCGTCGATCAAACTCTGCACGCTGTACCCTACGCCGGGTGAACCGGTGCTGGAGGCAAGTTCAAGGTCTTTGCGGACAATTATTGGTTCAAGACCAAGTTTTTGTGCCAAATAAGTGGTGGATACCATCTGCTGTTGTTGATCACGCAGCAATTTCAATTCGTGCAAATACGACGGAAGCCGCTTTACTGACGGCAATTTCGGTACTTTCCTGTTGTCGTTCATGCTTCCTCCTGTAATAAAAATAATATCTCTGACCCCACATTCTGATAATATAGCATGTATAATGGATAATTCAATATTTTTTTATCTAGTTATAAGTTTTTTTTACAAATGTACAATATCCCGTAAAAAAGCCCCGCTGTTTTATAAACGGCGGGGCCGGGAAGTTATGCGGATTATTTTAATGAAAAATCTATTGTTTTGATGACAATTTCGTTGCCGCCCAGCGGCATGACCGTCAGTTTAACGAGTCCTGCGGGCAGGGGTATGTTTTCCAGAACAGCAGAAGTTTCGCCTTTTTTACACTGGAATGTTCCGGCAATTTTATTATTGACGAAAACAACTGCCTGCATATCCGGGTAGAAATTCTTTCCCCGGGTTATATCGCGGACTTTATCGCGGTTCAGAACTGCCTTGTAGTTGCCGGCTTTCTGTACATTTACCGTGTAACGCAACCAGCTGCCGTCCTGAACAACATGGATGCGTTCACGACGGAACCCTTTAGAAGTCAATGCGTTGAAACAAGCGACATTAAAACCGCCTTCGTCATATTCTCCGGCTTTGATCGAGCCGGGAATAACTGCCGCTTTGTCTTTGAACGGAGTGCTTTCTTTGTCGATGGCCAGAATGTGGATCGGTTCGGTAATGGCTATCTTGCCGGAGGCATCCTGGGTTGCCAGCTGGTAAGAGTGGGCATAACCATCCAGCCGCGGTGCCGCGGTGCTTTTTCCGGCTCTGCCCCAGGCACACATATCGTAACGCTCCTGGGTAAGCGGCAAATCAAATTTATACGGTGCAGAACCTTTGTAATCCACCAGATAACCATTGTCAAAGAGATAAACTCCGGTGATGGGCGATTTGGTTTTGGCATTGGGTTTTGCATCGGCAGCAAAGTTCAGCACTGTGCCGGTTTTCACAATATCGTTTTCCGGACGGCTGCCCCAAGCCAACTGCGGCAGATCTTCCTGCGGATAAGCGTAAACGCGTACATAATCGACTAAATACTCTTCCACAAACGGCTCTTTGGCTTTGCCGCCGGAATTTCCGCACTGACCGCTGACGATGACGCGGTTGGGCGAGGTCGGGAATGCGTGGTGCATGGCATCGTATGTCAAACTCTGCCACGGACTGTGCGAGGCACTGGATTTGACCAGTTTGCCGTTAAGGTAAACGGAAACTTCAAACGGGGTCCACTTGCAGCCGATAACATAAAAATCATCCAGCGAACCGGGCAAAGTGAATGTGTAGCCGTAGCTCTTGAGCTTTTTGCCCATAAAGGTGTGATAGTTATTGGCTATCATGCGGTCGGCACGGCGGGTGGCGTAATCTTCGAACACATCCAGTTCACTGCCGCCGGCTGTCGTCATTGAACCGCCGTTTGCCAACAGCCAGAATGCCGCCCACCAGCCTGGGTGCCGGGTGAATCGGACTCTGGCTTCAAAGTAACCGAACTGGAACATCTGACGGCTGCGGATACCCACGGTGCTGGGTTTTTTATCGCCGGGTTTCATTTCGCAGCGCAGCCGCAGCAAGCCGTCTTTCAGCACCAGATATTCCGGTTTGGCGCTTTTGGTCCAGCTGGGGATGAACCATTTGTTAACCAAATCGACTTTTTCGCCGTCAAATTCATCGTTCCAAACCATTTTCCAACCGGCTTTCACCGGGTCGAATTCGGGAGCAAGTTCCAGTTTGAAAGGTATATTGGCACTTTTGGTTTCCGGCGAAGCAAAGCCGAAGAAGTAATTATCCACAGTAAGTTTGGAGCCGCTGCCGATGCTGTTGATCGCAAATTTCAGCGGTGATTTTTCTTTTATTGCAATCTTGACAGTCATGGAACGGACTTTGCTGTCGCCCAGGCTGGTGAGTGTGCAATTTACACTGTCGCTTTTAGCCGCAACGAGCAAATCACCGGGCAGGGCGGTTACGGGCAGATCAATTTTTTTGAGCTGTTTATTGTTGTACGACAAACTCAAGATCCAGTTTTTACCAGCCGGAGTCAATGTTGCAACGGTTTTGCCGAGGCTGAATTCAGCTTTTTTGCCGTTGAAAGACTGAATACGCACGCCGCCGGCCAGATATACATCACTGCCCGCCGGAGGCAGATCGCCGCTGTTTTTGCTTAAAACGGTCTTGCCTTCGCCATAAACAGCCTGATTGGATCTGGTCAGCCAGCCGGGAGAAACAATATCATTGATGATTTGAGGTTTGCCGGGGCGGTCGGCGGGGCTTTCGTAATCATCTTTTTCCATAGTTCTGGTGATTGCCATGGAGCTGGCAAGTCCACGCAAATCATTGGCACCGCCGATACAGAGATGGGCTTTTTTGCCGGTTCCGCTCTGAAATTTGACCGCAATGATGTTTTTGCCTTTTTTCAGCGGTACAGTTACCAGATAGTTGTTGAAGTGCGGCGGATTGCCCACGGCATTACCTTTTTCCAGTGTATCCAATACTTTTTTGCCGTTGATGTAAAGTGCGAAGAAATAATCGGCACCCACTCCGAAGGTGTGATCTTCGGCGGTAACTGCGTGCATTTCAGCAAATGCCCATCCGGTGTTGCGAGCCTGACGCTTGGGGAAAAATCCGGAAAAATCCAGCGTGTTTCTGGAGCCGGAAATCAGTGAACGGACACCGGAAATATTGTTGATTGTTGCGGGGATCGCATTGGTTTTTACCTGCAAGTCGCCCGGAACCGGGGCAAAGAGCATCCACTCACGCGGGAAAGCGGCTGAACCGGCAATATCGGTAGTCTCCAGATCGGCAACGATATTGCGTACATAAAGATCAGTGCCTTTTTTGCCGCTTAATGTGATGATGATATTTTTAGTTTCAGCTTTACTGGTGTTGCTGACTTTGATTTTTGCACTTACAGTTTTCCATTCGTCGCTCAAAGTAAAATATCCACCTTTTGATGTTTGACCGATATGGTTGCGTTTGCCATCTCTGAATTGCAAACCGAAATGACCGCTGCCTTTGCCTTTGACCTGGGCGGTGATGATAACGGTATCGCCGGCGGAGGCTTCGATATTTTTAGTGCTTGCCCAGCCGAAACCTTTGGCGGATTTTACATTGAATATATGCAGGATATTGCCGTCAGTGTCTTTGATTATTTCGCTGGAGGAAAAAGGCTTGTAGCCTGACCAGACATTCATCCGCCAGGAGGCCGGACTGCCGTTTTTATTGAATTTGGTAAAGCTGCCGTCTATATCCAACGCAGCACCGGAGCAGAAAAATACTGCCAATAACGCAGAAAGCATAAAAAAAATTTTTTTCATAGATAAAAATTCTTGTTGATTTGTTATGGGAACATTTTTCTCAATTTAACACACCTTTTTCCTTTTTGCAAATATTGAGTAAAAAAATTGCAAAATATTGCTTTATGGTCTATAATATATTTATTGAGGTGATTTCAAAACTCATCAAAAGTCGCCCAAGGCATAACCTTCGCCCGGCAAAAGGGGCGTTTCCGGCAGTTACCGCTACGGGTAGCTGCCGCAAACTACCTTTCACCGGACTGTGGTTCTGCTCTTTGCCTTTGTTTTGAATGACTTTTGAAATCACCTCTATTGAAAGTCATCGTCAAATAACTTTTGAAGATGCCTGAATGATAACGCGAAAACTTTTTTGCAGGGTGTTGCAGGATTATGTTCAAATCAGTAAACATGTTGCGGGTGTTGCTTAAACGCTCCGATAAAATAAAACTCGTGGTCATAGCCGTGCTGACCAGTATTTCCGCTTTATGGGAAGTTGCCGGTATCGGTCTGGTGATCCCGGTGGTGGCGGCGGTAGTTAATCCGGCTTTGCTGGAACAGAATATTTATCTCAAGACTTTTTATGAATATTCTCCATTCAAAGAACCCCGCAGTTTCATGTTGTTCACTGCATTGCTTGTGGTGATAAATTTTGCGGCAAAAAACCTCTTTGCCCTGCTGGTGATCCGCTTGCAGCGGGATTTGATATATCATAAGCAGTTTGAGCTTTCCGAACGGTTGTTCTGTAAATTTATGCGTGGCGATTACGCTTTTATGACCATCCACTCTCCGGCTGAACTCGGAGCCCGTATCGGAAGGGTGAGTCTGATTTGTGAAGGTACGCTTATGCCGATACTGACGATTTTGAGTGATTTTATGGCGATTGCGGCACTGGTGGCGGTTCTGTTCTTTTTTATGCCGCTTGTGCTGACTGCCGCATTGATTGCATTGCTGGTTCTGGCGTTGGCATTTTATCTGCCGTTCCGCCGTTTGAATACAGCTTTGAGCAATGATTATCTGATGTGCGATAATGCGGTAAATGCCGACCGGATCGCAGCCTTTACCGGTATAAAGACTATAAAAAGTTCCAATTGCGAAGATTTTTTTATCCGGCGGTTTTCCGGCAATTACCGGCAGTATGCCACAGTTGCCGGCAGAATATTTCTGCTGGGGCAGATACCCCGGCTGGGATTGGAGTTTCTGGCTATCATGCTTGCCATGGGGATATTTGGCAGCATGGTCATCGGAAATGTTGCCGGTACTTCAATTATGCTGTATCTGGCATTGCTTATGGCCGCAATGGCAAGGATATTGCCGGCTTTGAGCCGGATGCACTACAATCTTACCCGTCTGCGGCAGGTGGATAAACTTTTTGAAAATCTTTACGAAGACCTTTGTGTAAATAATTCTGAAGTCAGAACAGTTCCCACAGCTTCCGCTTCGCTTGAACGGATGCTTGAAGTTAAGCATATTGATTTTGCTTATCCGGACGGCAAGGTGATTTTTAAGGATTTCAGTTGTGCGATTCCTGCACATTCTTCAGTTGCAATAGTAGGTGCAACCGGCAGTGGCAAGACCACGTTGGCGGATTTGATCGTCGGACTTTACAAATCACAGCGTGGCAGTATAACTTTTGACGGGATCGACTGGGCGGAATATCCGGAAAAGATCCGCAGTATTACAGCTTATGTTCCGCAGTATGTATTTCTGATCAACGGTTCCATAAAAGAAAATATCGCACTGGGCATGGCTCCGGATACGGTTGATGAGTCTGAATTGGAACGGGTGGTGAAACTCGCCAACTTGAGCAGTTGGGTAGAGGCACTGCCGGAAAAATACGATACGCAATTAGGCGAAAACGGTGTAAAAATCTCCGGCGGTCAGCGTCAGCGGCTGGGTATTGCCAGAGCTTTATACCGCAAGCCGGAATTGCTGATACTTGATGAAGCAACCAGTGCATTGGATAACGCCAGCGAAAACGCGGTTGTCGAAGCGTTGGAAACGCTCCACGGTTCGATGACCATGCTGGTGATCGCCCACCGGCAGAGTACGATCGAGCATTGCGATCAGGTTATCCGTATAGGTTAGCGGAATTTACAGAAATAAAAATATTGCAAAGCAGCACATCTTGTTGTATATTATTAATTAAGGTAATTTGTTTGAAGGTGGATCATATATGAAAAGTTTTCGCAGAGAATTGGTTATGCACATAAACCAACGCCGTGGTTTTGTAAATATTACCCCTGAAGTGGAAAAAGCTCTTGCCGAATCCGGCATCCGCGAAGGTCTGGTGCTGGTCAATGCCATGCACATAACCGCTTCGGTATTTATCAACGATGATGAATGTGGTCTGCACCGGGATTTTGAGCGTTTTCTTGAACGCCTTGCCCCCGAAAAACCTCATAATCAATACGATCACAACGGTTACGAAGATAATGCCGATGCTCACATGAAACGGCAGATCATGGGGCGTGAAACCGTAGTGGCTGTTACCAATGGCAAACTGGATTTCGGGCCGTGGGAACAGATTTTTTACGGCGAATTTGACGGTATGCGCGATAAGCGTCTGCTGATAAAGATCATTGGTGAGTGATTAGGTGAATAGGAGCAAATACTGTTTATGAGAGAGATATTCCGGTCATATAAAGTAAATTCACCTGCTGTCCGCCGTCAGCGTAAGTGGGTGCTTAATGCCGTAAACTTCTGGCATTCCCGCTGGGGTGAACGCAGTTTTCTGGCGGCGTTGGCTATTCTGATCGGGGTTTTTGCCGGCTTGGCGGAAGCTCTTTTGCATTGGGGAGTGGAAAAACTCGCTCACTTTGTGAATAATGTGCCGGTCATGATGAAAAATGCCGGAGCCGGAGCTTTGACCGGTATGATACTTTTTGCACTGTTTCCGCTGATCGGGATGGTACTTTCATACATTGTTCAGCGTACCATGGGCGGAGCACGATATGCCAAAAGTTTGAGCCCGCTTATATTGGCTTTGCACCGTAAAAGACCGACCATACCTTTAACTGAAACTTTTTCGCATCTGCTTTCCAGTGCATTGGCGGTCGGGTGCGGCGGTTCGGCGGGGCTGGAAGCTCCAAGTGTGCTGACCGGAGCGGCGATCGGTGCCAATACCGGTAGTTTCTTTTTTGTAGCCAAAAAGCGGCGGGCTTTGCTGCTGGGATGCGGTACATCAGCGGCGATTGCCGCTATCTTCGACAGTCCCATTGCCGGTGTGCTGTTTGCCGCCGAAGTGCTGTTGCCGGAGTTCAGTGTTTCGGCATTGGTTCCGATGATAATGTCGTCGGCAGTGGCATCGGTGGTATCGCGGATGCTGGTGCCGGATATGGAGTTTTTTCTGGCGGCGACTGCTCCGTGGCGGTTCGATGCCGTGCCATGCTATGTGCTTTGCGGTGCCGCGTGTGCGTTAGTCGGGGTGTATGTAATAAAAACAGCGTATAAACTCTCCGGCGAATTGAAAAAGCGTCTCCGCAATCCGTGGATAAGGCTTTTCACTGCCGGAGGCATACTTTGTCTGATATTGTGGCTGCTGCCGGTTCTGCGGGGACAGGGATATTGGTTTATTGAACGGCTTTTTGCCGGAGATATGGATGGATTGCGGGCAAAGTCAACTTTCTTCAAGGATCTGCCCAACGGCGAATGGCTGGTGCTGATATTGCTGGTAATGGTCATATTGCTTAAAGTTGTGGCGGCAGTGCTGACCGTAGATGGCGGGGGCGACGGCGGGATCTTTGCACCATCAATGTTTATTGGGGCTTTTACTGGGTTTGCCTTTGCACATATAGTAAATATGACCGGTGTTATCTTTTTGCAGGAAAACAACTTTGTGGCGATCGGCATGTGCGGCGTTTTTACCGCTGTAATGCGTGCCCCCCTGACCGGGATATTTCTTATAGCCGAAATCACCCGCAGTTATACATTGCTGGTTCCGCTGATGATCGTATCGAGTGTGGCATACTTCTTTGCTCATCTTTTTGAGCCGAATTCGATTTACCGCAAGGCTTTGGCGGAAAGCAATCTGCTGGTCAATGACCGCGATCAAACCATGCTCCGCAGATTGCAGGTAAAGTTCAGCATGAAACGGCATTGCCGCAGTCTGCGTCCCGGCGACCGTCTGGCAGTGCTGATCGAGGAAGTGGAAAATTCACCCGGCAATCCGGTTTATCCGGTGCTTGACGGCGAAGGTCATCTGCTGGGGATCGTATATTTGGAACGGGTGCTGAAGGCAATGTTGAAACATAATGAATTCGACTTTCTGCTGATATATGATGTGATGGAAAATCCGCCGGAAATACTCAATCCCGATGACGACCTGGCAAAAGCTATGGCGGCATTTGATCTTTACCGCGTAGATGTGCTGCCGGTTTGTTCAAATGATGGAGTATTTCAGGGCTTGCTGGAAAAAACACCGATCTTCAGCAAATACCGTTGCATGGTCAAAGAAACAGAAAACTTTTAAGCCGGTTTTGGAGGCGATCATATGGGGTCTTTTATACATTATTGCAAACACTGCAATGCCAAACTAAATGTGGATGATGCCTGGCTGGGCAAGTCGATGAAGTGTCCTGCCTGCAATAAAAAAATAACATTTCCGAATGCGGACGGTTCGGTCGAACAGTCGCAACCTACCATTGATTTGCAGGTTCCTCTGCGGTCGGCTGATGCTGATTTTCCATCGGCTCCGCAAACTCCAGCCGTTCCGGCAAGTGACGAGATGCCGTCGGCTCCTGATTTCCGGTTGCCTGACCCGCCGACTAAAACGAATGTCGGCAGTGCTTCTGGTACCGGAAGTTCGCCGCGGCGTATAAAGTTGAAGCCGTTGCAGGGAAAAAACGAAACTGTTGATACCAAAGTTGGTAACAGCTTGGCTGCTTCAGCCGGTGACGAATTGCCGCCGCCGCCATTTGTTCCTGATATGCCGGAACCTCCGGCGAAAGTACAGGATGCTCTGCCCGAAGTCAGTAAAGTTGAATTTGAAGATATGAATACGGTGTCGGAAATGACTGAAATGCCGGAATTTCCCGGGCAGAAAATGAACATTAACACCGAAGAAATTCCATCCGTAAACAGTCAGAGTGCTGTTGCTCCGGCTGCTGAATGTGTTGTAGTTCCCGTAAGGAAAGGTTTTTTTAATGGTTCATATTTCTGGGGACGACTTGGCAGTGCATCGGTTTATGTGCTGGCGGTGGTAATGGTGTTGACTGGAATTTATTACAGTTTTCATTGCTACTGGGATTACCGGGCTGCCGAAGACAGGATTCCGGAAAAACAGGCATTGGCAAATGTGAATAAAGAGTTGGGTATCAGGGAGAAAGGTTTGAGCGAGCAGTTCAAAAATGCAATAAATCTGTTGCAGGGCAGCGGAGCTGTTTCTAAAGACGGGGTGCTTGACGGACTGGTTCTTTCGGATACGATTTGCCGCCGTCCTGATCCGATGCCGTTGGGAATATTGACTTCACGCGAGCTGAAAGTTGCCCAGGATGTACTTTTGCAGTATAAAAACAGCAATGCTAAACTCAAAGAAGAATTTATCAAATGTTTCGGCAAAGTATTGAGTTTGCAAAAAAACGATGCCGGTTCAGCAGCCGGTAGTAATATATTGCAGATAATTCTGAAAGCCGGTGAAATCAAAAAACAGTTTTACTCCAATGAAAGAGCTAAACTTGCCCAGTTGGATTTATTGGACAATATTGTGCAGCAAGTAAAAAAATATGCCAACAACACTTCGGAGGTTAAACGATTTGAAGCTGCCAGCAGTTTTGTCCGTAAACAGCTTTTTCCGGCAGAAAATAATGTAACTGTGGTAAAAACAAGCAATGCAGTATCATCCGGTGGAATCAATTCGCAAAATGATTTGTCCAAGGGGGCGAGTTTGATCGTATCGCTGGCGAACGGCTGGCGGCTTGATGAAGAAATTGCCGCCATGGAAAAGTTGTTGGAAAAAGTTCCGGTATTGACCGAAGCATACGAGAAAAAGAAAAACGATCATTTGCGGAAAATGGGCAAGGAACTGGTAACTTTATGGCTGAAAACTCTGCTGACGGCATTTGCTTTGCTCGTGCTGGGCGATGTGTTGCGGGCGTTCTTTGATAAAGCCGATATTCTGCATCGGATAGAAGGAAAAAAATAATGGCAAAAAAAATTTTTACTTTTGCCGCAATGCTTTTACTTCTGTCGCTCAACTTTGGTTGCAGTGATGTAAAAACAGCGGAAAAACGCCTGGGCAATGAATTGAAGTTTTTTGCCGGACAGTATATAAAAAACGAATTTGTCAAGCAAATCAAACTCAACAGCGAGTGTAAGGCGTTTCAAATCAATGAAAACAAACTCCTGCTCCTGGCTTTTGATGGCATAGATGTTGTTCAGCGGACTTTGCCGTATAATGATTTGCACGAATTTGCCGTTTCCCGCTACTATGTGGGGCAGGAGTTGAATATCGTGTGTAACGAGGCTTCATGGAGCAATCTTACTGCGGTCAATCACGATAAATACAGCTACCGGGCGTTGGTAACTTTCAAATTTACTGATATACGGCGTATGTGGCAACGCATCCCCGGCAACAGTATAGCTTTTACAATATTCAAAAATTCAGCAACCGCCGATCAGATAAAGTTTGAATTACTCAATAAAGCCGTTTCGTTATTGCCGGATGAACGGTTTGATTATTATTCGGTGTATTTCAGGAATGTTCAAATACAGGAACGCAAGTTTACAACGAGTATTTTTGTTTGTTACGATCCGGCTTTACCGGGGTGGGTGCCGGAAGATCCGGTGCTTGCCGGCGAAATAACGGTCAATGCTTCCAAGCCGGACTGGCTTGAGTGTTCGATAGATAAATTCCAACATTCCGGCATGTTGGAGCGTTATAAAGATGATTTTTACTGGAACAAGAGCAAACTTATCCGCAAGAATTACGACGAAGGTTTGGTCTTCCGCTACAACCGCTGGATGCCGTTGGCTGAAGCCGAAGAAACAGCCCGGCTCGAAGATTTGGTAAACAAGTTTGATCCCGCCAGGGCAAGCATAGAGGAGTTGACCGCTTTTTTGTTGAAACTCAAAGGTTTTTCGCCGCAAATGAATTTGACCAACGCCATACAGAAAGCGGTCGTATGTGCAGAAAATCAAATCAACATTTTACGCAACAACAATAATTACCGGGCGTTGGAACAGTTTAATGCACTTATGCAGGGAAATTCAGCCTACGCACATGTTTTTGCCGCAGTAAAAGATAATATTATGCAGGCAATAACCATTGTAAAACGCCGGGTCAACCGGCAGTTGAATGATGCAATAGCCGAAATCAACGCGGTTCTGACTGCAATGCTTAAGCTCGACAATCGTAAATTGACTGCCAATCAGATAAATATTGAATGTGTAAGACAGGAAAATATCTTGAAAAATCTTTGCAAAGAGGATTTTCCGGCTGTTTCGGCACTGTTGTTTCAAATCCGCTTTTTGCAACTGTTGAGCAAGCAGTATCTTGACGATGTCAACAGACTTTATAAACATTACGATCAGAAAGAGCAGTTGGTGAAATTGGAGCAAACTGTATTGAACAAGTGCAAAAACTGCCGCAAAGGTGTGCAGAAATGTATTTATTGCAGCAATAAGCCCCGCATATGCAGTGAATGCGGCGGCAAACGGAATATTTTAAGCGATGAAAAATGTGCCACTTGCAACGGCACTGCTTTGTGTGTGCATTGCCGTGGTAAAGGTTCAATGAACTGTATGAACTGTTCGGGGCGCGGTTTTGTGATTCTTCACAGCAAGGTAAAAGAGTGTTTGCAAAAAAGCATAAGTGATCTGGAAAAAATACTGAAAAACTATATTACCGATCTGGAAAATAAAAAGCTCGTTCTTTAACCGTTACCGGCAACTCTCCGCATTGCAGATGGTTGCCGGGATTTTTTACTCTTCCTCTGCTTGCCTGGCATTGCCGGGCAATATTTTGAATTGGCTTGAGAGGGTTGCCGGATCGCTGGCTATACATTCGGCTTGGACGCATTCGCCCAGTGGAATACGGGCATTGTAACGGTTTTTGAACTCGTAAGCAAGCTCCGGCAGCAGCCATACACTGCGTTCATCGGGCTTGGCAACATATATGGCTTCGCCCTGCCAGTTCTGCGGCTGATTTTTCAAATAGACCAAAGTCCAGTATTCCCGGCACTGCCGTTCAAGTTTACTGCACAGAACTGCTGCCGGTTCGGCAACGGCAAGGCGTTCATCCATGGTGCTGATACTCAAAGTTTCATCTCCAGCAAGATATTTACGCAACTGAATGTGGTTGAGCAAATCTTCGTACCGCCGCAACGGGCTGGTTACGCGGGCATACGGTTCCAGCCCCAAACCGGCGTGTTTTCCCGGCAGGGTTGAAAGCGTGCTGACCCGGCAGTTTTTACGCAATTCATACATGCCGGGTATTGTTTCCGGCCGTTCGTTCATTTCGGGATCGCTTTGAATAGCAAATGCCATCGGCAGATCGTTTTGCACGGCAAACTTTGCCGCCGCATGTCCCGCCGCCATCATGGCATTGGCAACCAGTTCACGGGCAGGGGAGCGATCGAGTTCGGTAATGTTGATCCGGCGTTCAGGTATATTGACTTTTATCTTGACTTCCGGCAGCCGGATCATTACTGCATTATTTGCCATGCGGTATTGCCGGAATCGCTCAATGGCATCCACGCATGGAGCGAAATGACTTGATGTCATGAGTTCTTCGGCTTGAGCATAGTTGTATCGTTCGACTTTTACCCGGCTCAAACAGAGTTTCTCCAGATCGGCTTCGCCCTGACCGTTGATTTTGATGCCGAAACTCAATGCCGGAGATGTTTCCTGCAAGCCCAACCCGAAAATACCGACCGCGTTTTCCGGCAGCATGTGAGTTGTTTTTTCCGGCAGATACGATGTCGCTCCGCGATGACATGCAAACTGTTCCAGTTCTCCACCGAATTCAATTACTGCTGAAGGGTCAGCAATATGAACCCACAGAAGATCATTTTCCGCATCATAAGCAATGGCATCGTCGGGATCGTTACTTTCGGCATCGTCAATAGCGTATGCGGTCAGTGCGGTCAAATCCACGCGTTCTTCACCGGGCAGCGGCGGCAATGCCGGATAATCAGGCTCGGAGTCAAATTCAAATCTCCGCAAATGCGGATTATTGTCAAAATCGTTCCACACTTTAAGTTTGAGCAGTAAACTTTGAGCTTTTTCCGGCAGTGCTTCCATGCCCAGATCGTGCATGAGTTTGCTGGATGAACTTTCATTGTAAGCGACATTTTCGATTTCCCGCAAAGCCGTGCGGTCTTCTTCAAGTACCGCACCGGTGCGGATACGCTCCAGTAATGCGGCACGGGCATCGGCTTGTGCCTGTTTCTGCATTTCTTTTTGCAGAATGTTATTGATATGTTCAGCACTGTGGGCGGCAACTGTGCCGGATACACTGCCGGAAAAATAAATATCCTGCGACAAAAGTTCAAATGCAGCCAAAGCATTTTCCGGGGTATATGCGTTAAAAACAAGTTCAGTAAAGTCACTGAAACTCATAGAGTCGGAACCCATAAGTTCCACACTTTCTGCCAACACATCTTTATCGGGCAGAGCCGCCGGTGCCGGAACTGTATTGCATGGCCCGCTGTGCAGAAATTCAATATCTTTAAGCCGGACTGATTTGCGGTCGCCGGAGGCGGTCCGGATGGAATATTTATCGTTGGCGATTTCGGTAACGACTGCACCTTTGCCTTTGTATATTACAAGAGTATTGTTTTTTATAAGCATTATATACCTGAAAAATGTTGTTGTGATACTGAATTCTTCATTAATTTACCACTCCAAAGCAAAAGTTTCAAGCATAAAGGGTTGTATTTCTGCAAAAGAGTGATATTTTATTACCGTAATATAATATTGGAGTAAAGACTATGAGATTTTTTTGTTTAGCCGGTGTTGTTGCAGTATTGGCTGCCGCCTTTTGCGGTTGTGCTGTTACCGGAGGAAATTATTTCAACGATCAGGTTGCTGGTGATATTGCCGATACACGCATTGACCTGAAAAAAATTTATGCCGCTCCCGGCGACCGCACTCCGGTCATCCTTATACACGGACTTCTTGGGGCTGAATTGCGGGACAAAAATTCCAATGGCGAGCGGGTGTGGGGGGATTTTTCCTGTTTTGCACCGGAGGCGGAAAAACGCTTTATGGCAATGGCGTTAAGTCCGGAACGGAATTCCGCAGAAAATGAATTGTTTGCCGCTGATATTTTAAGAAAGACCCGGATCGAGCTGCTGGGTATAAAATTTGAGCTGGAAAATTATTCGCGGATAATTGAGCTTTTGCGGGCAATAGGTTATATACCGGAAAAAACTTTTCTGCCTCCCGGTAATCATTACAGTACACTGTTCATTTATCACTACGACTGGCGTAAAAGCATAGATGAAAATGCCGCCGGTCTTGCCCGGTTTGTTGATGAAAAGAAAGAATATCTGGAAAATCAATTCAAATCCTGTCCGAAACACCGGAATAAAGAAGTGCGTTTTGACCTTCTCGGTCACAGCATGGGCGGTCTGATCGCCCGGTATTATGTTGAATATGGTACGCAAAAAATCGGTGGAGCCCAAGCCTCTTTGCCGGTACGGAATTGGTATGGAGCAAAAAATGTGCGTAAACTGGTAATGGCCGGTTCCCCCAATGCCGGTTATACTGATGTGTTGTTTGAACTGGTCAACGGTATGCGGCTTCACCGGCTGGCTCCTGAATTTCCTGCCGGAGTTCTGGCTACATTCCCCAGTTGCTACCAAATGATGCCGGAGGTATCAAAAAATACAGTACGGTTTGCTTCCGGCGGCAGTGCTGTGGATATTTTTGATATAAAAGTATGGCAGAAGTACCGGTGGGGATTGCTGGCTGATACATCATTCAACCGTTCGCTCCTGCGGGTGCTGTTCCCCAATGTTGCTGAAAATGAACGCCTGACTGCGGCAACTGAATATGTGAATAATCTGTTGAACAAAGCCAGCCGTTTCAAGCTGCTTTTCAGCCGTCCGGTCGGGGTGTTGCCGGAACCGGTGAAGTATTATTTGTTTGCCTCGGCAGGCTTGCGGACCAATTCATTATTGGAGGTTGATGATTCTGACGGTTCAATTACAATAAAAGCGTCAGCTCCCGGCGATGGAAAAGTGACTTTGCAGAGTGCCGGATTCAATCATCGGCAAAAAGATAATCCGTTGATATGCAGCGATATTTATGTACTTGACGGCGGACACATGGGGTTTATGGAAAGCACGCTTTTTGCCTGCAATCTGGCTTTAGTGTTGTACTCTGAATTGTAATTTTGTTACGGATTTTTTTATGGGCGGAAAATATTCCTGGAAAAAACTTAAATATCTGCCTCCGATGCGGCGGTTGTTCGACCGCTGGGTGCCGGAAGCTCTGACTATGATGGGGGCAATCAAATTTTTGCAGTTTCTGCGTTTGCTGGGCGTTAAAGCTACAGTAAACGGCTGGCGTAAGGTTACAAGTATATTCCTGCGGGGCGAAAGCAGTAAGTTTGTATTGGGCTGTTTCCGGCTCAAGCCTGATGCCGGAGCATTGTTTGCTGCTCCTAATAAGGAGATTGCCGCCAGCCGTTTAGCCGCTAAACTCGCCGCCTATTTGCGGGTATCCGACGATATAGATTACTGGGTGGAACCCGGACGGTTGGCGTTTGTCCGCCGCCGCCGCCGTTTTCGTGATCTGCTTTATGTGGAGGTGGATCAATTCGGTATGATAGTAAAACTCAAACCCTATTGGGATGGTTTGAGCCGGGAACTGGAGAGTGCAAGTCCGATATTGGAAGAAACACTTGAATTTATCAAATATCAGTGCAACAAGATGCACAACAAACCCGAACAGGTACGGGCAGTCGTTCTGCTCGAAGCTATGAAAACATGGGCAAGACGGCAATCAAGGTTCTATTATTTCGGCCGCCGCCGCCGGATGTATCTGGTACACCGTATATTAAACGCTACGGTGCTTTTTTGTGAATTCATGCCGTCGGGGGATGAAAAAAATCTGTTGCGTGAACGCTTTCAGATGCCGGATTTCAGCAGATACCGCATTCCCGGCTTGGGAATGTTGGGGGTGATGGCACGGTTTACCGGCGATTTAAAGGAAGTTGATTTGTGGTGTCAGTTCAACCATGTGGCAACCGATGGCTTGCCCATGCAGGAATTTTTGACCAGATTAAAATCCGATTGGGGGAGTGTTGATAAGGTGGTTTTTCCGGCAACGCAGGAAAATATACTCTCCAATATGCAGTTGCGATACGCCGGAGAAGGTAATTTCCGGGCGTTGTTTTTTGCTGACTTTGAACCGTTGCTGGCTGTCCGGCGTTATTTGAATGAACATTACCAGCAGGCAATGGGCGGTAAGGCGGCAGTTGCCGGTTTGATCATGTGGGGAGTGTCGCGGCACGATATCTTTGCCAGACAGAAGTTTCTGTTGCCGGTGGATGCCGGAATGCTTGATAATGACCGTATATTGAATTTGATGATGATCCGGCCACGCCAGTTTGCTCATGAAAACAGTAAATCGCCGCTGGAAGATTATTGCAGATTTCAAAAAGAGATGAATCTGCGGCTGGAGCAAGCCAGAACGGGCAGGGGGGCGGTAAGTGAATTTCTTGAACTCTGTGCTTTGATGCATCCGTTTTTCTATCATCTGGCAAGGAAAATATGGCCGCGGGCGTTGGATGAAGTTCTGGGCACGGCAGGGCTGTCGCTGTTGCGGGATGCGGAAATTTTTATTGCTCCCAAGACCGAATTTCAGAGCTGCGGTTTTATTGCTGTTGGCAATCTGAAAATTCCGACTGACGATAACCGTACTGCCGCCGCTGTCAGCATTGCCGGCAGCAGAAAGCAGATACGCTCCTGTCTGGAGGCAATGCGGTCATTGCCGCGGGATTTGGTGGGTATGCTCGATTTGCAGGATAAACTGCCAATAACAGATTCTGAAATGCCGCTTACAGCAGAAAAGTTAAAATAATTGCTGAAAAATCCAAATCAAACGATAAAAACTTGAAAAAAAAGGTGTTTGAGGATTTGACGGAAGCATGAAGTAGTGATACATTAATAAATGCTTTAATTTGTTCAATGAAAAACTCTAAAGAAAGATAGAAGGAGAAAAAAATGACAAAGCGTGATTTAGTTGTCAAAATCGCTAAAGAAACCGACCTTATTCAGAACGATGTTGCCCAGGTCGTCCAGAAGACTCTTGATTATATTGCCGCAGAACTTGTTGCCGGCCGTACTATTGAATTGCGTAATTTTGGTGTTTTTGAAATCAAAGTTCGCAAGAGCCGCAAGGGCCGCAACCCCAATCAGCCCGAAAACGAAGTGGTCATTCCGGAACGTGCCGTGGTCAAGTTCCGTGCCGGCAAAGAGCTTAAAGATGCGGTTGAAAAGCTCAATCCTGCCGATTTCAACGAATAAGCAATTTTTTGCTTGTCGCAATTTTATTACAGGCTCCCGGTTATGTGCTGCGGAAAACAGAGCTTGAACAACTTAAATGTTTTCAATAGCGGAAGTTTTCTGTGCCGAAAATCCGGGAACAAACAAAATCGCTGTATATGTAACTCTTTATTGGAGTAAGTGATACAGCGGTTTTTTATTTGGTAAAGAAAAGGTTATATTATGGCTAAATCAGCTCCACTGCCGGGGACTTCGGATATTTTTCCTGCCGAGGTTGGTGCATGGCGTTTTCTGGAAGATACAGCCCGCAGTGTTTTTGCCCGTTACAATTACGGCGAATTGCGGACTCCGATTTTTGAAGCAACCGAAGTTTTTCAGCGCGGTTTGGGCGACGAAACCGAAGTCGTCCAGAAAGAGATGTACACATTTGAAGACCGTGGCGGCAGAAGTGTAACTCTCCGACCGGAAGGTACTGCCGGGGCAATGCGTGCTTTGCTCAATACCGATGTACTTAACGGTGTTGAACAGCGGATGTTTTATATCGGCCCCATGTTCCGTGGTGAGCGTCCGGCGGCGGGCCGTCGCCGTCAGTTCCACCAGATCGGAGTGGAAAATGTAGGTAGAGTGGCTCCGGAACTGGATGCTGAAACGATTGCCATGCTGTTGGGATTTCTGGAAGAATTGGGTATTACCGGAGCAACGCTCAAACTCAATACCCGTGGTGTAGCGTCTGACCGCCCCGCAGCGGCGGCGGCTCTGAAGGAATATTTCTCCAAACACATTGATCTTTTGTGTGAAGACTGCCGTAAGCGGTTGGAAGGAAATGTCTGGCGTATTCTGGACTGCAAGGTGGAAAGCTGCCGCGAAATCATTGCTCATGTGCCGGATTACGCCGGTATGTTCAGTGAAAGTTCCCGCGAATATTTTCAGGAAGTATGCAAACGCCTTGATTGGCTGGGGATCAAATACGAAATTGATCCGTTCCTGGTCAGAGGCTTGGATTACTATGTGCATACGGTTTTTGAGATCACTCATCCCGGACTGGGGGCACAGAATGCGATTGCCGGCGGCGGCCGTTACGAGCTGACTCTGCCCGGCGAAAACAAACCGGTGATCGGGGTTGGATTCGCCGCAGGTATGGAGCGTCTGCTTATGGTGCGTGAGTCTTTGAGTCTGCCTGCCGATGGAGGGGCTGAAGCTCCGAAAAGTGTATTTATTGCGGCTCTGGGCGAGGCGGCGGAAGAATTCAAGTTCAAGTTTGCGGCCGAGTTGCGAAACTCCGGTATCATTGCCGCTACCGAACTGGCAGGCAAGTCGCTCAAGGCACAGATGCGGGCGGCGAACCGCGTAAATGCTGTTTGTGCGGTGATCGTTGGCGATGAAGAACTTGCCAAAGAAGTTGCGGTGCTTAAAGATCTTGCCGGCGGCGAGCAGAAAGAAGTGGCATTTGCTGATTTGAAAGCTGAAATCGAAAAACTTATAAAATAACAAACTTTTCAATAAATCTATTTTTCAAGGAGAAAAAAATGGAACTCACAAAGAAAAATCTGGTGTTCATGGGAGCCCCCGGTGCCGGTAAAGGTACTTTTTCCGGGCTGTTGCTTGAACAGGTAAAACTTGCCCACATCTCCACCGGGGATATGCTTCGTGCGGAAAAAGCCTCCGGCAGTGAACTGGGCAAAAAACTTGCGGCTATCATGGATGCCGGTCAGCTGGTTTCCGACGAATTGGTCGGCGAAATCGTGGAAAGCCGCTTGAGCAAGAGCGATTGCGATACCGGTTTTATTCTTGACGGTTACCCCCGCACCATTGCCCAGGCTGAAATGCTCAACAAGATCCTTACCAAGATCGGCAAGAAACTTGATGCTGTGGTATTCTTTGATGTACCCGACGAAGTCGTACTTGAACGCCTGACCGCCCGTATGAGCTGCAGCAAATGCGGTGCGATTTTCAACAAACTTTTCATGAAGCCTGCCAAGCCCGGTATCTGCGACCATTGCGGCGGCGAACTCATTCAGCGTTCCGATGACTCGCTGGAAACTGCCCAGGGCCGTTTGAAGGTCTTCCACGAAAGCACCCAGCCTCTGATCGACTTCTACCGCGAAAGCGGTCTGCTGATGCCGATCACTGAATTGGACAAAGCCAAGATCTTCCAGATCATGCTGGATGGTCTTAAATAATTCCGAGTAATAAAAAGGCATAATTTTATGGCACTTTTTCGGGATTGTGTGATCCATACGGCTGAAGAAATCGAGCGTATCCGGGCGGCTATGAGCATGACGGCTCAAGTCCGCGACCAGCTTGTGTCGCTGATCCGTCCTGGTATGACTACCTTGCAGATAGATCAGCTGGCTGGAGATTTGATCCGGACGATCGGCGGAACAAGTGGATTCCTGAACTATCACGGTTTTCCCGGCAATATTTGCATATCGCTTAATGACGAAGTGGTGCATGGTATTGGCGTGGCTCACCGGGTGGTGCAGGAAAGCGACATCGTAAGTCTGGATATAGGTGTGGCTTACAACGGAGCCGTGGGGGATACCGCCGTAACGATCGGTTTCGGCGAATTGCCCGGCGAAACTGTCCGTTTGCTCAAAGCCACCCGCGAAGCCTTGATGGCTGGTATTGCAGCTGCCAGAAAAGGCAACTATATAAGGGACATCAGCCGTGCCATTGAAAAACGGGCATTGGCTGACCGTCTGGGTATTGTCCGCGAAATGGTCGGACACGGCGTGGGGATGCGTCTGCATGAACCGCCGGATGTACCCAACTATGTTACACCGGTACGGGGTCCGAAACTTGTGCCGGGGATGGTGCTTGCCATTGAGCCGATGCTGAATCTGGGCACCAACCGCATAAGTCAGGATAATGACGGCTGGACGATCCGGACACGGGACGGCAGTTTGTCAGCTCATTTTGAACATTCTATTTTAATTACCGAAAATGAACCGGAGATCTTAACGTGGCAAAAGACGATGTAATCAAAGTTGAAGGTACTGTCCGGGAGTTGCTGCCCAACACAATGTTCCGGGTGGAACTTGCCAACGGACACATGGTGAACGCACATATCAGCGGCCGTATGCGGTTGAATTTTATCCGTATTCTGCCCGGTGACAGTGTAACATTGGAAATGTCGCCCTACGATTTGACTAAAGGGCGGATCGTTTTCCGCAAAAAGTAAAACTATACAACGCAAATTTATCAGGGATAGGAAAAATGAAAGTATTGGTAGTCAATGCCGGCAGCAGTTCGCTGAAATTTACTCTTTTTGACATGACCGACAAGTCGGTTTTGTGCAAAGGTCAGGTCGAGCGTATCGGTTCGGATCATCCGAATCTGATCTACAAGCGTGCCGATGGTTTCAGCTTTGAAAATGAAATCACCGCCAAAGATCATGTAGAATCACTCAACGAAGTGTGTGCGACTCTGGTCAAACCCGAAGTCGGTGTGCTGAAGAGTCTGACCGAAATTTCCGCTTGCGGCCACCGTGTGCTGCTCGGCGGCGACAAGATCACCCAGCCGATCAAGGTCGATGAAGCAGTCAAACAGATCATCCGCGATTACATTCCGCTTGGTCCGCTGCACAATCCTGCCAACCTTGCGGGTATCGAAGCGTGCGAAGCGGCAATGCCGGGCGTACCGAATGTAGGTGTGTTTGATACCGAATTTCACCAGACCATGCCGCCGGAAGCATACCTTTACCCGATTCCGTATGAATTTTATGAAAAACACGGCATCCGCAAATATGGTTTCCACGGCACCAGCCACCGCTTTGTGACCCGTGCTTCGGCAGAATTTCTCAAGAAAGATGTCAGCAATGTTAATCTGATAACCTGTCACCTGGGCAATGGATGCAGTATTGCCGCTATCCAGAACGGCAAAGTTATTGATACGACTATGGGCCTGACTCCGCTTGAAGGTTTGATGATGGGTACCCGTTCCGGCGATATCGACGCCGCCGCGGCATTGCGTATGATCGAAGTCGGTTATACTCCGGAAGAAGTCGGTACTATTCTCAACAAGAAATCCGGTCTGCTGGCGATCGGCGGCATCAATTCCGGCGATATGCGTGATATGCTCGCCGCCGCCGAAAAGGGCGAAGGCAGAGCTGATCTGGCAGTCAAGATGTTTGTCCGCAGAATTGTAAAATACATCGGTGCCTATTATGTGTTGCTCGACGGCAAACTCGATGCGTTGGTCTTTACCGGCGGTATCGGCGAATTTTCTGTGCAGATCCGCGAAAAGGTTCTTGCCGGTGTCCGCAGTCTGGGCGTAAATATTTGTGCCGACCGCAACAAAGCCTGTTTCGGCAAAGCCGGTGTAATATCCACCGACGACAGCACGCTCAAGGCAATCGTCATGCCGACCAACGAAGAACTCATGATCGCCGAAAGTGCGGTCGAAGTGCTTGCAAAATAATCAACTGTTTTCTTTAAGGAGTAAAAAATGGCTGCTATTGATACAATCAAAGCCCGTGCCGTAGCACTGGGCAGAACCCTTGTTCTTCCTGAAGGTCAGGACCCCCGCGTGGTCAAGGCCGCGAACATGATCGCCGAAGAAAAGATCGCCAAAAAGATCATCGTGCTGGGCAGTGCGGACGAAATCAAAGCCGCTTGTGCCGAAGCCGGTGTGACCGAATGTAAGTTTGAAGCGATTGATTACCTTAATTGCGACTTCTTTGAACAGTATGTTGCTCAATTCTGCGAAATGCGTGCCAAGAAAGGCTGCACCATGGAACAGGCCCGCAAGGTGATGAGCGACCGCATTTACTTTTCTGCATTGATGGTTCGCAACGGTATGGCTGACGCTCTGGTTGCCGGAAGTATTGCTTCCACTGCTGATATGCTCCGTGCGGCTTTTCAGTGCATCGGTACTGCTCCCGGCATCAAGATCGGCAGCAGCTGCTTTGTCATGGATTTGGCAACCACTGCCCCCAATGGCGAAAATACCCTGATGTTTGCCGACTGTGCCGTGAACCCCAATCCCAACGCTGAACAGCTTGTGGATATTGCTCTGGCAACGGCGGCAACCTACCGTTCGCTTTTCGGTAAACAGCCGAAAGTTGCGTTCCTTTCGTTCTCCAGTTTCGGCAGTGCCCAGCATGAGTTGCTGGAAAAAGTGGTCGAAGCCGCCAAGTTGTGCAAAGAACGCGTTGCCGCTGAAAAGCTCGATATCATTGTCGATGGCGAATTGCAGGCCGATGCCGCGATCGTGCCGTCGGTGGCAAAGAGCAAAGCCGCCGGCAGTGCTATCCAGGGCGATGCCAATGTGTTGATCTTCCCGGATCTGAACGCCGGCAATATCTGCTACAAACTTGTACAGCGTCTGGGCAAAGCCGATGCTTTCGGTCCGGTACTGCAAGGTCTTGCCAAGCCGATGAGCGATCTCTCCCGCGGCTGCAGTGCCGAAGATATCGTCGGTGCCGCTGCCATCGCGATCTGCCAGAGTGCTGAATAAGTCAACATAAGTTGACATGTTTTCCTGCTGCATGGCAGGAAAATAAAAGAAAAAATTATGCGGTAAAGAGCAATCAATACCGCATAATTTTTTTCTGCAAGTGTTACTGCATTTACTCAAATTCAATGGTGCAGTGTTCAATACTGTGGTGTTTCAGCAGAGCTTTCAATGCCGTTTCAGTTTGTTTTTGCATTGCAATATCGTGCAGTTTTATGTGAGCTGTCATAGCATTTTCGGTGGTGCTGACCGCCCATATATGGAGGTTGTGGATATCTGAAATATTTTCAAGAGCCGATATTTCATTTTTCAAATGTTCCAATTTTATCGTTTTGGGTACACCATCAAGTATCAGTATAACACTTTCTACGAAAACACTCCATGAAGACCAGATGATTATTCCGGCAATCAGGATGCCGATAACCGGGTCGATCCAAGTCCAGTTGCTTAACATAATAATGCCGCCGGAAACCACTACCCCGCAGGAAACAAGGGTGTCCGAGAGCATGTGCAGATAAGCACTTTTTATATTCAAGTCTTCTTCTTTGTTGCGGGCAAGTAAAAATACAGTAAAGCCGTTGACCAGAATCCCGGTTCCGGCAGTTATCATTATAGCTCCGCCGGATGCCGCTGAACCATTTATAAATTTTTCGATACACTCATAAATAATCACACCCACCGCTGCCATCAGCAGCAGGGAATTTAGAAACGCCGCCAATACGGTTGCTTTTTTCAATCCATAGGTGAAAATTTTGCCGGGGCGTTTTTGCAACATAAAAAATGCCGCACTGGATAACAGCAATCCGCCGACATCGCTTAAATTGTGTCCGGCATCCGCCAGCAAGCCTGCGGAATCATAACGGCAGCCAAGATAAAATTCGCATACAACATAAATAAGATTTATAAATATGGCAAAGATAAATCTTTTTTTTATCTCCGGATTGAGTTTATAATGGCAATGTCCGTGTGCATGATGATGGTCGTGTGCATGATGATGGTCGTGGCAATGGTGTTTACTCATAAGTATTGATTCTTTTTAGTTTTTGAGGTAATTTCAAAACTCCTCAAAAGTCGCCAAAGGTATAACCTTCGCCTTTGTTTTGAATGACTTTTGAAACAACCTCTTTTTATTATTTTATAAAATACTTAAATGTTGGTTAAAAAAATTACACTTTTAAGGATTTCAGGTGTTTTATAAAAGCCTGTGATTGTTTTTCAATGGCTTCTTCCTGCTCATGCGTTGGTAAATGCGGTATTTTATGGTGCATTTCCATACAGTCAACAAGTAACGGTATGCAATCATAGAGCAGTTTATAAAAAACGTGTTTCCCGCGTTTGTCGGCTTCAACAACGCGGGCTTTTTTCAACACATTCAAATGCTGGCTTACCGCAGAAAAATCTTCATTGGTTCCGGCAACAATATCGCAGACGCACATTTCTTTTCCCGCAAGACTGCGGACGATCCACAAACGGGTCGGATGTCCGAGTGCTTTGAAAACCTCCGCTAAATCAGCGAGATTCCGGGTTGAAGCATTTGCCATTATAAAACCCCAGCCTGTTTTTACTTTATCTGCTTATAATTTTTTACTGCTTTAGCGGCACATTTTCTTAACAGTTCAGCATCCTGTTTGGTTATATCTGCGGGGGCAAAGGTAATTTTTTCCGCATCTTCGTTAAACAAAAATGCGTACCAGCAGGCCGCTTGCAGATAGTGCCCCTGATTGTTCAGATGACTGTAATCATTATGCACATATTTTTCTTTGGTCTTTTTGTTGGTTTGGTACAGCGATAGACCCACTACATCACCGGCAAAGGAGGGCAATTCCGGATATTTGTACTTTTTATTGGGATCAGGCCGTTGGTATTTTACCGGTGTATCTGCCCGGAAATTCTGCACCGCGTCCGCCATCGGGATAATCCGGAGCTGATATTTTTCTGCCAGCATACGGTAGGCGGAGCATATTCTTTCGTACATGCCCTGCTGGTCGAAACCCCATTTGCTGAAGCCGGGGAAATCCTCCCGGTATGCCCAAGTCTGCTGGATAACGACTTCAGCATTTTTCTGATATTTGCGGATATATTTTATCAATTCGCCGATGTACGGTTCGTATGATTTGAAATCAAAACTCATTCTGCTGGCCTGCTGAACGGTGATTATATCATACTGATTGTTTTTGATAAGCCCGTTGATGTAGCCGTAAGTAACTTTGGCATCTTTCCAACCGATATTTGCCGCAGAATCCCATACCGATATTTTATATGGCGGTTTCTGCTTGGGAGCGTTTTCGCCTTCAAGCAGTTTTTCGTAATGCTTTTTTAACGGACAGCCGCCGATGTAGGCACTGGTCAGAACCAGATGGTGTTTTTGTCCGGCATTGACTATCTGCGGCAGATATTTACCGACACATATAGAAAAACTGTTGCCGATCATCAGCACTTTCAGCTCTTTTGCTGAAAGATTGACTGTCAGAGCTAACAAAACGACGATTGATAAAGCGTATCTGTTCAAAATAAGTTCATCCCTTTTTTATTTGAATCAAAGTTCGTTCAGAATCTTCAATGCTCCGCCGTTGTCGTGAATGATGCGTTTGCCGCTCTTGCGGGCTTCGCCGGCATCGGCAATGGCTTGCAGGATCGCAGCCGAGGCATTGGTGAGAAATTCGGCTTCCAGTTTGGCTCCCAGTTCGGCACTGGCTTTTTCCGGATAGCCCATTACACCCACGACCACATCGCTCCGCTGGCTGGTCTGCACAACTTCCTGCGGCAGATCGGTGAAACTTTCACGCAACTGGTAACTGTCCGGGTCGGAACGCAAACGTTCTGCCACTTCAGGTACATCGGTTTGGATCATCTCTTTGCGGACGACTTCCGGACACCAGTGGAGCAGTAAGCTGGTTTCCGCCAACGCCGCGTGGTAGTCCTGCGTATTGAAAAGTTCCAGCCAGGTCGGCGAGAAATCCCAAATCGGCACCATGAGGATCATTTTTTCCTTGAGGGCAGGGTTGAGCCACTTCTGGATACGCAGCGATTCTTTCAGATGCAGCATGCTTTCGCTGCCGCCATGACCGGGGAGGATGATGAAATTGTCAAAACCCTGCAAGGCGAGCGACTCAATGATTTCGCCGACCAGATTGCTGAAAGTGTTGGGTTTGACATTGATCGTGCCGGTCAGCAACCCGCCGGAAAAGGTGTAATTCAGAGTCGGTGCAATCAGACAATCGAGCTTTTCAGCGAGTTTTTCCGAGCAGAAATTGGCATTTCTTATATCCACATCCAGCGGCAGATGATAACCGTGCTGTTCGCTCAAGGCGTAAGGTATGATGATAGTTTTGTGCTTGGCGGTCGCCAGATAGTTTTTAAGCTCATAGACGGTCAAGTCCTGCATACGGTGACTTTTCATAAAAAATCCTCCTGGGGTAAAACAATTAATCACATTACTTTAAGTTCATGCAGTGCCGCGATCACTTCGTCGGCAGAGAGTTTTTCCATACAGCGGCGGGAACCGGAGGGGCATACGCGTTTGAAACATGGCGAACACTTTTCCTTATCATAAATAATCAGCCATTTATCGCTGACCGGTCCCGTTGCCCGGTAATCGGTCGGGCCGAAAACCGCCACTCCCGGTACGCCAAGTGCCGCCGCCAGATGCATTATTCCCGAATCGTTGGCTACGCATGCCCGGGCATTTTTCAAAAGATTGTATAAATCACTGAAATTGGTTTCGCCGGAGAGGTTGAATGCTTTATTTTCCGGCAGTCCGGCTATGACTTCATCGCCGATCATCCGTTCTGATTTACTGCCCAGAACTGCAACTATGCCGCCGCGTTCAATATAAGCCGCCGCCACCTGATTGAATTTGCCGCTGTCCCAGCGTTTGGCGGCTCCGTATGCCGCACCCGGTGCCATCAGCAGCAGTTTGGGGTGCTGGCAGAAACTTTGCATTTTCAAAGTCAGTTGTCCCATGGTCAATTTAGAATTCAACTGCGGCATCAGCGGTTCGGGGCGTTTTGCCCCCATACTGCAAACGATGGAAAGGTATTCGTTGGCGTGATGACTTTCGTTGAGAATCCCCTTCTGCCACGCTGGAAATCTGAATGTTTTTTTCATCAGCAAGCCCCGGCAGCGGGCGGCTCTGCCGTATAATTGCCGGATGCCTGCACAACGCATCTGCCACGCATCACGCAGTGAATTACTGAACATCACTCCGACTTTGAAATTGAATGCCCGTAACTTGGCATATACACTTTTGTCCCAGCTTTTGTGAGCTTCCTTTATGGTAATAACATAGGTCACTCCGGAGCAAAGCCGGTAAAGGTCAGCTACCTGTGCCGGAGCTACAACCACCAGCGGGGCCTTTTCCGGCAACATCATGTGCAATGCGTGCAATGCCGGCAGAGTCATGACTGCATCACCCAGCCAGTTGGGGGATTTTACCACCACTCCGTGTTCAAGCAATGCCGGAGCTATGGGGGTTACGGCAAACTCTCTTGCCGCGGCAAGTTCAGTTGATGTCTGGCGGATGATACTCATAAAGATACCTTGAAAACTGCTTCAGAACTGGGGACGCATCCGCTGGGTTTTGACTTTGGGTTCTTCAAGGTAAAGCATATACCACATTTCGCCCAGTGCCGCGTTGGAAAAATTCTTTGCCTTGTCATTGGTAAGGCGTTCCCAGTTGGCATTCAACACTTCATTATCACAGCGTTTTTTGCTGTCTGCCAACACCTGACGGGCGGCTTCGATTTCGTTGCGTTTTACCAGAATCCAGCTGTAAAGAGCGTAAAGCAGCACCGCCGAATCACCTTTTGCACGCTTGAGTTTGCTTTTGGCAAATTTATCCAGTGCCGGATCATTTTTGCGGTACATACGGGCTATACGCATGGCTGAAGATGTGGAGTCGAAGAACAGACATTTATCCATCAACGCATCTGCCTGGGCAAATTCTTTGATCTGGTAATGAAACATCATTTTCATCGTGTTAATCTGTTTTGCCAGCAACGGGCTCCAGAGATAGTAGCGTTTGAGCTGTTCTGTCATTTCCAAAGCATTGTGGACTGCCTGGGCTTGTTCTTTTTCGATAGTGCTCTGCATGAATTTAGGCGACATGCCGGGCTTCTGCTGCATCATATTGACTTTACGCTGTATCTTGGCTTGAACTTCCTGCAGTTTAGCCTGAATGGCATTGTTTATCTTGTTTACCCGGGTGCGGATATACAATCCGATCAATACCTGGGTCAGAATCATTGCCGCAATGCCGATTATGGAGCCCCATGCCATATTTTTCATAGCGTAACCGCTGGTGTAGGCGGCGATCAATCCGATGATTATTGCACTGATAAATGTCAACATAAATATATTCTCCTGCTTTTCTTATGTGGTTCTGCTTATTTTTTACGACGCTGTTTCTGCTTTTCTTTTTTCTTGAGCTTGGCGATGCGTTTTTTCTTTTCCTGCTCTTTTTTGCTGACGGTCTGCACACCGCCGCCGAAGGGGTTGAATCCGCCGCCGGAAGGCATACTGCCGGGCATGGACGTGCCGCCGCCCATAAGGGCTTTCATCAAGCCGCCTTTTTTCATCATTTTACGCATCTGGTTGAACTGCCGGATATAACCGGCGATTTTTTCCAGCGGCAGACCGCAGCCTTTGGCGATACGCTTGCGGCGGGCAAAGTCGATACTGTCAGGATTGGAGCGTTCCTCCGGTGTCATCGAAAGCACCATCGCTTCCAGCCGCTTGAACTCCCGCGGGTCGATCATTGATGCCGCTTCGGAGAGTTGTTTGCCGCCGGGCAGAAATTTGAGCAATCCTTCCAGACCGCCAAGTTTGTCAAATTGTTTGATCTGACTCAAGAAATCATTAAAGTCAAATTCATTTTTCCGGAGTTTTGCCGCCAGTTTTTCGGCTTCTTCCTGATCGAGATCGGTGGCGGCTTTTTCCACGAGCGATACCACGTCGCCCATGCCGAGGATACGCGATGCCATCCGGTCGGGATAAAACACATCAAGATCGTCAAGTTTTTCGCCCAACCCGATAAACTTGACCGGGCATTGAGTTACCTGGCGTATGGAAAGTGCCGCACCACCGCGGGCATCACCATCGAGTTTGGTGAGGATAAAACCGGTAAGATTCAATGCTTTATGGAAGGTATCTGCCACATGCACCGCTTCCTGCCCCAGTGCGGCATCGGCTACCAGCAATACTTCGTCGGCACGCACGCTCTGCCGCAGTCGGATGAGTTCCTGTACCATGGCGTCGTCGATTTCCAACCGTCCGGCGGTATCCAGAATCACTATATCAATGTGGTTGAATTTAGCGTGGCTGACAGCCTTGGCGGCAATGTCAGGCACATTCATATTGCCGCGTTCGGAGTAAACTTCGATACCGAGTTCTTTACCGAGGATCTCCAACTGGTCGATAGCCGCCGGGCGGTAAACATCGCACGCAGTCAGCAAAACCGACTTTTTCTGTTTGTCGGTAAGGTGCTTTGCCAACTTTGCCGCCGTGGTGGTTTTACCCGAACCGTGCAGACCGACCAGCATGATAACAGTAGGAGTACTGGCAAGATTGAGGCCGCTTGCTTTTTCTCCTAAAAGTTCGATCAGGCGGTCGTTGACGATTTTTACCACCTGCTGACCGGGGGTGATGCTTTTAAGCACCGCTTCGCCCAGACAGTCGGTACGCACTTTTTCCACAAATTCCCGGGCAATATCGACATTGACATCGGCATCCAGCAACGCAAGACGGATCTCCCGCATGGCTTCAGAAATGTTGCTTTCGGTCAGACGGGTTTCGCCCCGGAGCTTCTTGAAAATTTCTCCGAATTTATCGCTGAGATTATCAAACATGAGTTTTTGCTCTCCAATAGTTGCACATAATTATAAAAATACATTGCATAATATACCACCCTTTTGTGAAATCTTCAAGCTGTAAATCAATTTTTCTTGCCTTGAGAGTTGCAAAAAAGCATAAAATGTGTTAAATTATTACCCAAAGAGGTGTTTTGAAAAGATTTCAATACAAAAAAGGATGGATTTTCTTATGAATACTGTTAATGCTCTGCAAAGCCGTTTCGGTTCTGAAAATGTAAACTTCTATGCCGGGCCCGGTGGATTTACTGCTGTTAAACTTGCCAACAGTTACGGTGAAGCGGCTCTTACACTTTATGGTGCCCATGTTATGAGCTATACGCCTGCCGGTGCAGTTCCGGTGCTGTGGATGAGTGAAAAATCCATGTTTACTGCCGGAGACCCCATCCGCGGCGGTATTCCGGTTTGCTGGCCCTGGTTCGGCCCGGATGTTACCGGTAAATTCGGCGGACACGGTTACGCCCGTGTGTCGCTCTGGAATATGGTATCAGCCGGTCAGACTCCCGCCGGTGAAACGAGTGTTACTTTGTGCCTGGAGGATAAAGATGTGGATGCCAAATTTGCTCCGCAGTCATTCAAACTGGAGCTTTCTGTAACGCTGGGGGCAACATTGACCGTTGCTCTGAAGATCTACAATACCGGTACGGAAGAACTTGCTTATTCCGGAGCATTGCACAGTTACTTTAATGTGGCGGATTCTGCGGCAATCAAGGTTTGCGGTCTGGAGGATTGCGAATACTCCGACAAGGTTTTGAATGTGGAAGGCATACAGTCTGGTTCCATTGTTATTGACCGTGAGATCGACCGGGTTTACCGCCGTACCAGCGGGAGCGTCAATGTGGAAGATCCGGTTTTCAACCGTACGATCCGCATCGCCAAATCCGGCAGCACCTCCACCGTGGTCTGGAATCCCTGGATCGAAAAATCGAAGAAAATGCCGGACTTCGGCGATGAAGAATATCATACCATGGTTTGCGTGGAAGCCGCCAATGCTTCCGCCGCCGGTGATGACCGGGTACTGGCTCCCGGAGCCATGGCGGAACTGCGGCAGATGATAAGTATTGCCTGAAAGGTCAGAATCTTTTATGCAGTGGTTTGAATTGGGGCCTTTTACAGTTTTTGATCTGGAAACTACCGGTATGAGTCCGGTCAACGACCGCATCGTGGAAATCGCTGCTATGCGGGTGGAAGTTACCGGAGAATATTCCGAATTTCATACCCTGATAAATCCGGGCAGACTTATTCCGCCGGGAGCAAGCCGGGTGCATCATATTACCGATGATATGGTAGCTGATTCGCCCCGCTTTCAGCATATCGGGCATGATTTTCTGGAGTTTGCCCGCAATTCGACACTGGTGGCACATAATGCCAGATTTGATTTGAGCTTTTTGCAGGAAAGTCTTGCACGCACCGGTTTACCGCTCTGGCAGGGCAAAACGATGGATTCACTTTTGCTGGTACGCAAACTTTATCCGGGGTTACCCAGTTACAGTTTGCAGAATTTACGCAACACATTGCAGCTTGACCGGGCGGGGGATGACTTGTCCGCACACCGGGCAGGGGACGATGTAGTCTGGACAATGCGGCTGTTGGAAATATTGCTTTCCAGAGCATTGGCAGCCGAACAAGAGGATTGAGTTATTGAGGTTTTTATGTTGTTTCTGAAAAAAAAGTGGCACAGTTCTGTCAATGCCGTATTGCTGGTTTTTATGATAATGCTGGGGCTTTATCTGTTTGACGATAATATTGGATTGTTTACTACCCTGACTGCACTTTTCGACAGTGCGGAAAACGCTGTCCGCTCGTCAGATATGCCGCAAGTGGAATGGACTTGGCAACTCGGTTTGCTTGGCGGAGTATTTTTCGGCAGCTTTTGCGGTTCGCTGATAAACGGTTCGTTCAAAATCGTCTGGGCATTGGAAGATGTTTCCTGTTTTACCGGCAAGGTATTCAAAAGTATTTTTTCGTCGTTGATCTCCGGTTTTCTGGTCATGTTGGGGGCAATCATGGCAGGTGATGTGCTTTTGGGGCAGCTCTCTGCGGCAATGGAACACTCGACTGCAGCATGGTTTTTTCTGGTATTTGCTTTAATAACTGCCGGGATAACGGCTCTTTTTATTGAACGCAGAAAATCTTCCGGTGGTTCGGCAGACAAAAGCGGGGAGGGCGGAAAATGATTTCTTTATTTGCTTGTGGGGCTCTTGAACCGTTGGCTCTGACTGGAAATGTCAGAATGGCTGTTGCCATAATTTACGGTATTTTTCTGGGCATACTGATCATAAAATGCGGTTTTTCCGACCGAGTGGAAGTTAAAGAAAACCTTACTTTCAAAAGTATGAAAATGGTCAGAATACTGCTGTTTTCTGCCGGATTGGGCATGATCGTATTTGTTTTGCTGAAAAACTTTCACATTGTGCAGAGTCATTACCCGCAGCCGGGATTCTGGAGCGTGCTTGCCGGCGGTATTATTATGGGTATTGGGCTGGGATGGAACGGGTTGGTTCCACTTACCGCTGTTTCGGCACTGGCTTCGGGCAGACTTTACGCCGTCTGGAGTATTGTTGGTATGGCACTGGCGGTTCCGGCGGCGGCGTTGATCCGCAATAATTGCGGCAATGTACTGGCAAAGTTCAATGCTCCGTTGAACGATGTCCTGAATAGAGAAGGCTCGTTCTGGAGTTGGGAAAATCCCGCGTTATGGGTTGCCGGTACAGCATTGCTTTTGTTTGCAATAACCGCCTGTTTCGGCACCAAAGAAAGCAAATAAATCAGATTTGAATTCAAATCCAGGCAAAGCGTTTGGCTATACCGATCACCCAGATCAGCAGTATCACCGCCGGTAATACCCATTTGCAGTAGCAAAACAGCCATGTCGGAAATTGCCAGCCTTTGCCGGTATTGATCTCTTGCAGGAAGTTTTCTTTCCCCCAGCCGTAACGGCTTACGCAGAACAATGCAACATAGAATGCCCCCAGCGGCAGCAGATTATCGCTGATGATAAAATCTTCCAGATCAAGCACTGAACTGCCTTTGCCGAAAGGCTGGAAACTTTTCCAGATATTGAATCCGAAAATACACGGCAGGGAAAGCACTGTCAATATTGCCGTAAAGACCGTACAGGAGCGTTTACGGCTCCAGTGCCATTGATCCATACCGAAGGATACAAGATTTTCAAACACCGCAATCAAGGTGGAAACAGCCGCTATCGATAGGAATACGAAGAATAAAGCTCCCCAGAATATACCATATTGCATATTGGCA
The DNA here is from genome assembly GCA_015061885.1 of Lentisphaerota bacterium. GTDB lineage: Bacteria > Verrucomicrobiota > Lentisphaeria > Victivallales > Victivallaceae > SIG78. The sequence goes on from SUVS01000001.1 coordinate 61,362, forward strand.
AACACATTGGGTAAGGTTATGAAAATCAGCGGCGGCCCTGCGTTGGGGTTGATGCTGAAAGCTGCACATGCCGGAAAGATTATCAAGCCGGAAAAAACCGCAACCATTGTATCCAGCGATATTATCCACACGCCTTCATTGGCAAGCGACCGTTCGCGGGGCATGTAACTGCCGCAGACTGCCATACTGCCTACGCCCAGACTCAAGGTGAAAAACGCTTGAGCCATAGCCGCATGTACCGTATTGAGAATACCGTCGCCAACAAATTTCTGCCAATCCGGTTTCAGGAAAAAACTGACTCCCTGTATTGCATTGGGCAGACGCAACGCGTGAATGACCAATACGATAAGCAGCAGAAACAGCCCTGTCATCATTATTTTTATGGATTTTTCAATGGTTTTGCGTACTCCGCCCATGCAAACCAATGTGGTGATCGCTACGCTGACGAGTAATCCAACTGTCTGGAGCATCGGACTTGCAAGCAGATTTTCAAAAATTTTTGCACTGTCTGCGGTGGAGACAACCGCGGTCATCCGCCCTGTGATATATCCGGCGGCGTAAATCAGCAGCCAGCCGGTTATAACTGTATAAAACATCAGCAATATCAAATTCCCGGTAAAAAGCCAGTAAACCGGTTTATGCCATTTGAATTTGCTTTGCGGCGACTGCAGATTGCGGAATGCTCCGGGAAATGTACTGCGTCCGGCTCTGCCGACTGCCAATTCCATAAGCATTACAGGAAATCCGAGTATTGCCAGAAAAAGCAAATAAAGCAGAACAAAAAATCCGCCGCCGTATTCACCGGCTATATAGGAAAAACGCCATACATTACCCAATCCGATAGCACAACCGGCACTCATTAAAATAAATCCTGCTCTTGAGGCGAACTGTTCGCGGGCGGATGGCTGCTGCATTTTTCAACTCCTGCTGTGGTTGGTGAAAGTTCAGTTTATTTCGTTCTGCTGTGCCACCAGAAGCGATGCACCGTATTTTTTACGCAAAACGGGTTTTTCGATCTTACCGGTCGGATTACGCGGCACTTCCGCAAAAATGATTTTGCGGGGACGCTGATAACGCGGCATATCCAGACAGAAGTTGTTGACTTCTTCTTCGGTCAGAGTCATGTCGGGTTTGACCTCGATGATTGCCGCCGCAATTTCGCCCAGACGCGGTTCGGGCAAACCGATTACAGCCACATCTTTTATGGCGTTGTGCCGCCGCAGGAAATCTTCGATCTGCACCGGGTAAAGGTTTTCTCCGCCGGTGATGATAACATCTTTTTTACGGTCAACCAGATAGATGAAGCCTTCTTCATCTTCTTTTGCCATGTCGCCGGTAAAAAGCCAGCCGTCGTCTGAAAGCACTTCGCGGGTGGCTTTTTCGTCTTTGTAATAACGCAGCATTACACCGTCGCCTTTTACTGCAAGTTCGCCGACTTCTCCGCGGGGAACCGGTTGGCGGTTGGTATCTACGATCATGGTCTGCCAGTTGTAACCGGCTTTGCCGATAGCACCTACATGGTCGATATTTTCCATACCCAGATGCACGGCACCGGGGCCGATGGATTCACTCAAACCATAGTTGGTATCATAAGCGTGATGCGGGAAAACACTCTTCCAGCGTTTGATAAGGCTCGGCGGTACCGGTTGAGCCCCGATGTGCATAAGCCGCCACTGGTCAAGCTGATAATCACTCAATTTGATTTCGCCGCGTTCAATGGCGTCAAGAATATCCTGTGCCCACGGCACCAGCAGCCAGACCACGGTACATTTTTCTTCGGATACCGCACGGATGATCCATTCCGGCTGGATACCTTTGAGCAGCACTGCTTTGCCGCCAACTAAAAAACTGCCGAACCAGTGCATTTTTGCCCCGGTGTGATACAACGGCGGTATGCAGAGAAAGTTGTCATCTCTGGTTTGTTTATGATGTTGCTGTTCTACAATACAGGCGTGCATCAAACTGCGGTGATTGTGAACGATCGCTTTGGGAAAACCGGTAGTTCCGCTGGAAAAATATATCGCCGCTTCGTCGTCTTCATTTATATGGATTGCCGGAGCTTTGTTTGAACAGTAACCCGCCAGCGAATACGGTTCGGCAAAGCTCGGACAGTCTTCGCCGATGTAAAGCAGAGTTTTGACCCGCGGAATACGGTCGCAAATAGCTTCAACCCGACCGGTGAAAGCCGGCCCGAATACCAGACAGTCCACATCCGCGAGTTCCAGACAATATTTGATTTCATCAGATGAATAACGGAAATTCAGCGGTACAGCCATTGCACCGCTTTTGAGAATACCAAAGTAAATAGGCAGCCATTCAAGGCAGTTCATCAGCAATATGGCAACTTTTTTGCCTTTGCCGATGTTGCGGGATAAAAGAAAGTTTGCCATGGAATTGGCTTTTTGCTCAAACTCATTCCAGGTCATTTCACTGCGGAACGATGCGGCATTGTTGGATTCTATCAGAGAGTATTCCCGCCAGGTTGTATGGCGTTTTTCCAGTTCCTGCGGATTTATTTCGACTAATGCTACATCGTTGCCGTAAAGCTGGGCATTACGGGTAAGTATTTCGGTTATTGGCATGATCTTTATCCTTAAACAATGTTTGATTGATTATTTTCAGCGGTTTTTCCTGATGATTATCACAGCTATAATACTCCAGAGTATCAGCATGGCACTGCAGAATATCCACACCGGCAGCCACCCCATGGTAAATACCAGCGGCAATGCCAATGCCGTCCAGAGGCCTCCGCCCATGAATGGTTCGTGAATAAGCTGTTTATAGCCGAAGCTCGATGCCGCCACGGTCTTGTTTTCCGGGTCAACCGTCCGCAACAGCATCAAGCCGGTGGCGGTCACTCCGGTAGCTTGACCGAAGTCGGCAATAGCACGCTCAAACCAGGCTTCTTTGAAGAGCCGGGGAGCTATGAAAATCACACATGCAACGCTGAAAACTGCTCCGGCAACAATAAGAATCAGCAGCGGCAGCCAGTTTTTTGCCACTACCGAAATCTGAATCGTTGCCACTGCCGATACCACCAGATAATCCAGTGCGGCCCCTGAAATACGGCTCATCTGACGATGGTCGATCAGACGGTCGATTTTTACTCTGGAGGCAAATATCTGCAAAATCACCCCGCCGATCATACACAGCGGAAAGAGCGGAAACCCTTTGAAAATACGAGTTTTGCAATCCGGCAGCAGTGCAACTTCTCCCCACTGGAAAAATTTGAGCATCCCGAATCCGATAAGAATAGATACCCCCACAAGAGCCAGATGCAATGCCAGCGAGTCGATCGAGTCGCTGAAAACTGTCTGTACCCCGGCAGAAGGCTGTTCGTCTTTTTTATACACTCCAATGCGTTCGTTGTGATTACGCATGGCAAAAGTACGCACTTCTTTGACAAAACCTTTCTTCAAAGCCCAGTTGACCAGCACCATGCCGATAACGATTCCGATGATCATACCGCCGGTGGCAACGGTATAACCCAAAGCCGCACCGTCAGCCCACTTGTAAGCAAGGAAACTTTCGGTCATACCGCCGACTGTTCCGTGACCGCCCTGAAAGCCGATCTCCAGCAAGTTACCGAAGGCTTCCGGCACGCCGAACAATTTGACCAGCAGTAACCCGGATAATCCCAGCCCCAGCACATACTGCCCCCATGCCATGATCTGACCAAGACAGAGCTGTGGCAGTGCGATCTTGAATATTTCTTTGAATTTGGGCGTGGTCACGCCGAGAAAAAGCGTGGCAAAAATAACATTGATAAGAAATCCCGGCAGTTTTTTAGTGTTATTGATCCACTCTGCGGGGATATATTCATGAAAAACAGATATGATAAACAACCCCAGCAAACCTCCGATGACTGAACTGGGCAGATAGAGCCGCTGGAAAATACTCAAACTTGTACGCAGAATTTTGCCCAGAACAAGCAAAACGGATAATCCGCAAAAAATGATAACTGCCAACATAATCAAAAACCTTTCAAAAAATAAAAAAACAATATCCTTATAATATACAGCAGTAAAGTGATTATTGCAATTAAGTAGAGCTTTTTTATCGTGACTGAAGATAAGAGATGCAACCCGGTGAAGTCCAGCCTTGTCTTTGAGCTGCATACTTTTGTCTGGCACATCATACGGGGCAAATTTGCTTTTTTTTTCAAGTGGGATATATTATTAGAAGCAACTGCCCAAAGTACAGTCTTGTCTTGCGGTGGCTTGCATCTTATGGAAATGTTTGTTTTGTTACGAGGAGGTACTTGTGAAAATAGTTCATGGTTTTATTGCTTCGTTATTGTTTGCTGCCGCCTGGAGCGGGAGTGGGGTCGAATTCCGGAATATAACAGTCGGTAAAGGTGATAAAACAGTTGAGGCCGGTATTGTGGCTGGTAATATGTATTCGGAAGTTGCATTGCTTAATCCTTCCGTACACCGGGCAATGATCAAACATGAAGAATTCGGTTTGTATATGCCTTCCAAGGATAGTGACAACCGCAGTACTTACGACGAAGAAAAAGCAAAAATCAGAATGTTTTTCAAGCCCGGTTTGCGTACATGGTCCGCAAAAGGCCGCCGCTCCTATCTGGTTGGCGAAGACAGATGGTCAGTTGAAAAAAGCGGCGATGTGGTAAAATATTTCCGGAATTGGAAGCGTAACAATAATAAAATAGCTTCAGAAGTAAGAATATGCATGGATGAAAAAAAGGCTGAATTTATTGTTGAAGGTATTTTTACCAATAAAGGCCGTTCTGATTGTGCTGTGGAGTTTTCGCCCCAGTTTACATTTTTACGGGAGGCTGATCCGGTTTTGCTGATTCCCCGTAAATACAGCGATTACATAAACGGGAATCAGAAATACTTTGCTTATGGCGAAAAAGTTGTTCTCAATAATACCAAAGGCAGAAACTATTTCTGGCGGAAAGCGGCTAAAAACGATACAAGCGGGTTTGTTGATTATGTAGCACGCGAACGGATACCTTTTACCAATCCCAATATTGATAGGGTCAATATGCTGGGTTTTGTGCAGTTGCCGGGAAAAACCAATCTGATTTGGGATATTAAAAATGCTGCTGATGCTGAAAGTTTGCAGTATGTTGAGTTCGGGTGGGAAAACAATACCGGAGATGCTGTTTTTGCCTGGAATATTTATCTGAAACGCAACGAAACTAAAAAAGTAAGATTCCGCGTGATTACCGTAAAAGGTCTTTCCCGTTTTGATGCTGTAAGTGAGGATATGGTTGTGGGCTATGGCATAGAGGGCAAGGATAAATTGAGAATAGAAATGGCTCCGTTAAGTCCGTTGGGTATTTCACAGCTTTATGGTGAAATAGTGAACGCACACAACAAACATGTGCTTATAAAGCAGAGCAGCGAACTTGCGGAAATGCAACCGTTTACTCCCGGTAGAATGGAGTGGCGTTCAACCGCAGTTTTTGAACGCTCTGCTTCGTATCCGATCAATATGACACTGCATTCAAAGGAGGGCAAACTCCTGCTGAAATCAGATGGCGTGATTGCTCCGTAAACAAAGTTTTTCAATTTTGTTTTGCGGCGGTTTTCAGGTGCTTGATTTCATCTGCCCATAATTCCGGCACTGGAGTTTCCAGTATTATAGGTATGTCGTCCAGAGCCGGATCTGCGGCAATGCGTTCAAAAGTTTCCCAGCCGAGTGTTCCTTTGCCCAGACTGTCGTGCCGGTCGAGTTTACTGCCCAGCGGAGCTTTGGCATCGTTCAGGTGGATGCCCCCAAGACGGTCGAAGCCGATCAGCGAATCAAAACGCCGCCAGAAATCGTAATAGTTTTCCGGCGTCTTCAAATCATAACCGGCAGCATAGCTGTGACAGGTATCTATACAGACTTTGACCCGGTCATCGGCGGCGGTAAATTCGATTATTCTTGCGATTTGTTCCAGGGTAAAACCCATATTGCTGCCCTGTCCGGCGGTGTTTTCGATTACCGCAAAGACACCGTCGGTTCCGGCAAGAGCAGTTTTTATGCCATCGGCGATCCGACGCATACACTCGTCTTCGCTGATAAGTTTGAGATGACTGCCGGGGTGAAAGTTCAAGCGGTGCAAGCCTAAATCCTGACAGCGTTTCATTTCTTCGGTAAACGCCGCATGAGCAGCTTTGGCTTTGCCGGGATCGGGCTGACCGAGATTGATAAGGTAACTGTCATGCGGCAGGATCATATCAAGTCTGAAATTACGGGCTTGACAGTTTGCTTTGAATTGAGCAATATCTTCCTCTTTCTGCGGCGGGGCACTCCACTGCCGTTGGTTTTTAGTGAACAATGCAAAGGTATCCGCTCCGATAGCGGCTGCGTTCAAGGGGGCGTTGAAAACACCTCCGGCGGCACTTACATGGGCTCCGAAATATTTCATAAAGCAGTAAAAACTCCATTTTTTATCTTAATATAACTGGCAATTTTATATTTGCCGATGTAACTTACTATAATCTTTATCCTTAAAAAAGCAAATCAATAAACAGCAAGGCGGCGATAAATCATGATCCGGACAGTTTTTGACAACGGCACACTGGTCTGGACGGGCGATGAAACAGCTTCGCTGGTTGCCGCCGCTCCTGATTTCTTTAAATTTGACAACCGGATCAATGCTTTTCGTTCCCGTGCTTGCGATTATGCATCTATTTTGCAGAAAGTCCGCAGTTTGCAGTTGCCGTTTACCGATGAAGCATGTGCGTTTGAACCGATCCGTAATCTGGCTTTGCAGGAAACTCTGATTCCCCGTCCGCATCAGCAGACAGCTTTTGATGCGTGGCGTAAAAACGGCTATCGCGGGGTTGCGGCGTTGCCTACCGGCAGCGGCAAAACTATTCTGGCGGTGATGGCGATCGCCCGCCTGAAACGGCCGGCTCTGGTACTGGTGCCCACTATTGACTTACTGGCTCAATGGACAAATGTTTTAAAGCGTTTTTTCAATGTTCCGATCGGTATGTGGGGCGGCGGCAGCAGCGAAACACATGATATAACGGTTGCCACTTATAATTCGGCGGTGCTGAAAATGGAGTTTTACGGTAACCGGTTTGCTTTTCTTATTGCCGACGAGTGTCATCATCTGCCGGGGCCTGCCAATCAGCTGGCGGCTCAATGGTCGATCGCACCGTACCGGCTGGGTTTGAGTGCCACGCCGGAGAGCGATCCCGGCCGCGATGAAATAATGAAAGACCTGATGGGGGAGGTCTGCTGCCGGATACAGATCGACGAATTATCAGAAGGCATACTTTCGGATTATGATGTGGAAACGGTTGAATTATCGCTTAACAGGGAAGAACAGGCGGAATATTTGTTCAACCGCAAAATATATATTGATTTTCTGCATAAGCACCGTCTGGTGATGACTTCGGTGCGTTCCTGGCGGAATTTTATTATGGAAGTAGCCCGCAACGGGCAAGCCGGACGCAAAGCGTTTGAAGCCTATCTCAAACAGAAAAGCATCGCCCGCGGCGGCGAAGAAAAATTCAAAATGGTCTGGGCTCTTCTCATGCGTCACGCGGGAGAACGGATCATTATTTTTACTGCTGAGAATGCCGCGGCTTATGAGCTGGGCAGACGCTATTATCTGCCGGTACTTACGCACCACACCAAAAGTGCTGAACGCCGCTGTATGCTGGAAAATTTCCGAACCGGCGATTGTCCGGTGCTGGTTTCCAGCAAAGTTCTCAACGAAGGAGTCGATGTGCCGGAAGCCAATATCGGCATAATCGTTTCCGGCGGAGCAAGTGTGCGGGAGCATGTTCAGCGGCTCGGCCGCATACTGCGTGCCAAACCGGGTAAAAAAGCAATTCTCTATGAACTGGTCAATTCTTCTACCAGCGAATTGAATATACTCAACCGCCGCCGCGAACACCGGGCGTATTCCAGTAAAGTACCCGGAGGCGGTATATGCTGAACCGTGAACATCTGCAATACAGCCGCAATTCAGGCAGAATAAGTGTGCGTTTCCTGAAAAACACTCCGGCAGACAAGATCATAGCCGGGGCTTTGCTGGATATTTATCAGGAGGCGGCGGCAAAACAGCTCTCCCGGTCGGAACTGGAAGAAAATCTGGAACCTTTTCTGAAAGCCGCTTTGAATGGAAAAGCCGCTGCCGGCATGAACAAAGTAATACTCGATCATTGTACTTTTACCGGGCAGGGCGTTGAGTACGAACCGGCTGCCATGCGGGAAAAGTTGTTCAAATGTGCCGCTAAAGTATTGTTGAACGGTGTTGAAAGTTTGGAGCTTTACCGACGGAAAGTACAGCAGAGCATGACAGATGAAGGTTTTTTTGCCCGCGATATTTACGGCGATCTGCCGGAATTTGACCGTTTGACCGCCGCTCCGGCATGGAATGTGGCTGAACTTTGCAATATATACAATGTAAATCTGGTGCAGGGGCTGCTGTTATACGCTGAAAGTCTGGAGCTTTTTCTGGCTGATCCCGACCCTATGACCTTGCGTAAATTCATGCGGCGGCTGAAATTTTTCCGTTTGCTGGCTGAAATCGAAAAAGTTTCCACGCACGAAGTAAAGCTGGTGGTCAGCGGCCCTGCTGTGCTTTTTGGCGAAAACCGCAAATACGGCTTGCAGCTGGCGGCGTTCTTTCAGGTAATACTTTTGATGCAGGAGTGGAAAATGCGTGCCAGACTGCGTTTGCGGAATAATGACAATGTGGAAATACTCAACCTTTCCAGTAAAAATTGTGATCTGAAAAGTTCCGCCCGCCGCTGGGCAGCCTGTGTGCCGGAAGAAGTCGCACTTTTTATCCGGCACTTCCGTACTCATGCCGAACACTGGCAGGAGGCTCCGGCGGCGGATTTGCCCCGGATAGCCGGCAAAGGGGTGATTTTTCCGGATTTTTCATTTTGTCGGAGCAATGATCCGTCAAAAACTGTGCATGTGGAGCTTTTTCACCGCTATTACAGTACCACGCTCGAAGAACGGTTGACTTTTCTGCAAAACAATCCCGCATACCCGTTAGCAGTCGGCATAGACCGTTTTCTGCTGGGAAAGGGCGGAGAAAAGGCGTTTCTTGAGCGGTACAATACCATAAAAGATCATATTTTCCTTTACAGCAATTACCCCGGAGTGGAAAAAGTCTGCCGCACTCTCGATAAGATCGCGGCAGTTCTGTAAAGTATTTTACTTACGCATCCAGGTGGCGGTTATACCGGCGGGCAGTACTCTGCCGGTGGCTTCCGGTATGGTCATTTCCCGGCTTTGGATCGAACCTTTCCCCAGTACCGATTCCAGCAACCGCTCCAGACCCAGCGGCGTAAATCCCGGTGAGTGACAGCTCAAAGTTACAAAAGCATTGCCGTCTTTTTCCAGAAGATCGCGGCACATGGCAAGCAGTTCTATGATCTGATCGTCGATTTTCCAGAGCTGACCGGCACTGCCTCTGCCGAAACTCGGCGGGTCAAGAGCGATACCGTTATAACGGTTGCCGCGGCGTAACTCCCGCTTACAGAATTTGTTTACATCGTCAACGATCCAGCGTATCCGGTCGGGTACATCATCATTCATGCTCTGATTGATCCTGCCCCATTCCACCATGCCGCGGGAGGCATCAAGATGCGATACCAACGCTCCGGCTCTTGCCATTGCCATTGAACCGATGCCCGAATAAGCAAACAGGTTCATTGTCTTGACATCTTTGCCCAGCGTGGGGATGATCTCTTCAAAAAACTTCCAGTTTTCGTACTGTTCGGCAAAAAATCCCAAATGCCCGAAACTGGTCGGTTTGATGTGCAGATCAAAGTTGCCCCATCGCATTGACCAGCTTTCCGGCAGAGTGCGGTTGAGAGTTTTCCATTTGCCGTGTCCGGAACTGTCGCGGATGAATTCGGCATCGGCAGAAAGCCATTGATCTTTCTGCAGCATGGGCGACCAGCAGGCGTTCAACGCCGGCCGGATGAGTTTCCACGGGCCGACCTGTTCAAGTTTACGGAAATTTCCGGTATCAAGCAGTTGATAATCCAGGACTTTATCTGATTTCTTCATTATATATTCTCTTGTTCGGATGGTTTCTGAACCGGTTTTATGTTTTCTGCACAAAAAATGATTTCGCCGCGGCATATTGTCATGAGCAGTTTATTGGTGTGCTGTTCAAAGATCGCCATATCCGCTCGGGTTCCCGGCCGGAGTATGCCGCGGTCGCTCAAACCCAGCGACAGGGCAGGGTTGTAGTTTACGCTGCCGGCGGCATAAGTTTCGTCGGTATTGGCGTAGTTCATCAAACTGTGCCAGCCGTCATCGAGCATAGTGGTGGTACCGGCAAGTTTGCCTTCCGGCGTGAGCGAAAAACCTTTTTCCACCACGATCGGCGAATCGCCGATAAAGTATCTGCCGTCGGGCATTCCGGATGCCATGATCGCATCGCTGACCGCCACCAGTTTGGTTTCCGGCTTACAACGGCACGCCAGCTCTACCATACGCGGGTGCAGGTGTTTGCCGTCGATGATAAGTTCAACCGTAACCCGGTCATCGGTCAACGCCACGGCGGTTATTGATATATGCCGCTGTTCCAGCGGGGGCATGCCGTTGAACAGATGCGTACAGCAGCGGGCTCCGGCATCAATGGCACGCAAGGTTTCTTCTTCATTGGCTATACTGTGCCCCATGGATGGCTGAATATTGGCTTGCAGCAGTAATTCAACAAGTTTATCCGCTCCCGGCAGTTCCGGAGCAAAAGTCACCCTGCGGATCAATCCTTTACCGGCGGCAATCAATTCCTGCATCAAGACCGGGTCGAACTGCCGGATGGATGATATATCCTGGGCACCTCTTTTTAGAGGATTTATAAAAGGCCCTTCAAGGTGTATTCCCACCGGTTCGGCTCCGGGCATGGGGGCATTTATCATTTCAGCAAGGGCAGATATTTCATTGAGCATTGTTTCGTGATTCAAACTTACCACGGTCGGTACAAAGGCGGTGACTCCACGCGAAGCCAGAAGCCGGCTCATGGATTGAATACTGCCTTCGTTGCGGCTGGCACGGGAGGCATCGAACCCGGCACCGCCGTGAATGTGTGAATCAATAAAACCGGGCATGATATAAGCATCTGGCAGATCATATACTTCCAGTTCTGCTTCCATATTAAAAGCCGATACCCCGCCGACGGCGAGTATGGAACTGTCTTCGCAAAGCACAGCACTCTGATCTATCCGTTTCTGCGGCGTCAGGGCGTATCCGGTTTTGTAAAGACGGCGAACGCGGTTTTTCTGTTTCATAAACCAATATCCTGAAAATTTATTTGACACGGGCGGGATCCGGCAGTATCTTTAAACAACGCTTTTGCCGCCTCTTGTTTTATTGCACTATAATGTAATACATCAAAGCCAAAAAAGCAAGGCACTTTCGGGTCTTGACGGAAATTTTTCCTATATATACCCATATTCGTAAAATGTCAAGTCCCGAAACAATAAAAATTTCAACTTTTTTTCTTGAAAACTTTTCAATTTTGATTTGAAATATTGACAAAGTGGGAGTAAATTGTTAATTGTTCGCCGCAAGCGAAAGTGAGTCGGGGTTGTTAATAACTTGTTAATAACTTGTGTGCTGTTTTGCCTGATTTGTTGTAAGTTGCGATTGTATTGCAGGGTTTTGACTTTTTACAGCAAAAAAAGATGCTGAAGCACTCGCCTGAAACCGGAAGGTTGGGGCTTTTTGAGGCTGTTTGAGCGTAAAAAAGCTGTAACTTGTTGTTGGATGTAGAGTTGCCGGGGAGGGGCGGAGCAAGTGCATAAAACGGGTATAAAAAGCTGTAAGTAGCACACGCACGCATGATTAACAACGACTTGTGAACAACTTGGGCGGTCTGTGAAACTGAAAAGTATTGAATAATGTGTATATAAGTTAAAATGCTGTTTCCGGCGTGATGCACGGAAATGCATGGAAAAATCAAGGAAAAAAATGTCTAACGGAGAACAATTAGCGGCAGAATTGTGGAAGATAGCCACAGAACGGTTGCGTACTATGGTGCCGGATAACATCTATAAGCAGTGGTTTCTCAATATGCAGCCTCTGCGGTTGGATGGAGCCTGTCTGGTGCTTGGCGTTGCCGATGACTTTTTTGCCGAATGGGTGGAAAGGTCATATTCAACACAGATCGCCGAGGCTTTGAGCAATATTGCCGGACATGATTATGGGCATAAGTTTGAAGAGGGGTTTGCTCCGCAAATTCCAAGCGAACCGGTTGAACAGGTAAAAGCCGAAGAGGATAAAGCCGTCGATACGATGCCGGAAACTTTAAGCAATATAAGCACTCCGGCTAAAAGCAACAGAGTTTACTCAAGTTACACTTTCGATAACTTTGTAGTGGGCGAAGAAAACCGCTATGCCTATACTGCTGCCCGCACCGCCGCAGAAAAGCCGGGGTTGTTCAACCCGCTTTATATTTACGGTAATACCGGTATCGGCAAAACCCATCTGTTGCACGCGGTGGCTCATGAAGTGCAGAAAAATAATCCGAATATGGTTGTGCGTTACGCTACCTGCGAAGAAATATTGAATTGCTTTGTTGAGTCGCTCAAAAGTCATCAGTACGGTTCGTTCCGTTCGCAGCTGCGTGATGTTGATATGCTCCTGGTGGACGATATTCATGTTCTGGGCAGCAAGGGGCAGCTGCAGGAACAGTTCTTTAACGCCTTTAATGCTCTTTACTCTGAAGGCAAGCAGATCATTCTTACTTCGGATAAACGCCCGTCGGAAATATCCGGGTTGGAAGCCCGTCTTATTTCCCGTTTTGAACAGGGGGTCACGACCGAAATTTATGCTCCGGGGCTGGAAGTGCGTATAGCTATTCTCCGTGGTATGCAGCAGAATTTTATGATGCGTTTCGATGATGAGATCCTGGAATTTATTGCATCGCGGATCTCCAGTAATGTCCGCCGTTTGCAAGGGGCTTTGATGCAGTTGCTGACCAGAGTGTCGCTGGATCAGGATATGCCTATAACTATTGAACGCGTGGAGTACATACTCCATTCTGTTTTTGAAGAAGAATTTACTTCGCAGCAGATCACGGTCGATGATATTCAAAAGAAAGTTGCGGAATATTTCAATTTGCGGGTCAGCGATCTTTTGAGCAATAAGCGGCCCAAGAGTATTGCGGAGCCCAGAATGGTTGCCATGTATCTGGCACGCAAATTAACTGACAGCAGTTTCCCGCAAATCGGCAGTGCCTTCGGCCGTAATCATGCCACGATCATGAATGCGTGGACAAAAGTTCCTGAACTGTGTGCCAAAGATGAGGAATTACGCCGGGCGGTTTCATTGCTGGAGCGGCAGTTGAAAAGCTGAATTTACCTCCATAGATCGTTTTTATTGTTGCGGAATGCTGTTAAGGTTTTCCGCATTTTTTTTTGTTTTTATTGAAAAAAATGTGACTTACTGGTCATTTAGCGACTTGCAAAAAGCGAAAACTGTGGTAAATTACTTTAATGAATAAACTTTTTTGCGTGTTATAATAATTTTATATCTAATATAGGAAAAAAATTATAAATGAAGCACTCTTATTTGCGTTGGCTGCCGGCTGTCGCCTGTTGCGGGTTGCTGGCTGTAAGTGCCACGGGTTGTTCCAAGGGCTACACCCCACCGGCAGGAGATTTTAAATTCGACAGTTTCAGTGAACGGGAACGCTCCAAGGCAGATAATATTCTGCAATCTGTCAAGACTCTGACTTTGGAAGATGCCCAGAAGATCGCATTGCTGAACAATCCGAATTATGTAGCGGCGTATCACTCGGTAAATGCGGCAAAGATGCGTTATTACCAATCCTTTGCTTCCTATTCGCCGACAATTTCTATGAGTGCCGGCTGGAGTGGCGGTATTACTGATTATATGTCCCAGCAGGGGTCTGCTGCTCACCGTACCAGCAATCCCAATCAGGATTACAGCAGCCGTTTTTCCGGCGGGGTGTCTGCAAGTTTGCTGTTGTTCGATGGTTTGAGCCGCGAGTTCGGTATTATGGCTGCCAAGCACAATTACTCCAGTGTAGTAGCTCTTAACGAAAATGCCCGCCGTCAGCTGTTATTAGCTGTGGCACAGGCTTACTACGATATATTGCTGGCGAATGAAAACCGGCGTATTGCGTTGGAAGATATGAGCTTTCAGCTTAAAAACCTCCGGGAAACTGAAATCAAACATCAGTACGGTGCGGTGCCGCTGTCAGATGTGCTGAACTTCCAGATCCAGGTGAATCAGGCTGACTCCAACCGTTTGACAGCCGAGTACAACTATTCGACTGCTCTTTACACTCTGGCAGCTTTGATGGGGTATCCGGAAGGGACTATTCCGGATACGATCAAGTTCCCCGAAATCAAATACGAAAGCGAATCACTGCTGTTGAGTGTTGATACTTATCTGGATATGGCTCTCGCCAATCGTCCTGACCTTAAAAGCTACCGCGAACAGCTTAAGATCAGCGAATATCAGCTCTATCAGACCTACAGTGCTTTTTCGCCGGTGATCCGTGCCAGTGCATCATACTCCCTGACCGGCAGTAAAGATATTTATCACGGCAGAAACGGCGGTTACAGCCGCAGTATTGATACGCAGGATTTAAATTACGGCGTGTCGGCTGAATGGGTGATCTTCAACGGGTTCCAGCGTTACAATGCCACCCGTGAAGCCAAAGCCAATTTGGCGATCGCTGAATTTTCCGTGGCCCAGGCATGGTTGTCTGTGGTCAATGATGTGCGTACAGCGTATGCCAATTACGATGTGAATATCAAACAGGCGAATCTCTACTTTGCGATCCGCAAACTGGTTTTTGAACAGCGTGATCTTGTGCAGGCCGAATACGATGCCGGTCAGGCGGAAATCGTGCGTTTGAACGAAGCTCAAAGAAATGTGGTTTCGGCTGAAGGTACTCTGGTTCAGGCTCTTGCCAATGTGCAGAAGGCACGGGCACAGCTTGAAGCCGCTGCTAATGTAAATAATCTTGGCCGCGGTTTTGAAGGCGTCAGCGGAGCTTCTGTAACTTTGGAAGTGCTTGCCAAACAGGGAATGCAGGACAATGTAAACGGTACTGCCGATCAGGATGAAGTCAACCGCTATCTGGCTATTGCGGCAACTGAAGCTGCCGAAGAAGCCGATAAAGAAGAGGCTCAAGATATAAAAGAGGATGCTGACAGAAAAGCTGTTCCGCAATCTGAATTGCAGAAAAAGGAAGAGTTTGTCGGACCTCAACCGAAAAAATAAAAACATCATATCCAGCCGGAACTTGTCCGGCGGAGCAGTAAGATGAGTGCAATGCTCTCCGGGAATCGCCAGATATACCGGAGGGCTGATTGCGTGTCAGGATACCGGAGTTGTTATAAATGGGATTTGTCAAACGCAAAAAATATATGCTTCAAACTTACGGTAACGGCAGTTTGAAGAAAGAGTCGGAAAAAGTAACTGTTTTTGACCGCGAACTTACCGAACTTGCCCGCACGATGACCCGTGCCATGCATGAGCTTAACGGTATTGGTTTGGCGGCAGTGCAGATCGGAGTACATAAGCGTTTGATCGTCTTGGATATAGCTCAAAGCAGTATGGGTAATCCGCCCACTCCCGGCGAATTGCAGCTACTGCCGCAAATGCCGCTGGCTCTGGTGAATCCGGAAATAACAGAGTTTGGCAGTGAAATCGAACCGTACGACGAAGGCTGCCTGTCGGTGCCGGAGATTTATGCCGAAGTGATGCGTCCGCGTCTGATAAAGGTAAAGGCTCAAGACCTTTCCGGTCAGAGTATTGAGTTTGAGTGCGGCGGTTTGCTTGCCAGATGTATTCAGCACGAAGTCGATCATTTGGATGGATACGTATTTATTGACCGTTTGACCGATGAGGTAAAAGCAACGGTCGCCGATGAGCTTGCCGCATTGGAACGCAGAGGTAAAAGATTTAATTTTCAGCGGGAAATCAAGGCATGAAAACAAATTTTTTCCGGGCGTTATACGGTACATGTGCCGGTTTGGCGGTTTTTGACCGCTTGAGAAATCAGAGCTTTGCCCGGGCGTGTGGGCATTTACTGCTGATGTCGGTTATTTCGGCAATAATAATCGGTGTCGGTTTTTACCCGGCACTGAAACTCTCGATACATAAATCGCTGGCCGCTGTGGTGGAAAATTGTCAAGGTATTCTCTGCTCAAAAACTGGGATCCAGCCGGTGCTGGAGCCGGAAAGAAGCCGCTATTTTATGCTGCATAACAATATGAGTGTAACCTATCTGGCGGATAATAACGGTGGGTTGCCGGAAGCGTTTGGTAAAGATTGCGATATGGGAATCCTCTGGAAACGCGATGGCAGATTTGTGCTGTGGCAAGCATTGGATGGCGGTAAATACAGCGTTGTTTCGCCATTCAATCCGCTGGGCAGAATGGATAATATGGTGGTTTACGGCAAAGATTCATTGCTTGCTGAATTGAATAAAATACAATCGGTTCGGCTGGATTTGAAAGCCGGTGAAAGTGAAACTCTTACGCCGGAAAAACTGACCGCATTGACCGACTTGGCGATCATGGTCGGAGTCGGCGTATTGCTTTTGCGAAAAACTTTGCTGGAAGTAATAATATATATAGGTATGTTTGCGGGGGTAACGCTGTTGATGAATATCGGGCGTCCGCATCGGTTGCCATTCAAAGAATTGATCGTGTTAGCAATTTATGCCGGTTTTCCTCCCATGCTTATCGGAAGTGTTGCCGAAGCATTGGAGCTGCCGTATTTGAGCTTCAATATGATATATGTATTAGGTATGACTTTTTATCTGATCGTTATTATGAACCGTTTGGAGCGGCTCCGGCAGGAACAGCAATGGCGTGAAGAGGGAGTGTGAAAATATATGCAGAAAGATGATTTTTGCCGGATCGTGAATTGGTATCCGGTTCTGGGTGAACACAGTATGCCGACAGTTTTTTTGAAGCTGACCGGTGATGATGTAAAACTGCTGACAGACGGCATCGGCAATGGCGAAGCAACCCAATCAGTGATTGCCCGGTTGAAGAATGTAATGCGTGGTGGAGCGTTGGATAACTACTTTATTTCCAGTGATTTGTGCTCTCCTACGGATACGGAGCGTTTTGAAGCCAAACGCGGTGCAGTCCATTCTGCTGAAAGTGCGTGGTATTTTCTTGCAAACTCTGCCAAAGTCCGGCAGGCGGCAACTGACGGCAAGGTGGAATATCTGGCGATAAAGCCTTTTGTGCGTATAGACCGTACCCGCGAATTCCGGTTGTTTGTGCAAGATGGCGAATTGCGTGCAATGAGTCAGTATAATCTGGTGCGTCATTTCCGGCGTTTGGAAGGTATAAAGGAAAATTTGTACGCGGCTGTTTGCAAATGGTTTGAACAGATAAAAAATAATCTGCCGGTCAAAGATGTGGTGATAGATATTTTTCTGGAAAGCGATGACCAGACGGTGAAAATCATTGATTTGAATTGCTGGGGCGAACCGACCGACCCGTTGCTGCTGCGTACTTTCGATCAGGACTGGAGTGCGGTCAATGGAATAAAATTGATGTTGCCGCCCACAAAAATATCCGGCGATGTGGCTGTAAGTTTTTAAGAAGGTTTTTCGGGGTTTTTAATGAAAATACTGCTTTTTTTCTACAATTTGGTTTTGCCGTTGGGTTTTATCTTTTTTGTACCGGGCTTGCTGTGGAAACTCTGGCGGCGGCCGGGGTGGAAAAAGACTTTCGGCGAACGCTTTGCCTGTTACTCTAAAGAGCGTAAAGTTGAGCTTGAAGCATATAAAAACGGCATCTGGATCCATGCTGTAAGCGTGGGCGAAAGCGTAATTGCTTTGGCGTTGTGCAGAAAACTGCGGGCGTGTTACCCTGATTTGCCGATAGTTATCTCCACCGGAACCACCACCGGTCAGGAGTTGGTTCGCAAACAGTTGCCGGAAGGGGCAAGTGCCATATTCTGCCCCATGGATTTTCTCTGGATGGTCAAAAAAGTGTTGCGGATGCTCAAACCGCAAATGCTGGTGATTTTTGAAACCGAGATATGGCCCAATTTGATAGTTCAAGCCAAAAAGCAAGGTGTAAAGACTGCGTTGGTCAATGCCAGACTTTCGGATCATTCGGCAAAAGGATATACCCGGTTCAAGTTTTTCTTTGCACCGTTGCTGGCAAAGTTTGATGTTATTGCCGCTCAAAGTGAGGGCGATAAAGAGCGGTTCAATCTGGTATCGCCTCAAGCGAATGTGCTTAATTGCGGCAATCTGAAGTTTGACCAGAGTGTGCCATCGGATTTGAAGGCAGTTGACTTGAGCGGATACTTTGGGGCAGGGGAATACAAGGTGATCCTCGGAGCCAGCACCCACCCCGGCGAAGAAGCGGTGATCGCGGCAAGTTTTAAAGAGCTTTATGCAAAAAATGACAATTTGCGTCTGGTGTTGATTCCCCGCCATGCCGAACGCGGCGAAGAAGTTATGCAGACGCTTGCCAAGTTGGAAATCGGCACTGCCCGCCGCAGTAACGACAGCCGCACAGGAGAAAAAATACTCTGTCTGCTGGCGGATACCACCGGCGAAATGCTTAAATTCATGAAGGCTTCGGATGTAGTAATCATGGGCAAAAGTATTGCCGGACATGATGAAGGTCATAACCTGATTGAGCCGGCACTGCTGAAAAAAGCGATCGTGACCGGGGCTGTGTTGCGTAATTTCCGCTTCCTGATGCAGGTTCTGACCGGCAAAAATGCTATAAAAACGATTGCCGCCGACAGTGAATTGACAGATGTTCTGGCTGAATTGCTGGAAAATGATGAGTTGCGTAATGAACTGGGCAATAAAGCATTTGCCGCAATATCTGAACACTCCGGTGCAACGGATAAAACCCTGGCGGCGTTGGAAAAACTTATTTAATGAAAATACCTGATCTTTCTGCGTATCCGGTAGTCGAAGCTGCCGATGCGGTACGTTCTGCTCTTGTACAGCATAAACGGGCTGTTTTGAGTTCTCCCGCCGGTTCCGGTAAAAGTACAGTATTGCCGCTTTTGCTTTTGAATGAGCCATACTTGGCAGACCGCAAGATCATTATGCTTGAGCCCCGCCGTATCGCCGCTTATGCCGCGGCTAATCAGCTGGCAAGAAATCTCGGGTGTGAAATCGGTAAGCAAGTCGGTTACCGGATGCGGCTTGACCGGAAGGTAAGTGCAGATACCATACTTGAAGTAGTTACCGAAGGCATGCTGACTAATATGATCCAGCGTGATCCGGAATTGCGGGATGTCGGACTGATTATTTTTGACGAATTTCATGAACGCAGTCTGCAGGCAGATTTGGCTCTTGCTCTGGCGTTGGACAGTGCCGAAGCTCTGCGACATGACTTGCGTATTCTTGCCATGTCGGCAACGATTGATTGCACGAAAACTTCTGAATTGCTTGACAATGCTCCGGTTATAGAAAGCAAAGGCCGGTCGTATCCGGTTGAAATATTGTATCAGCCCCGCCGCAGTGAGCTGACTTTGAGCGAAAATGTTGCCAATGTTGTTTGTCGGTCTTATCAGAAACACTCCGGCAGTATATTGGCGTTTCTTCCGGGGGAGGCGGATATACGCTCCTGCGAAGAAATATTGAAAAAACGCATTACAGATGAATCGTCATATATTGTACCGCTTTACGGCAGATTGGATAACTCATTGCAGCGGAAAGCCATTGAACCGGCTCCGGAAGGTTTCCGCAAGATCGTGCTTGCCACTTCTATTGCCGAAAGCAGTCTGACGATTGACGGCGTGAACATTGTAGTGGATTGCGGTTTTACCAGACAATCGAGTTTCAACTCCGGCAATGGTTTATCGCATTTGCAGACGGTGCCGATTTCGCAAGCCGCCGCCGAACAGCGTTCCGGACGGGCAGGGCGTACAGCACCGGGGATAGCGTACCGGTTGTGGAGCGAACACGAACACAGCAAACGCGAAGTTCTCCGTCCCGGCGAAATAAGTTACAGCGATTTAACGCAAATGGCGTTGGAGCTTGCCGCATGGGGAGTAAACGATCCCGGAAAACTTAAATTTATGGAAAAGCCTCCGGAAAGTGCGTGGCAAGCGGCAGAAAAATATTTGCAGAGCATAAACGCAGTAGATGAAAACGGCACGATAACCGCACACGGTAAACTCATACACCAGTGTTCGTTGAGCGTCCGTTCCGGGCATTTGGTTGCAAGTGCAATCAAAAAAGGCATGGCAAAAACCGGCATCCGGCTGGCGGCGTTGCTGGATGCAGTTGATATGCGGCACAATATTTATACAAATATATCCGATATGCTTTCGCAAATGGAGCTTGACAAAAGGTTTGCTCAAGCCCGGATGCTGGCGGAACAGACGGCACGGCGGTTGAAAAATTCAATAGTGTATGCCGATAAAGGAAATCTTTCCATCGGAGCATTGCTGGCTATAGCTTTCCCGGAAAGAGTTGCCCGTCGGCGCGGCTCAATGGGCGAATTGAAATATTTGCTCGCCAGCGGAAAAGCTGCTGAATTCCGCGAACTGGATAATGTTGCGGGCAATGAATTTATTGTGGCGTTGGATTTGAGTGATCGTCCGGATAATGCCCTGATACAGCTTGCCGCCGGTGTTGAGGCATGGGAGCTGGAGGATTTTCTGCCGGACGGGTTTACCGAAGATGTAAAGCTGAAAATCGAGCCGTCTGATTTAACCGTAGAGTGTACCGTGGAGCGTAAGTTCGGAGCGATCGTATTCAATAAAATCCGCGGCAAAGAGCCGGAACGCGGCGAATTGTGCCGTGTTCTGGCCGGAGTTATCCGCCGTAATTCACTGAACATACTGCATTTCCCGGAAAGTATCAGAAAATTACAGGGTAAATTGGAGTTTATCCACCAATATTTAAATGATACAGAACTGCCGCTTTTGAGCGATGAATATATCCTTGAACATATCGAAGAACTGCTTTACAGTTTTCTGCCGGAAAAATTTGGCAAAAATATGTTGAAGAATGTTGATTGGCACAATGCGGTCTATTCATTGCTGGATTACTTTCAGCAGCAGGAACTCGCCCGGTTGCTTCCCGGTAGTGTGAAATTGGAAAACAACCGGGAATTCAAGGTCGATTATACTACTGATCCTCCAAGTTTGTCCGGCAAATTACAGCACTTTTTCGGCGTGCGGAAACAGCCGGTTTTGCTTAACGGCAAGGTCAAACTTTCCATAATATTGTTAAGTCCGGCAGGCCGTCCGGTGCAGACAACTTCCGACATCGGCAACTTCTGGAGCGGCTCCTATAAACTTGTCCGCAATGATCTGAAAGGCCGCTATCCCAAGCACGATTGGCCCGAAAATCCCTGATTCAGGTAAAAAAATCAAAAAAAAATTATTTAAAGATGGTATTGAAATTTGGATTATTATATTTGTGAGGGTACATTAATTATGTGTGTGCTTTTTTTATAAGCAGTAAACAATGTTTGTTAAACTATAAAAATCGAGAGAAGAAAAAATGCAGGATTTACAGAAAATTACAGGTTACATGGGCGGACTTACTCCTTCGGCAACTCTGGCGATCACCGCCAAAGCCAAAGCATTGAAAGCTGAAGGTCTTGACGTGTGCAGTATGGCTGCCGGTGAACCGGACTTTGATACCCCGAAAGCCGTAAAAGATGCCTGTATTCAGGCGTTGAACGAAAGCAAAGTCTATTACACTCCCGCCAGCGGTCTGCCGGAATTGCGTAAACTTGTGGCAAAGAAATTTACCGAAGAAAACAATATACCTTGTACTTTTGAACAGTGCGTGGTCGCTCCCGGTGCCAAATTTTCTGTGTTCAGTGCTATCGCGGCACTTTGCGGCCCCGGCGATGAAGTGATCATTCCGGCTCCTTTCTGGTTGAGCTATCCGGAAATGGTCAATACCACCGGGGCCAAACCGGTGATCGTCAACACCAAAGCTGAAAACAACTTTGAGCTGGTTCCCGAAGAATTGGAAGCTGCTGTTACCGAAAAAACCAAGCTGATGATCCTGACCACACCCTCCAACCCGACCGGTGCGGTGTACTCCAGAGCCAAACTTGAGGCTATTGCCAATATCGCTGTCAAGCACAATTTCATGATTCTGGCTGACGAAATTTACGAAAAGCTCGTTTATGATGCCGATAAACCCCACATCAGTATAGCGTCGCTTTCCGAAGAGATCCGCAATCTGACCATCACCGTCAACGGCTGCAGCAAGGCTTACAGTATGACCGGCTGGCGTATCGGTTTCCTGACCGCTCCGCTGTGGCTTGCCAAACGCATCATCGCGTTCCAGAGCCATACCACCAGCAATGTAACGACCTTTGCCCAGTACGGTGCTATTGCCGCATTGGAAGGCAAGGCAGATGCTGATATTGAAAATATGCGTCAGGCATTTGCCAAACGCCGCGATTTGATTTATTCGCTGGTCAGCAAGATCGACGGTATCAAATGTCTGCGTCCGCAGGGTGCGTTCTATCTCTTGTGCGATATTTCCGCTTTCGGTATGGGTTCTGACGAATTCTGTACCCGTTTGCTGGAAGAAGAAAAACTTGCGGCGATTCCGTGCAGCAGCTTTGGTGCAGACAATATGATCCGTTTCTCTTACGCTTGCAGCGAAGAAAATATCCGCAAGGCTGCTGAACGGCTCCAGAGTTTTGTTGCCAAACTCAATAAGTAATTTTGCGGTCTGATATTCCGGAGGTTTGTTATGAAATTTTCGAAATATTATCTGCTGACTGTTGTGCTTGCTGCTCTGGCATCTGCCGGGTGCAGTACCACAGCAGATGGTAAGTCTGGAGAGCCCAAAGTAAAGATAAGTGAAATACCCTCCATTCAGCTCGGTGCTGTTGTTGCACAGGGTCGGACGCTGGGGGAGAAGCTCTTGCAGGCATATCAGACCAACGATTACAAATTAGCTGAATCGCTCAATATAGGTGATGATAAAAATAAGTTTTCGCAAGCCAGATTTGACCGTTTGGTGAAGGTTTTCAATCAGTTTGGCGGTATCAAACAATACTCATACATGGGTGATATGAATATGAAGCCAACCAGACGGCTTTTCTGGAAAGTGAGTTTTAACGGCAGTGAAAAAGTTCCGGCGGCGGCTGATAAAGATATGCTTTTTGAAGTGCGTATAGCTGTGTTGAACGGAAATTGCCGCATTGTCGGCTTTGGCTTACTGCCATACTGATACGGAGTTTTTTTATGAAATCACTTACTGAAAAACAGAAGAATATGCTGGATTTTATTGATGATTTTCAGGATAAATCCGGCATGGCTCCGACAGTTTACGAAATAGCGGATCACTTTGGGGTGAAAACCTCTACAGTGTTTGCTCATTTGAAAGCGTTGCAGCGGAAAAACCATATTTCCCGTTCTTCCAAAGCCCGCAGTATAACTGTAAAACGCCGGAACCGGCAGGTTCCGCACATGTCATTTACACTTTCGATCCCATTGCTGGGCAGGATCAATGCCGGCATGCCCGCCGACAGCCCCGCCTTGGCAGACGGCGAATTTCCTGTATGCAGTAAATACGCTGCTTTAGTGGAAAAGGAAGCTCTTTTTGCCTTGCAGGTGAGCGGAGAAAGTATGCGTGAACTTGGTATCTTTGATGGCGATATTGTGATCGTGCAAAAAGATTGCCCCGTGAAAAACGGCGATGTAGTTGTAGCGTTGGTCAATAACGAAACTACTGTGAAAAGCTATTATCTGCTGGATGACGGCAAAGTGGAACTGCATCCGGCAAATGCTGAATATAAAGTTCAGCGTTATGCCGCCAACGAAGTTGTATTGCAGGGCAAAGTAATAGCATTGCACCGGGAGTTTTGAGCATTGCCGGGCAGTAAAAATAAAAACAAATGGCGTATGATCCTGCCGCTGGGCGGTATGATCTGTGCCATTTTTTTATTGCTGTATTTGTTAAATAAAGAATACACCGCAAAGTTTTCGGCAGATAATGACAGCTTGAAGGTAAACCTGGTTGTACCGGTAAATGAACAGCTGCTGAATGCCGCCGGAAAGGGCGATTATCTGTTGGTAAGGTATCTTTTGAACAAAAAGGCTGATCGTAACTTCCGCGATAAAACCGGCAGGAGTGCATTGCATACTGCCGCAGAACGAGGTCATGTTGAGTGCTTGAAAGTTTTGCTGAAAGCCGGAGCTGATACCGAATCGGCGGATAAACTCAATACCCTGCCGCTGATGCTGGCGGCAGGAAACGGGCATGTTCAGGCTGTAGAATTACTGCTGCAATACAAAGCTGATATTGCCGGCGGCAGTCAGAACGGTAAAACAGCTTTGCATTATGCGGTGTTATCAGGTCATCACAGTACAGTGCTGCTTTTATTGAAACATCACGCACCACTGTGGGCGGGCAGCAATGATGGTAATGGAGTGTTGGTTGGTGCATTGCATAAAAAGCATTATCAAATAGCCGAATCTCTGCTCAATGCCGGAGCAAACCCCAATGAGTGTGATCGCAACGGCAACAGTGCATTGATGATTGCCGCCGCCAATGGCAGTGAAAATACAGTGAAACGCTTGCTGGAAATCGGCGGAATAAATGTAAATCATACCAATAAAAATAACGAAACAGCCCTTGACCTGGCACGAAAAAATGCCCGCTCGGCAATCGTAAAAATATTGGAAAAGCATCAATAATCAAGAAAAAATGCTTTAATGCTTGTTTTTGGCGTTTAAAGTGCTATATTAACACGGTTCAGCAAATTTGAAACCCTAACACAAATAATAACAAAAGGATACAAATCATGGCTCCTGAACTTAAAAAAGATGCCGCTTACGCTTTGTTGGTCCCGACCAGCATGGGCGTCCGCCTGACCCCCGTCGATGGTCAGCCCTTCCATTGCAGTGAAACATTCAAGATGCAGGTTACCAGTGCCGAAACCAACGTTGCAAGCGTTGCCAGTTTTCTGGGACTGCCGGTCAAGGTTCTGACCGCGTTTGTCAAAGGCAGTCCGGTTGCCCGCATGATCAAAGATAATCTTGCCGGCCGTCACATGGATTACGAAGGTCCGGAATTTGAACAGGAAGGCCCCTGGGGCGTCCGTCATCAGTTCAATCTGGCTGACAGTGGTTACGGCAGCCGCGGTCCCCGCGTGCAGAACGACCGTGCCGGTGAAGTCGGCAGACTGCTGAATGTCAAAGATTTCGACCTCGACCGCATCTTCGGCAAAGAAGGTGTCCAGATCGTTCACCTTTCCGGTCTGATCGCGGCTCTTTCGCCCGAAACCAGCAAATTCTGTCTGGAAATCGCCCGTGCCGCCAAGAAATACGGCAGCCGCATCTCCTTCGACCTTAACTACCGTGCCAGCTTCTGGAAGGGCCGTGAAGAAGAATTGACCGCTATTTTTGCCGAAATCGCCAGCTTGGCTGACATTCTTATCGGTAACGAAGAAGACTTCCAGCTCTGCTTGAAGATCAAGGGCCCGGAAGCCGGCGGTAAAGATATTGGTGCGAAAATCGAAAACTTCAAAGAAATGGTCGAACGCGTCAAGGCCGCTTATCCCAACGCCTACGCTTTTGCCACCACTCTGCGTCAGGTCGTCAGTGCCAACCACCACCTGTGGGGTGCTATTGCCAATGTCAACGGCGAATGGCAGGTCGTTGAACCCCGCGATATTACCGTGCTTGACCGTATCGGCGGCGGCGACGGTTTTGTCGGCGGCTTCCTGTATGCTATCCTCCGCGGCTGGGAACCGGAAAAATGGATCCAGTTCGGCTGGGCAACCGGTGCATTGGCCACCACTCACCTGACTGACTACGGTCAGCCGGCTGACGAAGAACAGGTTTGGAGCATCTGGAGCGGTAACGCCCGCGTCAAACGCTGAACCTGATCGACTGATTATAAAACGCTGTACGGCTGAACGCTGTATGGCGTTTTTTTTGTCAAAATTGTTTTGAAAGTGTCTTTGCATAAAAAAAATGCAAAATGAGTTGAAAAATAAATAAAACGGTGTATATTATCTACTTAAAATTTTTAGCACACTTCATTTATTGAGAAAGGATAAAACAATGAAGACCTATAACTTCAGTGCAGGTCCGGCTATGCTGCCGGAGGATGTAATGAAAATCGCTCAAGCTGAATTCTGCAATTTTAAAGATTCCGGCAGTGGTCTTGTGGAACTTTCTCACCGCGGTAAGCAGTTCACCGAAGTCATTGACCGTGCAGTTGCCAATGTCAAAGAACTTATGAAGGTCAGCGACGATTATTCCGTGATGTTCATCCAGGGCGGTGCCAGTATGCAGTTTGCCATGCTCGCCATGAACCTGCTCGGTGACAAAGTTGCCGATTATGCCGATACCGGTGTGTGGAGCAACAAGGCTTACAAAGAAGCCGCCAACCTCGGCAAAGCCCGCATCGTCTGCTCCAGCAAAGAAGATAAATACGCTTACATTCCGGATTTCGCCAAATGGGAAGCCACTCCCGCAGATGCCGCTTATCTGCACATTACCAGCAACAACACTGTTGCCGGTACCCAGTACCGCACTTTCCCGAAAGTTGACAAAAATGTGCCGCTTATTGCCGATATGTCCAGCGACATCATGTCCCGCGAAGTCAATGTCGATGATTTCGGTATGATCTACGCCGGTGCCCAGAAGAACCTCGGCCCCAGCGGTATGGCTGTGGTGATTATGCGTAACGATCTCTTGGAACGCACTCCGGCAAATCTGCCGACCATGCTCAAGTATTCGACTTACAGCGAAAACAATTCGCTCTACAATACTCCGCCGACCTTTGCCATTTATCTGCTGGCTCTGGTTACTGACTGGATCAAAGCCCAGGGCGGTATTGCGGCGATCGAAAAGATCAACGATGCCAAGGCTGCCAAACTGTATGACTTCCTCGATAGCAGTGCTTATTACAGCACTCCGGTTCAGAAGGATAGCCGTTCCCGCATGAACGTTGTGTGGCGTCTGCCCAGCGAAGAGCTTGATGCCCAGTTTGTCAAAGAAGCCACCGCTGCCGGTCTGACCCAGCTCAAAGGCCATCGTATTGTCGGCGGTTGCCGTGCCAGCATCTACAACGCCATGCCGATGGCAGGTGTTGATGCTCTGATCGACTTTATGAAAGACTTCGAAAAGCGTAACGGCTGATAGAAATCAATATTTTTTTGCAAAAGGGCGGCTGAAAAAGTCGCCTTTTTGTTTGTGATTATCAGGAGAAGGTATGATAAAAAATCTTTTAAGACCGGCAATGATTTTTGTACCGCTTGGGCTGGGGATGTTTTTTCCGCAGGCGGCATGTACAAGTTTTCTGATCCGCTGGCTTCTGATGATCATGCTGCTGATGGTCTTTCTGGGATTGAGTATCAGAGATATGAAACTGCGGAAATCGCATTTCATAGTTCTGCTGGTCAATCTTATTATCGGGGTGAGTTGTTATTTTGCCGTAAAATTTATAACCGGCGATGATACACTGGCAAAAGCCGCATTTTTTGTGGGGATAACGCCCACTGCCACCGCGGCGGCGGTCGTTATGGGATTCCTCGGCGGCAATGTGGGGTATGTGCTTACTGCTTTTGTAGTTACTAATCTTGGTATTGCATTTGTGTTGCCGCCGTTGATGGGTATGGTGTGCGGCGATACATCGTGGGGTTTTATGCTGCGGGTGTTGGAGTCGTTGGCTTTTCTGCTGGTAATACCTTATATTGTTTCCAGAATAGTGTTAAAGATCCATCCGGCGGCGAGAGAATGGCCGAAAAAAGTGCGTACTGCCACCTTTTCGCTCTGGTCGATCACGCTTTTTATCATTGCCACACAGGCGTCAGAGTTTTTTCAGAAAAATCCTGATGTATCACTGGGTATAGTTGGCGAGATAGCATTGATCGCACTGCTGATATGTGCGGCGAATTTTACCATCGGTCATTGGATCGGCGAGAAGGGTTTCAAGCACGAAGCCAGCCAGAGTCTGGGGCAGAAAAATACCACATTGACGATTTACCTGGCATTGGTTTATGCCGGGCCATTGGTGGCGATGGGGGTAATAAGTTATGTGCTGTGGCACAACAGCTACAATGCCATACAATTCTTTTTCCACGACCGCAGGAAAAATAAAGAATCGTAATACACCACATGCCGCCGGGAGAAAAACGGAAGATAACGGTAAGGAACGGATTTTAACGGGGGAAATGCAGGAAAAACTTTTACTTTCCGTTAATTACTGTTATATTCCGTTCTTCCGTGGAATGCGGTTGTTACCTTGTTGCCTTTTTCCAAACCAGACTTACGGCAAAAATAATGCAGCTTACCATGACCATTGCCGCTCCGGCGGGGAAGTTTGCCCACTCTTGAGCCGAAACAAATAAACCGCTTATTCCGGAAATCAGTCCGATGATTGCCGCTCCCCAAAACATTCTTCCGGCGTGTCTGGTCAGATTGCGTGCCGCCGCCGCCGGTACTATCAACATAGCTCCGGCAAGCAGAACTCCGGCGATTTTTACTGTAAAAATAACAATCAATGCCAAAAGCGATATATGCAATAATTCAAAAATCAGACTTTTTATCCGGTTTGCCCGTGCCAGATCTTCATCTATGGCTATAAGCAAAAGCGGATTGAATGCTGTTGTTATAAAAAGCGTGTAGATAATAGCCAATATTATCAGCAATGCGGTATCTTGAGCTGTTACCAGCAATATATCGCCAAAAATAAATTGTCCGGCTTTGGGCAGATTATTGCTGTTGCTCATCAGCAGTAAGCCCAGCGAAACTATGAAGGCAAAAAACACCCCGATAACCGTATCCGAAGATTGTTTGCCGCTTTTTTGCAGAAACAATACCCCGATGCCGATCAATAACGCAGTGAGCGGCATTCCCCACGCCGCACCGTTGCTGCCCAGAAAAAGCACGCCCAATGCCGCTCCGGCAAAAACGCTGTGTCCGATGGTATCGGCAAAAAACGCCATACGATAGTTGACTACCTGCACCCCGGCAACCGCAGTGAGCGGTGCCAGAAAGAGCGTTGCCAGCAAAGCAATTTGCATAAAATTAAACTGCATACACTCAAAAGGGAGTTTGCCGATGATTTCGCACGCAAAGTTTACGCATCGTTCGAGCATGTGCAAACCTCCCGATGTTGTGCCGGATGAATGACCGGGGTGTGCTGACCGAATGCTTTCTGCAAATTTTCCTGTGTCAGAACTTCATCCGGGTGCCCGGAAGCGATCAAACGGTGATTTATGCAAATAACATGAGCCGCGTGTGCCGCAACCGTGGCAAGGTCGTGGCTGATCATTATCTGGGTAAAGTGTTTTTCTTTACGGATTTTTTCCAAAAGACCGCAGCAGATTTTTTCGCCCTGAAAATCCACTCCGGCAGATGGTTCATCAAGCACCACGATCTCCGGAGCCTGCAAAAGAGCCTGTGCGAGCATTACGCGTTGGAGTTCGCCGCCGGAGAGCTGACCCAGTTGACGGTGGGCAAGGTGTAATGCTTCCACACAATCAAGCATTTGAGTTATTCGGGCTTTGAGTTTGCTTCTTATTCCGAAGAAAACCGGCACAATGGTAAGCGGCAGAGCCAGAAACTCCATTACTGTTAAAGGCATGTTGCGGTCAAATTGTACTTTTTGCGGCACATATCCCCAGCGGGGCGGGCGATGGGTAAAAGTGTTATCCTCCTGACCAAAAAGAATATTGCCCCGGCAGGATTGAAATCCGAGGATCGCCCGGGCAAGAGTGCTTTTTCCAGCTCCGTTGGGGCCTACGATCGCGGTACACACTCCACGGGGAATTGCCGCAGAAATATCCTGCAATATCTTTACATTGTTCAGTTCAACTGAAAGATTTTCTATTTTTATTGCCGTATGTTTTGCACAGGCACAATGATGAATATTGCACTTCATTGCTTTGCCGCCTTTTGAAGCGTTTCCAAATTTGAACGCATAAGTTTTATAAAGTGATCTTCCGGCGGCTCGTCAACGCCCCGCAGCATGGTATCAAGTTCGATCACCGGCAGTTTTGTATGCTTTTTCAACATTTTTATCACCGGATCAATGCAACCTTTTTCTGCCCAGATAGCGTATGGTTTCTGTTTTTTTATCGTCAGCAGAAGTTTTTGCAGGCCGCTGGAACTCAAAAACGCATCATGTTCTTTTTTTGCCAATATAATATCGTAATTGGCGGCTTTTGCCAGATGAATAAAAGTACTGCTTTGCAAAACAACAGACTTCCGGAGCGGCAGTTGCTTGTATTGTTTACTCAATTCATTTAGCTGCAGATGGTATTTGACTTTGTTGGCGTAATAAATATCTTTATTATCCGGAGCATCTTTGCTTAAAATAAAGGCTATTTTATCCAACATTATTTTGGCATTACCGGGATTGATAAAATAATGAGCGTCGATTTTATCCCGGTACCCGGCGGCCCAACATACATTGATATTTTTATTGACTTTTTTGGCGGCGTTGACTATGTGGTCGTCTAACCCCAGACCATTGGCGATCAACAAAGTACCTTTCTGCATTACCTTTGCCAGATCCTGCGGAGCAGGGGTGTAGTCGTGGGCACAACCGCAATCGGCAGGCATCAGCAGTACGATTGCTATATTTGGGGCATTGCCGGCAACGGCTCTGGTCATCAGCCATATCGGGTAAGTTGTGCAGACAACATAAGATGCCGACAGTTGAAACGCCGTCAATAAAAACAATATAAAAGCAATGTATTTGCCGGATCGCATTATTTATTATACACTCCGGTATTTTTGCGGTGCGTATCAAACGCTTTTAATATGGCATAAACTGTTTGCAGATGCGGGATTGATACATTGAATTTTTCGCCGTAAAGCACAACTCTGCCGACGATGGCATCGGCTTCCACCGGACGGAAGTTTTCGCAATCCACGAGCATACTGGTTTTGTAAGGGGGAAAATTGCGGGTGTATTCAATATTTTCTTCCACCAGATTTTCCGGGAGTGTAACATTGCATTTTCCGGCAACGGCTATAACTTCTTTCATCAACTCTCTGCAGAGAGCTTCGGTTCTGTTGCGGTCGGTCATTTCGCTGGTCAAAAGTCCTCCGCCCAAAACCGACAGGGCATTGAACGGTACATTCCACAAAAGTTTTTTCCAGCGGTAAAATGCTATATTATCAGTGTATTCAGCCGGAACTCCGGCGGCTTCAAACATATTGCACAGAGTTTTACATTTTTCGCTTTCGCCGCCGCCGAATTTACCGATAATGAGTTTGCCCGCACCCTGATGATTCAATTTGCCCGGAGCAATACGGCTTACGCCGATGTAAGCGATGGCACTTAATATTTCGTTTGCCGGGAAGGCTTGAGCAATGGCATCTTCTATACCTATACCATTTTGAATAAGCACGATCACCGTGCCGGGTTTTACGGCGGGTTTTATCAGTTCGACCATATCGGCATCAGGCAGAACTTTGCTGGTCAAAATCAGATAATCAGCATCGTTTTTATATTCAGAAGCATTGCTTAAAACTTCTGCCGGGCGGAAGGTGAAATCACCGGCAATACTTTTTATTTCAAAACCATTTGCCGCAACCAGTTCCCGGTCGGAACGGACGGTTACAGCTACTTCGGCACCTTTTTGAGCAAGTCTGCCGCAGAAGTAAGCTCCTACGGCACCACTGGATACATTCAATATTTTCATGATTTATTTATTGGGTCTGATTTCCGGTTTATATTCAAAAACGGCAGTTTTTTTGCCGTTACTGTAAAGTTCAAGTTCTCGGTTGGAATTGATCTTCCATTGATCTGCGGCAGTGAGTGCTTTCAAATAATTCTGTTCTTTGTTCAGATCAGGGCCGAACATCATCGTTACGCCCGGTGTGCCTTTTATGGCAAATTCACCATTTTTAAAAGGTACTGCCAGTTTACCGAAATAGCGGTTTACGCCTCCATATCCGTAAAAACTGCCGTCTTTTTCTACAAAAAGTGTTATCGGGGTACGGGTTTGAACTGATTTGAGCTGCCAGGCTCCATCTTCAATAGAAAGATTATGACTCTTACACCCGAATGCGGCAATGATGATTATTATAATCAGCAGCAGGAAAAAGCATCCACACCCGGTGCCGCGGTTTGCCTGATGCGGTTTGCCCACCGGCCAGCGGCTGCCGCAATGTTTGCAAACCAGTTCGTAATTGCCAAGCCCAAGCAAACCGAGCAGTAAGCCCACCCAGCCGAAGAGCAATAACCCCAGACACCCGCAACCGGTACTGTAAGTGCCATTGGTCAACACCAGATCGGTCGAACCGCAAACAGGACATTGTTCTCGCATAAAAAATCTCCATTGTAAAACTGCATTACAATAGCATAAAATATTATAAAAACAAACAATATTTTGTATATTTGATGTGCAAAGCAGATAATTTGTTGTATATTAGGAAGTGATTATAAAATTTGAAAGGTTTGTTTTATGAGCAAAGTTTATTTTATAAAAGTTGATAATAAAGATATTGAGTTTGCCGGCAAAGCTGCCCGCAAACTTTTGGAAACTCTCATCGCCGAAGAAAATGTGCAACTTGAAGGCAAAGTGCCGATCAAAACCCATTTCGGCGAAAAAGGCAACCGTACTTTTATCAAAGCGGCAACTTACAACGGTATTATTGATTACCTTAAAGAACATAGTTGTGAAGATCGTTTTCTGGAAACCAGTGTTCTTTACGGCGGCAAACGCTTCAAACGGGAATCGCACCTTGAATTGGCAAAAGAACACGGTTTTACCGCTTTGCCCGTGGAAATTGCCGATGGAGCAAGCGGCGAAGAGCAGTATCTGGTGAATGTTGATTTGAAACACTTTGAAAAATGTTCTGTCGGCAAGGCTTTTGAGCGTTATAAACAAGTGCTGGTTTTAAGTCATTTCAAAGGTCATGCCCTTGCCGGGTTCGGCGGTGCGATCAAACAGTTGAGTATGGGGTTTGCCAGCAAGGGCGGCAAACTTGCCATGCACATGAATGTGCGGCCGCGTATCCGCAAATGGCTGTGCAAGCGGTGCGGGATGTGTCAGAGCCGCTGTCAGGCAAACGCTATTACGCTGGGTAAATCGCCATTTATCGACAAAAGCAAATGTCTGGGGTGCGGAGCGTGTTTTTCGGTCTGTAAACATCACGCGGTGTCGATTTTCTCATGGGGCGGCTTGGTAAATGCTCTGTTCAAAGGTAAGTTTTTCCGCGAAAAACTTGTGGAATATGCCTATGCGGCGTGTAAAGATAAACAGCATATTTTCCTGAATTTTGCTTTGAACATCACCCGAGGCTGCGACTGCGAACCGCTGCCGATGCGTGCTTGCGTGGATGATATCGGGATTTTTGCTTCGCTTGACCCCGTGGCGATCGACCGGGCTTGTTATGATGCAGCTGTGGCCAAAGGCAAAAAATTTGCCGGAGCCGAACAACTTGTCTATGCCGAAAAAATCGGTCTGGGCAGTAATAAATATGAATTAGTGGAACTTACCGCAGAATAATCAACCTCACAACAAGGAGTACAAAATGAAAACTGTTAAAGTTCAACAACTCTCCCGTGAAGCCTTTCACAAATTTGGTGATTACGCCCAGCTTATTGATCCGCTGGATCAGTGTGCCACCGGCCCCAAAGATGCCACGCTGGCATTTTTCCGGGATATGCTGCCGGTCGATCTGGGCGGTGCAATGCCCTCTTTTTCCACCTGCCGAATCATGCCGCGGCCTATGGTGGTGAATGCTGCTGAATTCCACAACCACACTTGCGAAGCAGCTATGCCGCTGGATCAGGATGCGATCATCTGGGTGGCTCCCGCCGGTGCCGGTAAAGAATTGAACGCTGATGAAGTGGAAGCATTTTATGTGCCGCAGGGCACGATAGTAAAGTTACAGCCCGGAGTGTGGCATCACGCATTGTTTGCCACCGAAGACCGCCCGCTGAATGTAATGATCGTTTTGCCGGAACGGGCATATTTCAACGATATTTACTGCATTGATGTACC
Organism: Lentisphaerota bacterium; assembly: GCA_015061885.1. Classification (GTDB taxonomy): domain Bacteria; phylum Verrucomicrobiota; class Lentisphaeria; order Victivallales; family Victivallaceae; genus SIG78. The sequence continues at coordinate 95,252 of SUVS01000001.1, forward strand.
GGCAGATAATCAAGTTGAAGTAGTAAAATAATTTGAAACAGCTTCGCGTTCTGTTATTTTTTCAGACTGTTCCAAATATTATGCAGCTTGTATATGTTGGAACAGTTTTTTTTATCGCATTACCATGCTGGATATTATCAGATTTTCCATTACAGCTTTTGAAGTCAACTCTTGATAGTACTAAAAGAGAAAAAAATACTTATTTTAAGTTGCAAGCTGAAAAAAATGTATTATATTTCATAAGTGGATAAATACAGTGAGTTGTTCGATGGATGATTTTTCAGTGTTAAATTAATAATTTACACAGATTGGAGTTGAATGTGGCTGTTTCTAATTTGAAAAGATATTTTTGCAGCTTGCTTAAAAGACATATCAAAGAAAATAATGTAAGACAGCTGGATATTGCTGAATTGCTGGGAATTTCCGGTTCGGCAGTATCGCAGATGCTTTCCGGAATGATCACTCCCAAATTGCATCAACTTGATATGATAATGGAACATTTGAAACTTGACCGCAATACCGCTGCCGAGTTACGGGATTGCCTTGCCCGCATCCGTTCCGGCGATCAGGAGTTGCGTTCACCTTTGAATGATTTTATAAAAAGTTCCCGCACACGGTGCGGTCTTACGCTGGAAAAACTTTCGCAAATGAGCGGAATTCCGGAAGAAAATCTCCAGATGCTTGAAAATAAGGTCAATGTACAGCCTACACCGCACGAAGCCGTCCGGCTGGCGGCAATATTCAACTGCAATGTCAGTGAATTGTGGCAGGTCGTTCCGGAACCGCCGAAACCGGCATCTTGTAATGCACAAACAGCAAACGGGCATATTTTCCGGGATCAGGGGACGCCGTTTCAACCGTGCGGCAAAGTAACTATCAAGCTGCCGATAGTCAAACTTGAAGATATGCTGAATTTCAATCCGATGTACGATCATCTGATCGACTTTGCATGGCGGCACATGATCGGTGTGGAAAATGGCGAAAAAGTCGGCTTGGTCATTGTTACTGCCCCCGGAACGGAGTTTGGCTGGTCGGAGCTTTACGATGTGCGTATAGAAATTGCCGAAGTAAAACAGTGGCTGCCCGGTATGACTGTATTGTGTAACATCAATGGCGAGCTGTTTCTGGCAAGAGCATTGGATAACCCATGGCAGGTGATGATTCAAGGTATGGATGAACCGTGTGAGTGCAATACATGCTGGATGGTCAATGCTCTGGGGTTTATTTCGGATCTTTTTTCGGTAACAGCCACGGCTCGTGTAGAGCATAAAATACCTATAACTGTTTTTGGGCGAAAACGGACAAAGCCCGGCAATAATAATGATGATGAACTGTAAGGCAATATGCAATGAGTGAAGAAAATAATAATCAACAGGTCCCTGCAAATGTTCCAGCTCCCGAAAAAAGCGGTTGTATGACCTGGGTTGGGATTCTGTTGCTGATTGCGGCAGTGGCGGCAGTTCTCTGGTTCTTCATTGCCAAACCGGCTCTGGAAGAAAAAGGTGTTGATGTGCAGCAGGAGTTTGAGAATGTGAAAAACAAAACCGGGGAAGCTGTCAGTTCGGTAAAAAACAAACTTTCCAGTACCAAAGAAAAGATTTCGGATAAATACGGCGATTTGCAGGAAAAGGTCGAAGAAATAAACGAATCGGAAACGGTTGAAAAAATTAAGGACGGTGCCGAAAAAGTGAAAGATTCCGGTAAAGAGATCGTGGAAAAGGCCCAAGAAGGCGAATCGTGGTATTGATAGATATTCAGAGTTAAGATTTTTATGGATGAAATACTTAAAATTTGTATATTGGCAGCGGCACAGGGTATTGCCGAGTTTCTGCCCATAAGTTCCTCCGGACATTTGCTGGTATTGAGCAACTGGTTCAAGTTTGATGTCGAAGAAAGTATGTTGCTTAATATTGTTCTTCATGCCGGAACCTTACTGGCGATCATTGTGTTTTATTTCAAAAGCCTTTGCCGTATTGTGTTTGATCCTTTGCGGCGGCGGCTCATCGGATTGGTCATTGTCGGATCTATTCCGGCGGGGGTGGTGGGTATAGCACTCAAAAAACTGCATTTGGCTGACAAACTTTTTGCTTCGCCATATGTTGCCGCTCTGGGGTTTGCCTTTACCGGAACGATGCTTGTGTGTGTGTTCAGAAAAAAAGAAGATGCCCCTGATGCTGTTACGGCGGAAAAAATGAGTTTCAAGCAGGCTGTTCTGATCGGTTTGGCTCAAGCACTGGCGATCACGCCGGGTATATCCCGTTCCGGCAGTACGATCAGCTGCGGGGTGATGGTAAAACTCCGTAAGGCTGATGCCGCAGTTTTTTCGTTTTTGCTGGCGATTCCGGCGATCGGAGGGGCCGCTTTGCTGGAAGTTGTTGATATGTTCAAAAATTCCGATACGATTTCCGGCGGGGAACTTTTGCCGGTATTTATCGGTTTTATTGTTTCGGCAGTGGTAGGATATTTTTCACTTGCCGGATTGATAAAATTATTGAAGAAAGGCAGACTGGACTGCTTTGCATATTATTTATTTGCCGCCGCATTGATTACAGCGGCGGTGGAAACGATAAAACATTTTTAAGGTTATATTATTATGAGCAACTGTAAAATCGGTTTTCTCGGTGCCGGCAGAATGGCAACAGCTATTGCCGGTGGTATGGTAAAAAGCACTTTTTCTGCAAAAGATGTTATGGCGTATGATTGTTCGGCGGCCGCCGGAAAAGCGTTTGCTGATATTGTGGGTATAGAAATGAGTGCCGATCCGCAGACTATGATGCAGGAGTGCGACGCCGTGCTTCTGGCAGTCAAACCGCAATATCTTGCCGAAGCTCTTAAACCTTTGAGCGGGTTGTTGACTGATAAACTTGTTATATCTATTGTAGCCGGAGTGACGCTGGAAAAACTCGGTTCTTTGTCCGGAGCCAGCCGGATAATACGGGTCATGCCCAATACTCCGGCATTGATAGGTGAGGGGTGCGGAGCTTACGCTGTATCGCCTTCAGCCACGGCTGACGATCAGCTGCTGGCGGAAAAAATCCTGAAATCAATCGGTGAGTTTTATCTGCTTGAAGAAAAAATGCTTGATGCAGTAACCGCAGTATCCGGCTGCGGTCCAGCTTATATTTACGAAATGATCCAGGCCATGGCTGATGGCGGTGTAACTTTAGGTCTGCCCCGCGAGCTGGCAAAGAAACTTGCCGCTGCTACCGTAAAAGGTGCGGCCGCAATGGTGCTGGAAACGAATATACATCCCACCGAATTACGCGATCAGGTCTGTTCCCCCGGCGGCTCTACGATTTGTGCGGTAAATCATCTTTCAAGTAAAGGATTCAGCGGTACTGTGGTTGAAGCTGAACTGGCGGCGTACAAGCGTTCTGTGGAACTGGGCAAGGCATAAAATCAGCAACCGGGGGAAGAAAGTATAAAGCAGATGTTTGAGTTCTCCACCCTGTCAGTTGAAGTTATTCTGCTGCTTTTGATGGCGTTTGCGGCGGCGATTTTGTTGTATAAACACCGCCAATTCAAACGGCATAAAATTGAGTTTGAGCAGGAAGTTGCCGCATTGGAAGAACACCGGGATTTCCTGAACAATGCCGGTGAGCGTTTGATGGAGCTGAAAGAGGCTCTGGAACTTGAACGGCAGAAATCCGATAAACTTTTGCACAGCATATTGCCGGAACGGGTGATAAAGGATTTGCAGGAAAAAGGCAGAAGCACTCCTGAACGTTTTGAATATACTGCTGTGTTCTTTGCTGATATAATAAACTTTACCGGAATTGTTCCTGAAATTGAACCTGAAGAACTTTTAAGCGAACTTAATGATATATTCGGCATGTTCGACCGGATTTTTGCCAAACACCACTGCGAACGGATAAAAACTGTCGGCGATGCGTATATGGCGGCGGCGGGAATGCACAAAAGCGATGGCGATCCGTGCTTTAATATGCTCAATGCGGCGTTGGAGGTTCGGCAGGCACTTGAGCAACGCAATCAGCAAAGCAATAAAAGAAAATGGCTGATGCGTTTCGGCATAAATACCGGGGCGGTGATCGGTGGAATCGTGGGGCAGGATAAATATATATACGATATTTTCGGCGATACGGTAAATTTGGCTTCACGCATAGAACACGCGTCGGAAGCTATGAAAATAAATGTGCCGGAAAAGATCACGCTTGCCATGCAGGATAAATTCGACTTTGAATATCGCGGTGTCTTTCAAGTCCGGGGCAGGGGGGAAGTTGTAATGTATTTTCTTAACGGGGCTAAATAATTATGAGTGTAGGTTTTTTTCCGCGTTACAGTCAGCTTGGAGCTTCCAGCCGCTGCCGTTTTTATATGTATTTTCAGCGGTGGCTGGAGTTGGAGCCGCAGGCGGATATTGCCATTTTTGATGGATTCAGCGATGATTATTTACGGAAACTTTATTCGCAGACTCCGGTAAAAAAATCCATTAAACTCCGGGAGTTTTTACGCATGATATTACGGGCATTCCGGTTGCCGGAAAAACTGATAATCGAGTATGAACTGGTTCCGTTTCTGCCGTATAAATACGAAAAACTGCTGATCGGAAAACGCAAATACATATTGAATATCGACGACAATATATGGGAAAAATACCGCAATAAACCCGCTTTGCAGGATAAGTATGACCGGTTATGTTCCCATGCCGCCGGGGTGATCGTTGCCAACGGATTTCTTTACGACAAAGTCAAGGCGTTAAATCCGAATGTATGCTTGATTCCGACGGTGGTCGATCTTGATAAATATAATTCTGCGGACGGCGAAAAGTTTGATACATTCACTGCCGTATGGATCGGTACGCCGGTAACATATAAATATTTAGAGAGCTTTCAGGAGATGTTGCAGAGTGTTTTCAATACCCCGCAACGGAAACTGCTGATCGTTGCAAGTTCTGATTTACAGCATACACGCCCGTTGAAAAATGTCAATGCCGAGTATGTCAACTGGTCGGAAGCCGCCGAGTGCGGTTATATCAAGCGTTGCCATGTTGGAATAATGCCGCTGACAGATGATGAATTTTCGCGTGGCAAATCGGCGTATAAACTTTTACAGTATCAGGCGGCGGGTTTACCGTTGATCGCTTCGCCGGTGGGCGAAAACAAAAAAGTGGTTCTTCCTGGAATAAATGGTTTTCTGGTGGAAAATACCGGACAATGGCAGCAGGCGTTTGAAGTGCTTGAACAGGATGCAATACTTTATAAAAAGTACAGCTCCGGAGCGGCTGAACAGGCGTATGATTATTCACTGCAAAAATATTTTTCAATATATAAAGAGTTTATAGATAAGGCGTTTGCAGAAAATTGAAAGGAGTTGAGCTTTTATGAACTGGGAAGAACTATTTTGTGTGGAAACAGCTCCGATGCCGGCAGTGGTCATTATCTTTGGAGCTACCGGCGATTTGGCTCAACGCAAGTTGTTTCCGGCATTACGCAGTTTGCATGACCGGCAGCTTTTTAATGAAAATTCACGCATTATTGCCTGCGGCAGGAGAGATTTTACCGATGAAGGATTCCGGCAGCTGCTGGGCGGTGAGCCGGATTTTCTTGACCATATAAGTTATTGCCGAGGCGATAATAACGATGATGCAGTGTATGAAAAACTCCAAACGCTCATCAGTGATTTTACCCGGCAAAGTGATCTGCCCTGCAATAAACTCTTTTATCTGGCTCTGGCGGCGGATGATATGCTTAATGTGTGCAGTAAACTTGCACAACACGGCCTTACGGCAGAAAACAACGGCTGGGCTCATGTTATATTTGAAAAGCCGTTCGGTTACGATCTTGATTCCGCCCGGGAGCTGAACAACGCTTTACACAAGTATCTTGCAGAAGATCAGATTTACCGTATAGATCATTATCTGGGCAAGGAAACGGTTCAGAATATACTTATGCTGCGTTTTGCCAATGTGATTTTTGAGCCGTTGTGGCGTGCTGAATATATCGAACGCGTGGAAATAACTGCCGCTGAATCGCTGGGCGTGGAACTGCGTGGCGGCTACTATGACCATGCCGGTGCGTTGCGGGATATGTTTCAGAACCACATGTTGCAGCTTTTGTGTTTGACGGCAATGGAAGTACCATCAAGTTTTGATGCTGATGCTGTACGCAATGAAAAGACCAAACTTTTGAAATCGATCCGTCCATTTGACCTGAAAAATCCGGATAGTTGTATCATTCGCGGGCAATATACCGCCAACGGAGATACCGCCGGGTACCGGCAGGAAAAAAATGTTGCATCTGATTCCATGACTGAAACCTATGTTGCCGCCAAAGTTATGATCGACAACTGGCGTTGGCGTAATGTGCCGTTTTATTTGCGTTCCGGCAAGCGGCTGGTGAATAAGAAAAGCGAAATTGCAGTTATTTTCAAGAATATACCCCACAGCATATTTCAGGGATTGCCGCCGGATGCACTGGGAGCAAATACTTTGATATTGAATATTTATCCCACCGAAGGTATTGAGTTGAGTTTGCAAGCCAAGAAACCCGGCCCCAAGCTCTGCATCGGCAGAATGACGCTTAACTTTGATTACAGTTCGTTGGGAAAAGCTCCCGTGGATGATGCCTACGAACGGCTGCTGCTTGACGCGTTGCTGGGCGACCCCACACTCTTTATCCGCAGTGATTTTATCGAAGAAGCATGGAAACTGCTTACTCCGGTTCTGGAAGATTGGCAGAAAAATCCCGACTCGCTGGAATTTTATCCGGCAAACAGCGAAGGCCCTGCCGGGGCAGAAAAACTTACAGCTCCGGCAAACTGGCGGAGTTTGGTTTAAGCCGTTTTTGCCGAAGCTGTTGAGTTTTGATAAAGCCGTTTTTTCAGCGTTTTTTGCGGCGGAGCTTTTCGCCTCTGCCGGGAGTGTGGAAATTTGCTACCTTTTTAGGCCGGTCACGCAACGCCATGAGTACCGGCACGCCGACAAAACCGAAAGCCTTACGCAGTTCAGCGGCAAGGTACGCCTTGTAGTTAGGGGCACAGTTGCTTGCTTTGTTGACAAACAAAAGAAAATGCGGCGGCACATGGCTGGTCATTGTTGCATAATAGAACTTCAGCGGCGAAACTCCCACCACCGGCGGCGATAAACGCTCAAACGCATCCAGCAATACCCGGTTGACCAAAGCCGTTGAGGGGTGCAGTTCCAACTGCTCGGCCACGGTGGAGATCATATCCAGCAAGGTATTCAAATGCAAGCGTTTGGCCGCACTGGTAAATACCACCGGAGCATATGCCAGACCGGGCAGGTCATTGCGGAGCATCTGGTGCAATGCTTTGATTTTTGCATCGCTGGCACAGAGATCGTATTTGTTGGCAACAATAATGCACGGCTTGTTGTTGCGTTCGATCAATCCGGCAATGCGGCGATCCTGGGCGGTGATGCTGTTTTCGCCGGCTTCGACTACCATCAAAACCAATTCAGCGTGTTCGATGGCACTTTCTGCCCGCATAACGCTGAACTTTTCCACTGCGTCATGCACTTTGGCTGTTTTACGCAATCCGGCGGTATCCACCAGAATTGCCGGACGCTGTTCGCCGTGAAACTTTATGGAAAAATCTATATCAACGGCATCGCGGGTGGTGCCTGCCACATCGCTGGTGATGACCCGGTCTTCCCCCAGCAGGGCATTTACCAAACTGGATTTACCTACATTGGGCCGCCCGACAATAGCTATACGCAATGGTTGTACATCCGGGGCTTTTTCGCCTTCAGTATCCTCATTATCATCTTTTTCGCTTTTTACCGGCAATGCTTTGTATTGTTTTGGCAAATGATCGAATACTTTGCTCAATAAATCATCAATACCGTAGCGGTGCAGACATGATATGGGCGAAATATCCGCAAATCCCCAGCAGGAAAACTCCACACTCTCTTCGCCCAACTTTGGATTATCGCTTTTGTTGGCAGCCACGATCACCGGCTTGCCGGTGGCACGCAATTCTTCGGCAACGGCTTCATCCAGCGGCACGATACCCTGCTGGACATTGACCACCATTATCAATACATCGGCATCAGCGATCGCCTGAAAAACCTGGGTGGAGATGTGTTCATCCCACTTGTCGATATTGCGGCTGGCTCCCATCGTTCCCAGACCACCGGTATCTATGAGCTGAAAATGCCTGCCGTAAAAACTGCCAGTGGCGGCAACGCGGTCGCGGGTAACGCCGCTTTGCTCGTGGACGATCGCCATTCTTCTGCCGATGATGTTGTTAAAGAGCGATGATTTACCCACATTGGGGCGTCCGACAATAGCGATTACCGGCAGACGGTCGCTTGCATTGGGAATAGTGGGGTATGTATTCATTATTTATAAATCCTTATTTTCAGTCCCCGGCATTATCCGGGTGCAGTTTCAAATTTACATTCAGTTCGATTTCTCCGGCAAAACCGTTTTCTCCCGGTTCTGCGGGACGGAACGGGGTAGCGGCTCCACGCCCCTGATAAACAAATGGTACAGGCGATGATGGTACTCCATCGGCCTTCATATTCATAACTATTTCCTCCGGCGTAGTGGAAAAATCAAAATTCGCCTGATAGCACTTCATGGCATTAAGTATAGCCAGCGTAAAATCTCTGAATTGCATATCACGCATCCTGATTGCGGAGGGATTTTTAAGCTTGAGCTGTAAATTTTTTCCGGCGGGGGACTTGAACGCCAATGATGCTGATTCTGCAAAAAGTTTGTTATTAGCTGTATTCAGTTGAATATTACCATTTAAAAGAGCATCGCTTATCAGATATTTTATGCCGAATGTATTGAAAAATCCGGTCAGCGGCATATCCGATATAGCGAATTTTGCCGTCGGTATGGCAGTTGATTTATTCAGTTGTATTGACGGAATCTGCACTGAACGGAATTTTCCGCCGAGATAACAGCCCTGCCAGTTGGCGATTTGCAGCTTTCCATCGCGGTTGATCGACATATTAAGCTCATTATCCTGCAATAGAATATTGTTCCACAAGATTTTTGCTGCACTTACATCTTGCGGCATAAGCGAAAACATGTTGTCAGAAAAACTCAAAACTCCCGCCGTGGTAACACCTTCTGCAACAACATCGCCCAACTGCCAGCTGGTGTTGATCGAATTGAGCTTGATAACACTTTCCGGCGGTTTGCCGGCAGAAACTTCCAGCGAACCATCTAAAGTAAAATTACCTTTTAACGCAGTACAGTTTACCGGGAGATTCAGATAGTTGGAAACATCAAGTATCTGCACCAACTTGCTTTCCGGCATACTGAACTGCCATCTTATTAAATCTTTTTCCGGCGGCAGCAACCAGTTGCAGTTTACAGACACAGCTTTACCGCCGAATTTATCAGATGCAAGTTTGCCGCTCAAAGTTATCTGGTGCGACAGGGTATCTGTTACGCCTGCCGGTAACTGCATAAAGTGTTGTATGGTACCGGAAAAACTGCCTTCACGCTGTTGCTTGTAATATACATCGCCAACTGTGAATTTGCCGGATCGCGGATCTACCGGCGGTTTATTGCCGATATAAAGCGGCAGTGTGAATTGAGCTTTACGCAGTTCCAGATCGCCTTGAGCGTTGCTTATTGAACCGGGACTAAAGGATATGCTGCCGTTAATATTTTTCAAATCCAACGCTGTGAAGTCGCTTTTCAGTTCCGGAGTGGAGGCGGTCAGGTTCCGTCCCAGAATATTGGCATTGTTCATATTTACAGAGCCTTGCAACAACGTATTTCCTGATTCGTTATACTTTACAACACACTGAACATTTTCACTGCCGATATGGTAATCACCTTTGATCCACGAGGTTTGAGCCATGATTCCCTGTAAATTAAAACGGGAAACAGCTCCTTTGTCGTCAGAAAATACATTTATGGCAAGTGAACTCTTGCCGAATTGCCCTTGGCCGAACTGCTGGTCTTTGCTTTGCATACGCATAAAGTCAAAATCGGCAACACAGTACCAGCTTTGATCTTTTTCCCGGTTGCATTGCCATTTGCTGTTTTGGATGATTCCGGAAAAAACACCGGTCTGCCAATCGAGCAAATGTGCCTGAAGTGTGAATTTTTCCGGTTTGCTGTCCCAGTCCGGCAGAGAAAAACCGGCTTTCGCCTCCACAATTTTCTTTATAAACCAGTTTCCCGACAACGGGAATAAACCATGACTGCAACTTGCGGAACCTTGCAGTTTATCAGCCTTGTTGCGGGATGCATCGTAAGTTAAATCAAGTTTTGGCTGTTTAACAGTCATGTTTTCAGTGGTGATTTTTTCTGCTTGAACCGTGGCGTTGCCAGTTGAAAATACTTTGTTAAGAATTGTTCCATCAAGTTTAATATGCACATTGGGCATGGCATATTCAACTTTATTGCAATCCAGTTTTAGTTCATCACTTTTCCAATCCAGCGTTTTCAGATTGTATGCCGCTTTTTTCCGGTCAACTTCCAGTCGGAAAAATCCCCTCCAGCCTACCGGCAAAAGCAAAAACTGTTGATTGGCAAGTTTACCCGATAAGCCGCTGAAAGATGTGAAAATATTCCAGATGCCATCTTGCAACTGCCGCAAATCAGCACTGACTGACAATCCGTTGAGTTCGGCAATTCCCCATGGAGTAACAGCGGTAAAATCACTGCAATTCAACGACAGCGTATGCTCATCGGGACGCAATCGGGAACCGAAAACTGTTTTTGAACTCATAATGCCTTGCGAACTGTGGAGCTTTTTCTGGTTATCGGAGGTATATACTTCGAAGTTTTTAAATTTGATCTGCTGATTTACCGTTCCGGCAGATGCTTTGCCCGATGCATGTATTTCGATTTTCTCCGGTTGGATTGAAAATGTTGTATTGCCGGCAACAAGCAGTAAATGCTGTTTTGCCGTCGGACGGTTGTTTTGTTTGAAACTCCAAATACCGGAATCAGTATCCCAAATACCGTTGATCTGCTCAAAAAACAGACCTTTTGTTGTAACCGGCTGATTGATTTGTTTCGCAAGATAATCTGCCGCCAGCTGCTGAAAGTTACATTCCGCCGAGAAAGTGATTTTTTTCCGGCTGGTGATATTGATATTTTTCAGGAACGGTGTTTTTCCTTTGTTCAAACTCAATTCCGGGATTTGACAATGTATGCCTTTTGAGTCTTTTTGCAGTTTCAGCAGAAAACTCCCCATGTTTTTGAACTTGTATTTGTAAAAAGCCAGTTCCGGTTTTTCCACTTTTCCGGAATAAGAGAGTTCGTGTATCTGCAAATCTTTGAAGGTACCGGAAAAACTCCCCGTGCCGCTGATAACAGCTTTTTCCAGCACGGCAGTTGCCCGGGCTGGCATACCGGAGCGGAGCAGTATTTCCTGCATGAAAACTCCGGTCAGATGATCGGAGAGTAAAACAGAAAACTGATCGGCCGAGGGATCGATAAAACTCTGCCAGCTGCCATTGATTGCCGGATTGTCTTTGTTTTGCCAAAAACACTTTATATTGAGTTTTCCACTATTGCTTTGAATTTCTAATTTGAGCAAAGCTGGAGTTCTTTTATTACCCAGCGAAAAATACGAATTTATTTCAAGCGGTAACGGCGAACCATTCGGGGCAGGGGGCAGTTGAATTAGTGATTTTACAAATTTTTCCAGCAATATGTCATTGATATATATCTTGCGTTTGACAGCATTCACTTTGATTTCGCAATCGTGCAGAATCAGTTTTTTTACCGGTATGGAGTCAAACTTCTGCCGCAGATCACTGTGCAGTAAAAGCTCTGCCCGGGTGGCGGTCGCCAGCGGTTTTTCCGTACTGCCGAGCTGAACATCGTGCAATATGAATTTATTGAACGCTCCGGCTTGAACCCGTTGGACTCGGAACATATTGCGGTGTTGCAAAAGATATTCATTTTCAAGTTTGTTCAACCACATCTTGGGCAGATACCAGAAAAAAACGCCGACAAGCAATACTGCAACTGCAACTGCCAGTATGCCGGAGTATATTATCAGTTTTTTTCTGTTTTTTTTCTGCATTTCAGGAGCAACTCATCTTTTTTTCAAATTATCCGTTTGCCGTCGGAAGCGTATTCATTGCTGATGACTTCTTTGAACTCTGCGGAAAAATCCTGCCGGTAGTAAAGTTTACCTGACTGACAGGCAAAACATTTCCGGGCGAAATCTCTTACCACCAATGGTAATATTACATGATCCCCGCAAACTTTCAAGCTGTTCTGCGAACGCAGTGCCAGAGCTTCCAAAGCATCGTTCCAGCCGCCGGATGGCTTGCGTTCAGGGCGGTTGGCGTGGATTTTTTTCAGTTCATCCAAAGTAAGACCTTCAAATTCAATTGGCATACTTTGCGATACACCCAGCAGCAGACCGTTATCCATATCTTTATCTGCATTGCTGAAACTTTGAGCGATTATCACACTTGCACGGAGTGTTGTTTCCCCGGCAAGGATCGCGGCTTCCACCGGGCGGTTGTGCAAGCCTACATAAAGCCGTACACCATCGCTGTTTACCACACTCAAATCACCGGGGTGAACATTCAGACACGGGAAATCATCGGTAATATTGCTCAACGGTTCAAACCCGGCAAGCACGGCAAAATCAATGTTATATTTTTTTATTCTTTTACGCAATTCATCAGTCCAGAGTTCCCGCACCCGGCGGCCTTCAGCACTTGCCAGCGAAATACTTTTCAACCCATGACTGCGGTAAAACTCCCGGATGCTGAATTCTTCCACCGGAATATTGTATTTTTTACCGATAGCTCCGGCTTTTGACTTTTCAGGAGCATCGGTTATCAGGACGACCGGATCAGCTGCATTGATTACGCTTTTATCGGCAAGGAGCTTTTCGGCATTGCTGCCGACGCCGGAGAGAAATATTGCCATATTAGGATGTTTGCCGTCTGCAACATGATTCAGAAAAATGTTGTCTTTTTCAATTATATCGACAGAGGTATTCACTGTAAAATATCCTTTCATAAATTTGTCATCTATATAAAATGGAGCCAAAAGTGCAAATCTGCAAGTTTGAAAACGCAAAAAAATGCTCTTTATATGCTTTTTAACGTTAAAAATGCAAAAAAAGGTGAAGAATGATGATTTTCAGACTTGCCAAGTTGCATTAGCGTGGTTATATTTATAGGAAGACATATCGTCTGTTTTTTTGATGTAACAAAGTTTAAAACTATAAACAGTATATTAAGAGGTGAAATTATGAAGTTCTCCAGTGCATTTGGAAAAATCGCCGCAGTCCTTTCCATCGGTCTTGTTGCCGCATCTGCCGATGCCGGTTTCTGGGAATGGACCCGTCCGTTCAAAGGCCCCGGCCGTCATGTGTCAACATTGGTCATTACCGGTAATTACAAGCGACCGTTGGCATTGGCACAGCTTATCCGTGCCGAAAACCGTCAGCCATACTTGCTGATTCCCGCACAGGAGTCCGGACTTAAAGATGTGTTTTTCTGTCCCGTAAGTGACCGCACTCCCGGTCTGAAGATCAAACCGGAAGATATTTCCCGTTTCGTGCGTCTGCTCAATCCCCAGAAAATCATTATTCTGGGTGATGTCCGTTATGTGCCCGAAAGTTATGTCCCGCAGCTCGACGGCCGTATCCCGATCGTGCGTATTGATTGCGACGACTGGGCCCGCAATGCCGAAACGCTCGGCAATATGCTGAACTTGAACTATCTTGAACGCGATTACAAGCGTATTGGCGAAAAGTTTGACCGCGATACCCTTTACAAGCCTCTTCCGGCGAAACCCGCACCGGCTCCTGCTCCGGCTCCGGCGAAGAAAGAAGAAAAGCCCGAAGTTGTCCAAACTCCGGCTCCGGTCGAAGTTCCCGCCGCAGTTGATCCCAATCCGGCTGATGGTAAAGTGCTGACCGCCGGTGAAGTCAAGAATGACAAGGCTCCGGAAAAGAGCGACAAGTAAGTTTATTAAACCTTCCGGTGTGAACAATACTCCGCCGGGAGGTTTCTATCTTATAACAGGTTAAAAATCAGAAACTGCAAGGATTTGTATTAAATGCTGAATTTTTTCAAGATCGCAGGCAACACTTTCAAAGAGTCGGTGCGAGAGCCGATTTTTGCATTGCTTTTGATGTGTGCGGTGCTGTTGATCGCCAATTTCCCTTTTGTAGCGATTTTTGTTTTTTACGATCAGGTAAAGCTGGTGGTCGATAGTTCCATGGCTACGACTATGCTTTTCGGTTTGTTTGCCGCTGTGCTATGTTCAAGTAACACTGTATCGCGGGAAATGCGCGATGGCACGGTGCTGCTGCTGTTTTCCAAGCCGGTTTTCCGTTCAACCTTTATTCTGGCAAAAATTGCCGGGATCATGTTGGCTTCACTGCTTTTTGTGCTGGTCTGCAATGCGGCGTCGGTGGTGGCTTTGTATATAGCTGTTGATGCGTTCCGGGTGGATTTTCCGCTCTACTACATTCTTTTAGGTTTGCTGGTGCTGGGTGCGGCGATCGGTATGGTGCTGAACTTTGCCAAAAACAGCAGTTTCCCGGCAGTGATGACCCTTTCCATGTCGATAGCTCTGCCGGTTATGGCGATTGCGGTTATGATTTTCAAGACGGTTCCGCCGGAAATCATTCTTGGCGATTTTCTGCTGGCAATAACATTGCTCTTTTTTGCCGTTTCCGCTATGGCTACCCTGACTGTGGTTTTTGCCACCCGACTGGATATGGTATCCAATCTTTGCGTATCAAGTGTGCTTTTTGCTCTTGGTCTGATGTCCAATTACCTCTTTCAGCCGGAAGCTGGCTCTTTGAGTTTGATCAAGTCGATCTTTTATGCCCTGCTTCCCAACTGGCAGTTCTTCTGGCTGGCGGATGCTCTGGCTACCCGTAAGGCGATCCCGTTGGCATATCTGGGCTGCGCCGCAATATATGTAGTGCTTTACATCGGTCTTTGTGCCATGTGGGCGGTGCTGGTCTTCCGCGATAAAGAGATTGCCCGCGAAAGTCGCTGACAACTTTGAAAAATTGATAATAAAAAAACTCCGGAAAATGCAAATACAGCTTCCGGAGTTTTTTGTATTGATGCGGGGGAGTTAGAAAAGCACTTCGTTTATATCATCGGCATTTAATGCTATCATCGCCAACCGGTCAAAACCCAACGCACTGCCGGAACATGCGGGCAGGGCGTTGCGTTTGAGTATATCGTTAAAAGCCTCCGGTTCGCCGTATTCAGCGGCACCGCGGTTCCGCCGGAACTCCCGGCTGGCTTCAAAGCGGGCAAGCTGTTCGGCACCGTTGGTAAGTTCGCCGTAAGCGTTGGCAAGTTCCACTCCGGCAATATAAAGCTCCCAGCGTTCCGCAACCCGCTTGTCATTGGCAGAAAGCTGTGCCAGACTTGCCCGGCTTGCCGGGTAATCGGTGAGATAGGTCAACTGACCGCGACCCAGCTGCGGTTCGATTTTTGTTACCATAAGTTCGTCGAACATATCAAGTTTATCGGCTTGAAACATATCCATGGAGGTGTAACGCTCAAAAGCCTCGGCTACGGTTATGACTTCCGGAGCTTTATCCAGATCAATAACTGTGCCGTGAAAAACAAGCGAATTACTGTTCAGGAGTTTTTTCAGTGATGAAACGATCAAATCGGTGGTGAACTCCCGCAATTCAACATAACTGCTGCCGGTCATATAATACTCCAGCATAGTGAATTCTTCGCGGTGTTTCCAGCCGTGTTCATCGGCACGGAAACAGGGCCCGAACTGATATATTCTATTGTAATTATTTGCCAACAGTACCTTCATTTCCAATTCCGGCGATGGCCGCAGAAATTTGCCGTTGGCGGCTATACAGTCAATATATTCTTCGGGAGCCGGTCCCGCTATGCGGACAGAGGTTTCCACTTCCAGAAAATCATGCCGGTCAAAAAAATCCCGCATATATTTTTTGAGCATAGCTCTTTTATGCAGATTTTCCCGCGGTGGCACATAAAAAACCGTCCCGGATTTATTTTCCGGAACGGTATTGATCTTGCTGACTTCTGTCATAAGATATTGCTTATGCCTTGCTTACGCGTTCGGCATATTCCCCGGTACGGGTATCGACTTTGACGGTATCGCCTTCGTTGATGAAGAGCGGAACCTGGATTTCGTAACCGTTATCCAGCTTGGCGGGCTTCATGACATTGGTGGCGGTATCGCCGCGGGCACCGGGTTCGGTTTCGGCGATGACTTTTTCGATGAAGGTCGGCAGGGTGATTTCAATGGGCTGACCATTGTAAAGCAGAACTTTGCACAGACTGTCTTCGATCAGGAAGTAAACCTGATTGCCGAGCATTTCGCCGCTTACACGCATTTCTTCATAGGTTTCAGCATCGCTGAAAACATACATATCGCCTTCGGGATAGGAGTAATACATTTCCCGTTCTTCCAGGTCGGGTTTTTCGATTTTATCGGTGGGGCGGTAGGTCTTTTCCATACCGGCACCGTTGATCATGTTCTTCATCTTGCAGCGGTAGAGAGCAGTACCTTTACCGGGTTTGCAGAATTCAAATTCAGTAATTGCCCACGGGGCACCGTCGATCTGGATCTTCAGACCTTTCTTGAGGTCGGATGCGTTATACATGCTTGACTTTCTCCATTGTTGTTTTATATGGGATCTCTAAATCGTTATCTTCATAATATACATCCATTTTCATATTTTTTCAAGTCAGAATTGAAAAATCTCACAATCAGATGTATATTATTCAATATTTTTTTGTAAAAAGGTGGAGATATATGAGAAAAAAAGCTAATTATTTGTCCGGTACCATCGGCAAAACCATGTTCAAAACCGCTCTTGCCATGTTGCCCGGAACGATTGCTGTTTCGGGATACAATCTTGCGGACACTTACTTTGTTGCAAAACTCGGAACTCTGCCGCTGGCGGCTATGGGGTTTACTTTTCCGGTAATTATGATTCTGGGGTGTATATTCCATGGTCTTGGCGTTGGAGTCATGGCCACAGTTGCTCATGCCGTCGGCGGAGCCAAAAGCGTTAAAGCCGCACGGCTGGTGACTTCGGGGATGCTTTTGATCGTGATAATTTCCAGTTTGCTGGGCTTGCTGGGCTTTCTTACGATGGATTGGACCTTCCGGCAACTGGGGGCGGAAGGCGGGGTTTGTAAGCTGATTTCTGACTATATGAATATATGGTATCTCGGTTGTGTTACCGGTGCTGTCGGGATGGTCGGCAACAGTCTGCTGGTGGCGGTGGGGGATTCAAAACTTGCCGGATTTTTTATGATGTTCGGACTGATAATGAATGTTCTTCTTGACCCGCTGTTTATTTTTGACTGGGGATTCGGCATGGGGATTGCCGGAGCCGCCCTGGCTACGGTTATCGCACAGCTTTGCGGCCTGATACTTATTCTTACAGCGTTGAACAAACGCCACCGGCTTTTGAAATTTTCCACGCTTGCCGAAAAACGACTGGTGCGTTCCGCCTGGAAGCAGATAATCCGCTTTGCCGTGCCTTCCATGCTCGGCATGATCCTGATGCCTGTCGGTAATGGGGTTATAACCCGCATTGTAGCCAACTTTGGAGACGAAGCCGTAGCGGCGACCGCCGCCGCCGGACGGTTGGAAGTTATAGCGTTTATGTTCCCGATGTCATTGGGTGTCGGGCTTATGCCGATGATCGCCCAGAATTATGGCGGCAAACTTTACAGCCGCATCATACGCTGCCGCAAGATCGCCATGAATTTTGCTCTTTACTACGAAATATTTATGGCGGCGGTCTATTTTATTGCCGCACCGTATATTGTAAAATATTTTACGCAAGACCCCAAAGTTGCAGAAATAATGATCGTATATCTGCGGATAATTCCGTGGGGGTTCGGTTTTATGGAAATCCATCGCTATTGCGGGTTTTTCTTTACTGGATGCAATTATCCGCACGGCAGTGCGTGGCTGGCGGCATTGCGTATTGTGGCTTTGCTTATACCGCTGTCGCTGTTGGCAATGGCGTTCGGCAGTCTGAACGGACTCTTTACTGCCCGTCTGGCGGCAGATATGCTGGCTGGCGGTATCGGATGGATATTGGTAATGCGTATGACCGGAAAGTTACCGCCGGACGGTGAATTGATCGTCCGTAAATAATAATGCAGGAAAAATTGTATGTACAAACTGATTTTGGGCTTTTTGCTGGTATTGCTGTTTTCAGGCAATAATTTATTGGCAGCGGAAAAACATCATTGCCGGATATGTTCAAAAAAGATCACTAAAAGATACATAAAAGGTTCTGATGGTAAAATTTACTGTTCAAGAAAATGTTTTGAGAAAACTATCCCCCAATGCGGAAACTGTAAAAAGCTCTGCCGGGAAGGTGCGTATAAAGTTAAAAATGCTTTTTATTGCAGTAAAACATGTGCCGAAAAAAGCCTCCTCCCGGCATGTGGGTCGTGTTCAGTTCCTATAAAAAGGTATATAACTTTGCCTACGCCGTACGGCAATTTCAATTATTGCAACAAATGCTGGCAACTGAAAAAATGTTTTTTGTGTATGCGGCCGGAAAAGAATATGCACAAATTGCCCAACGGTAACTATGTTTGCCGTTATTGCAATAAAGACATGGTTGAAAGCCATGCCGGGTTACAGCAAATTTTCAATCAGGTTCGCAAGGACCTTGTAAGGCTGTTTGGTTTTAAGAATGACCATCCGATTACGCTGGAAATGCGTTCGTTGGTTAAAGGTGAAAACTGGGATACCGGTCGTGAATTCGGTTTTTACAAATATCAGGGGCGTATAATTTTCAAAGAACCCGGTTTGCTCGGCAAACGGAAAAAACAGAAAACAACTTACCGGTTCGCCAATGAGCATTGCAGAATTGTGGTAATGGATTATCTGCCGCGGCACAAAGCTGCCGAAGTTATAGCCCATGAGCTGGCTCATGATTATATGAAACACCGTTGGTACTTTATTAAAAGCGAGCTTTTAAAAGAGGGTTTTGCCGAACTGGTTGCCGCTGAATACAACCGTTACTGCGGCAACGAACGCTGGAATTACCGTATGGAAGTAAATCCGGACAAAATATACGGCGACGGCTACCGTCTGATGAAGTCTTATCTGCAAAAAGGTTCGTGGCAGGAAGTTTTCCGGCAGCTCGACCAAGCCAATGAGCGTGATCTGCCGCCGGAATTGAAACAATAAAATCAGCGGTTGTAAAGATTGCCGCCTTTATCGTCAATAGCTACGATTACCGGAAAATCTTCCACCGTAAGTTTGCGGATGGCTTCCGGACCGAGATCTTCAAATGCAACCACTTCGGCGGCTTTTATACTGCGGGCGATCAATGCTCCGGCTCCGCCGGTCGCCGCAAAGTAAATGGCGTTACATTCATTCATGGCTTCAACAACATTACTGTTGCGTTCGCCTTTGCCGATCATGCCGCGTAAACCGCATTCGCGGATCAGACGCGGTGAATATGCGTCCATACGACCACTGGTAGTCGGTCCCGCACTGCCGATCGGTCTGCCTGGAGGAGCGGGGCAGGGGCCGGCAAAGTATATGGTTTGATCTTTCAGTTCCACGGGCAGCGGTTCGTTGGCATCCAGTGCCGCGATCAAACGCTTGTGTGCCGCATCGCGTGCGGTGTAGATAATACCGGAAAGTTTCACCGTATCTCCGGCGTGGAGCTGTGCAACTTTTTCCGCAGTCAGGGGCAGTTCTATTTTTATTTCCATAGTAAAAAGCTCCTCTGTTACATTTCAAACCCGGCATGGCGTGCGGCGTGGCAGTTGATATTTACTGCCACCGGCAAACTGGCAATGTGGCACGGGTGGTGATTTATATGCACTGCCAATGCAGTGGTGTCGCCGCCAAGACCTTGCGGACCAACGCCGGATGCGTTGATTTTTGCCAGGATTTCCTGTTCCAGTTCGGCATACTCGGCATCTTCGCTCGGCGTATTGATTTTACGCAGCAGAGCTTTTTTTGCCAGCAGTGCCGCCTGTTCAAAAGTTCCGCCGATACCTACGCCGACGATCACCGGAGGACAGGGGTTACCGCCGGCATTTATTACTGTATCGGTTACAAATTTCACCACACCTTCTCTGCCGTCGGAGGGCTTGAGCATTTTCAAGGCACTCATATTTTCCGAGCCGCCGCCTTTGGGGGCAAGGATAACATTTATTTTATCGCCCGGCACCATGGTCAGGTGAATGATCGGCGGGGTGTTGTCGGTGGTGTTTTTGCGTTTGAAGAGGGGATCGGAAACAATGCTTTTGCGTAAAAATCCATCGCGGTATCCCTGACGGGTCCCTTCGGTTATGGCTTCGCTTATAGTACCGCCTTCGATGCGTACATTAGTACCCATTTCTACAAAATAAACCGCAAACCCGGTATCCTGACAGATCGGCATATTTTCTGCTCTGGCAATGCGTGCGTTTTCCAGGCACTGCCCGATAAGTTCTTTTGCCAGTGGTTTGCTTTCGTTGATATAAGCCTTTTCCAGTGCAGCAAGTACATCTTCCGGCAAATTCACTGCCGCGCTTAAACAGCACAGCCGCACCATTTCCACCACATCAGCAAAAAGCACTGTACGCATACATTCGGCCATGGAACGGTTCGGGGCAAGTTTCAATTTCAGTTTTTCAGCCATTTTTTCACCATGTATTGATTAAAGATTGATATAATGTTTCTGGATTTCGGGCGTGCGTTCGGCAATGTTGCTCAAGTGGTCGCCCAGTTTTTCCAACTCGCCCAGCAACTCAATATAGATAACACTGTTTGCCAATGTGCATGAGCCTTTGCGGAGACGGTCGATATTTTCCTGCTCAAACTCACGGGTCAGTTTGTTGATCTTGCGTTCGCTTTTCAAGGCTGATTTGACTTCTGCTTCGTCGGTACTGCCCAGAGCCACCATCACACTGGAGGCTTCGTGATTGAGGATGTTCCAGACTTTTTCGATAGCCTTTATACTGGCGTTGGAGAGTTTTTTATCGTTTTTACTCAAGCGTTCGGCAAGCACAATGATGTTGGCGGTGTGGTCAGCGATACGCTCGGCATCGTTGGTACAGTGCATCAATAGCGGAATAAGTTCGCTCTGGTGGTCGGTCAGGTTACGGCGACGCATGATTTTTACGAGGTATTCAGTTACATCTGCCTGCATACGGTCGATTTTTTCTTCTTCTTCGGCAAGTTCATCAAAGGCATCCTGATCTATATTGAGCTTCAGGAAGTGTTCGTTGACTGCTTGGTCGATCATCCGCCAGGAATCGCTTACCATATTGCGGATGGCCATAACCACCTGTTCCAGAGCCGCTGTCGGCGTGGCAAGCAGGTGCGGTTCCAGCAACTGGGTGTGGTCGGGTGCATTTTTGGAAACCGGAATGATTTTTTCGCACAACACTGCCAGCGGTTTTATGAACGGCAGCAATATAAATGTATTTATAACGTTAAAAATCGTGTGTGCCATAGCAATGTGCCGTTCAATATTCTGCGGCACTTCCGCAAAAACATCGCCCGGTGTCATGGC
Organism: Lentisphaerota bacterium; assembly: GCA_015061885.1. Taxonomy (GTDB): domain Bacteria; phylum Verrucomicrobiota; class Lentisphaeria; order Victivallales; family Victivallaceae; genus SIG78. The sequence goes on from SUVS01000001.1 coordinate 116,696, forward strand.
GTTGATAAGTGCCATATATACCGGAATATGACTGTTGCCGCAAGTTATATAAAAACTGGCGATCAGCAGTATTGCCCCTACGGTGTTGAACAGAAAGTGTGCCAACGCCGCCTGTTTTGCATGGCGGTTTGCCGCCAGTGAGGCAAAAAATGCTGTAATAGTTGTACCGATGTTGGTTCCCAGCAAGAGCGGCATGGCGGTGTAAAAATTGATAAGTCCGCCGCCGGAAAGTGCCAATACGATACCCAATGCCGCCGCACTGCTCTGAATGATCATAGTAAAGACCGTACTGACCAGCAATGCACCCAGCACCGGCAGCAGCGGCATGAAATCCCCGGTCGGGGCACAATCAAACATGCGGAAGAAGTTTTGAAAACTCGGCAGTACACTCAAGACTTTCAGCTCCGAACTCATCAAGCCTATGCCGTAGAAAATCAACCCGAATCCGACTGCTGATTCACCCCAGCCGCGAATACTGCGTTTGCTGGCAAAAAGTCCGATCATCCCCACTGCGATGGCAGGCATGGCAAGTACGCCGAGGTTGAACGAGATGATCTGGGCGGTAACAGTTGTACCGATGTTGGCTCCGAAAATGATCCCGATGGCTTGAGTCAGGTTAAGCAATCCGGCATTGATGAAACCGATGACCATAACTGTGGTTGCACTTGAGGACTGCACCACAGCGGTAACTGCCGCCCCCGCACAAACAGCCACGATGCCGTTGCGGGAGAAGAACTGCAATATCTTTTTCATGCGGTCGCCGGCGATTTTCATAAGACCGTCGCTCATGAGTTTCATGCCAAAGATAAAGAGAGCCAGTGCCCCCAGTACATTGACCACCACTTTCCAGACATCCAGAGCAAGAAATCTTACATGGAGCTGCCGCATAAAATAATTTTCTGCCGGATCAGCTATTTCCACGCCGAGAACATATTCGCCGCTGGCTTTGCCGGATCTTACGATGGCTTTTACTACACCATTGCTGTCGGTATGGGCAGTTTCCGGAGTGATGATTGCTCCGGAGGTACCGGCAGAGGGGGAGCTTACCACATTAAAATATACCGGCACATCGGCGGCGGGTTTTCCATCCTGCCGCACCAGCTTTACAGAAATCGGTTTTGGGGCAACGGTATTGACTGCAAGCTCCTGTTCGCCGCCGGAGATTTGAGCCCCGATGGTAAAATGAGCGGTTATTGCTTTAGTTGGATTGCTTTCCGGTACGATCGTAAAATAATGGTCGCCGACCAGTTTTCCGGCTGTTACTTTGAATCTGGCGGCACCGCCCAGATCAGTTTCTGCGGTTTGCGGAGCAACTGAAAGTGCCGCGTTTTCCGGCAGTACGATCTTCAGTTTGGCATTGGCCGCCGGACGGCCGGAATTGGTTCCGAAAAAACCTTTTTCGGCGGGGGCTTCGGCAATGACCACCAGTTCTTTTGCAAAAGTTTCGCCGGGCAGGGCGTATTGATTACTGCCGCTGAATATTTTAAGTTTGTTGACTTGCTGTGGTTGTGCTGACTGTTCACACCCGGCAATAAAAAGAGTACAAATACCAAATAAAAACAACGCTGAAACACAACTGAAAATGTTTTTGTGCATACTTTTTCCGATCTGATTTTATCTTTTTGATAACTACCGCAACAATACTTGTATGCATAATATACACCGCAAACACTCTCAACTCAAGCTGTCAATACACCTATTTTCCGTTTTTTAAGTAAACAAGTTACTAAACTTGTGCTTCCGGATAAAAAAACAGTAAAAGATTTGACAAAAAACTGAAGTTGTATTAAATTACTTTTCAATAGTATAATGTAGAACCTATACAGACAGGATTTTTTTATGAGAATTGCCAGTTTTTTACTGACGGCTGTTTTGGCGGGATCATCGGTTAGTGCTGCTGTTTCCCAGGCTGAATTTGAAAAAAATGTACTCAAACCGTTTGCAGTTTGGAAAAAATCTGCTCCGGCTGCGGCTCTGCCCGGCAAAAATACGCCCGATGATATATTGCGTAAACGGCAGGCACATACCGATGCTTTGAAAAAGTTTGCTCCGTATATGCTTGACGAATACTATGCCGTTGATCGTGCTTTTGATATGCCGATGGGTACTTATTTGAATATCTGTGTTTTCGGCACCAAAAAAACAGCGGCAAAAGCTCCGCATGAATGTACCAGTTGGATCGTGATGCCCGATCTTACTGACGGAAAAAGTCTGATCGTGCATAAAAACCGCGATTCAAGTGCCAAAAAACTGATTGCCCAGCAGCGTGCGGTAAAAGGCAAACATGCGTGGATAGGCATGGGGAACTTCGGTAATTTGAGTACCAATATGGGGATGAACGATAAAGCACTGGTCGTGGTTATGAACAGCGGCGACCGTACCAACGACAACCGTGATGCCGGTATCGGCACTACGGTTATGGCTCGGATCATGCTGGAAAATTGTTCCACGGCAGTTGAGGCGGTGAAAATGCTTGAGCAGATGATAGCTGCCAAAGTTTACACTCATGGTCAAAGCGGCTCCATCTGGTTTATTGCCGATAAAGACAACGCATTTATTGCCGAAAATAATGCCGAACATATTGCCGTAAAAAGTATCCACAGCGGGTTTGCCATCCGCGCCAACAGCTGGGATTTTCCGGAGATGATACCTTACAGCAATGCCAAACCCGATGATATTGTCGGCAACAATCGCCGGGAATATGCGGTGCGTGAGTTGCTGTTCAAGAAATATCAGGTTGTGACCAAAGGCGTTTTGCCTGAAATGATGGCTGAAGCCTCCCGTATCAAAGAATTTCCGGAAGATAAAAAGTGCTATCCCTTGTGCGGCAAACTCACCAATTCGGCGGCTACATTTGTTATAGATCAAGAGTTTCCGGAAGATCTTTCTTATGCTGTTATGGCGTTCGGCAATCCGGCATATACGATTTATCTGCCCATACCTTTGACCGTAAAAGAGCTGCCTGTAGAGCTTACCAACGGAACCAATCCCGATGCGGCGATGAAGCGTTGGGCGGATAAAAAAGCATTGATGAGCGAAGAAGATACTGTGAAGTTTGAAAGCAAACTCAATATCCGCCACCGCAAAGCTCTTGCCGCCGCCCGGAAGGTTTTGCGTAAGAGCCGCGATAAAAAGCAGGCTGCGATCATATTGAACAATGCTTTCAAAGAAAATTACAAGGTTTTTTCAGAGGCAACCAGATAAAAAATATATATCACCGGGGAAATCTCTCTTATGAAAAAACAGATCATATTGTCATTGCTGGCGGCTGTTGCCGTGCAGAATTCTTATTGTAAGGATATAAATCTGGAACAGTATGTAAAAAAATACTGGACTGCCTATCAGAATAAAAAACTTGAAGTGGGCAACGGTGATAAACGCTGGCCGGTCACGCCTGATTTAAAAGCGGAACGCTTGCGGCATTTTGTTGCCATGCTGAACAGATTTGCTCCGCATCAGGTGGAGGAAGCGTATCAGATCGACCGGATTTTCGGCTGGGAAAAAGGCACTTACCTCGGACTTCTGCGTTTCGGTGCCAAAAAAGTTGAAGTAAAGCCGGAAAAAATCAATCCTTCGCATGAGTGTACCAGCTGGATAACTATGGATAATATGACCGGCGGTAAAGAGATAATCATGCACAAAAACCGCGATACCAAAAAGCGGTTGCTGACAATTCAACGCCGTGCCTTGCCCGGTAAACATGCGTGGATCGGCAGCGGTTCGTGTTATTCATTCTACCCCGCACAGGGGATCAATGACCGCGGTGTGGTAGTGCTGATGAACTCCGGCGATGCTCATGTGGAATCCGAAAACAGTCAGTATGGCTTGAGTACCGGTATAATCTGCCGCATACTGTTGGAAGAATGTGGAACGGCCGAAGCCGCCGTTGAAATGCTCGGAAAAATCGTTGCCGATAACGCATATACCCATGTGGAGTGCGGTTCGATCTGGTTTATCGGCGATTACAAGAATGTTTATATTGTTGAACAGAATGCCCGCAAGTTTGTATCCAAAGCGGTCAATTCCGGTTTTATCGCCCGTGCCAACGCCTTCCATTACCCCGAAACACAGATCAGCAGTCTGCGCAGCTGTAAGAGTTTGATCGCCCACAGCCGCCGGGAATTTTCCGTGCGGGATTTTCTGGTAAATACGCAATGGCGTAAAAATGGTGTGATCACGCCGCTGGATATTGCCGCATCGTCGCGTATTGATAAGGTCGATGGCGATCCGAAGTGTTATCCGCCTTGCGGTAAAAGCACGATTTCCGGTACTACATTTGTTATTGATAAAGAATATCCGGAATTTTTGAGCAGTGTGTATGCGGCTCTTTCGTCGCCGGCAAGCTCATGCTATCTGCCCATCCCGATGACTTTGAAAGAGGTTCCTGAAGAAATCTGCAACGGTTCTTACAGCGATCGTTCGCTCAAACTTATGGAAAAAAAGCTGCCGCTTCTGCCCGCCGATAAACTTGCGGTGTTGGAAAAACGCCTTTATGAACGGCATCAGGCCGCAGTTGAAAAAGCCCGCGTTTTGCTGCGTACCAGCACCAAACATACAGTCAAAGATGATGTGGCAAAAATCCTGAACGATGCTTTTGCAGAAAACTTCAAGGATTTGCAGTCAAGCGTAAAATAAGGTGTAATATTTGATTATGCGTTTATTGACAATTCTGTTTTTGATGGCACTTCTGCCCAAGTGGGGTGTTGCCGGAGACATTGATCTGGCAAATCACATAAAAAAATACTGGACTCGCTGGCACAACCGTAAAATCGAAATTGCCGACGGCGATAAACGTTGGCCGCTTACTCCTGAATTAAAAGCTGAACGCCTTGAGCATTTCAAAAGTATGTTGAGCAAGTTTGCTCCGCATATAGTCGAAGAAACTTACCTTATTGATAAAACTTTCGGCTGGAAAAAAGGTACATATCTCGGTGTTTTGCGTTTTGGTGCCCGTAATATCAAACCACTTGCCGATGTACCCAAGCCGGAACACGAATGTACCAGCTGGATCACGATGGATAATATGACTGGCGGCAAAGAGATAATCATGCACAAGAACCGCGATTCCCGTGGCCGTCCGATCGCCATTCAACGCCGTGCAGTGCCCGGTAAACATGCGTGGATCGGCAACGGGCCGCAGTATGGACTTTCGCCGTCGCAGGGTATCAACGACCGCGGTGTGGTGGTCATGATGAATGCCGGAGATGCTCTGCCGGAAGCCGAAAACAGTCAGTATGGTTTCGGGGTGTTTTTGATCTGCCGTATTCTGTTGGAAGAAAGCGGCAGTGCAGAAGATGCAGTGAAACTGTTGGAAAAGATCATTTACTCCAATGCTCACAGTCATGTGGAGTGCGGTTCGATCTGGTTTATCGGCGATGCCAAAAATGTCTATATCGTCGAACACAGCAACCGCAAACTGGTTGCCAAAAAAGTCAATTCCGGTTTTATTGCCCGTGCCAATGCGTTCCATTATCCTGAAATGCAGATTTACAGTTTGCGTTCTTACAAAAGTTTGATCGCCCACAGCCGCCGGGAGTTTGCAATACGCGATTATCTGGTAAATACGCAATGGCGTAAAAACGGCGTTATTACCGCGTTGGACAATGCGGCGGCTTCGCGTATTGATAAATTTCCGGACGGAGCAAAGGACTATCCGCCGTGCGGTAAAAGCACGATTTCGGCAACTACTTTTGTTATTGATAAAGAATATCCGGAGTTTTTAAGTACGGCATATATGGTTTTTGCCTCGCCGGCAAGTTCCTGTTATCTGCCAGTGCCGATAACTTTGAGGGAGATACCCGAAACCATCCTCGACGGAACTTTCAGTATGCGGTCTTTTGATTTGATGGATAAAAAACAACCATTGTTGCCGGCTGATAAACTTGCTGTTTTGGAAAAACGCCTCTATGAACGGCATCAAGCCGCAGTTGAAAAGGTTCGCGTATTACTGCGTACCAGTACCGGACACACAGTCAAGGATGATGCGGCAAAAATCCTGAATGATGCTTTTGCGGAAAATTTCAAAGATCTGCAAGCAAGCGTGAAATAACAAATTTTTAATCCGATTTTGTATTATGAAAATATTTTTGAGTTTATTGTTTTTATCCATTCTGACCATAACAAATGCCCAAGAGAGTAATGTGGTTTGGAAAGGGATTTTCGGTAATCTGAAAACTATTGCGGTCTGCTCTCCCGGTTTACCCGGAAAGTCCCAGGCGGTGGATAAGGCATTGAAAAATCTCCGTGATGCCGGATATAATGTGAAAGTCATGCCTAATGCCCGCAAAAACGAAAACAGCGGCAAGTTGGTAAGTGCCGAATTGCGGGCCGCTGACTTCATGCAGGCTTATCTGGATAAAGAAGTTGACGCTGTCTGGTGTATCCGCGGCGGCATTGGTGCAATCGAAATGGCAAAACTGTTGGATTGGAATAAACTTCGCAGCCGCAAAATTCCTGTAATCGGGTTCAGTAATATTACTGAACTGCACTGTTTGATGCTGAACAACAAAGTGGGACATGTTTTTACCGGTCCTTCTATGACACAACTCCTTAAATGCAATACAAGGAGTATTAATTGGTTTGCCAGTGCTATTTCCGGGGGCAAACTCAATGCAATTCAACTTAAAGTTATTCGCCCCGGTGCGTGTTCCGGGTATCCGGCAGGTGGGCATCTTACTTTTTATCAGCGTGCGTACTGCAATGGCAATGTACCGGCAAGCGACGGGAAAATCGTTTTTCTGGAAACACCGAACAATCCGCAGAAACTTGCCGCAAATGAGTTGGAACAGCTCCGGAAAAAGGGATGTTTTGATAAATGTGCAGCGGTGGTTTTTGGTAATATAAAGGGTAAAAAACAAGTTATTGAAAAAATCATGCACGAGTTTGCAAATAAGGTAAAGTGTCCGGTATTCTACGATTTTCCGTATGGTCATCAGAACAGTAATTTTCTGATTGACTTTGAGCGTAAAATCACTGTTTCGGCTGAAGGTGTATTGCAATTTGAATAAGTTTTTGACTGTATTCATTTAAAATGTTTAAAGTTTTTTAGAGATTTTCCGTTTTTGCACTTGACATTATCTCTTTTTTATTGTATCTTGTAAACAAGACAACAAGGGGTTGTTTTTTTACAAGATACCTGGTTTTATGAGTAAAGATGTTAAAACTTTGGAAATATTCACTCCGGAAGATGGGGCAGTGATTCCGTTGCATACGCCGGAACAGCAGGCTTTTTTTTCTGACCGGAGCCGTTTTGTTCCACACGAAGCCGACCCCACACCCAATAAAGTCGATAATACAGCACCGTTGCCGGTGCGTTTTAAATGGAAAGCTCCGGGCAGGGCGTTGCTGAAAATCAGCGAACAAGCCGACTTGAGCAATGCAGAAACTTATTGCAGTATAAATGACTGCCGGGTTTACAATCTTCTGCCGGGTAAAAAATATTATTTTCAGGTACAATGCGGCGATCAGGTTTCGGATATACGCGGTTTTTCGATCGCTATGGAACTGCCGAGAGTCATTCATCTACCTTGTGTGACCAATGTCCGCGATTGCGGCGGCTGGCAGCTCAACAACGGCAGACGCTATAAATTCAATATGCTCTACCGCGGGGCACAGTTTGAGCCGTGGACGGTTCTGCCGCACGGTTGCGGTATCAACGCCGAAGGCGAAAAACTGTTGAAAGAGTTGAAAATAAAAACCGAACTTGATTTGCGGTCAGACGGCGAATGCTTTTTTTCGGCCGGAACCGTACTTTATTGCAAGATACCTTCCACAGCATACGCCACATGGCTGGATCAGGGCATTTTTGCTCCGGAGGCTATGGAGCAGATCCGCAAGATATTTATATTGCTGGCTGATAAACTTGTCTATCCGCTTTATTTTCATTGTCAGGGCGGCGGTGACCGTACCGGTACGCTGGCTTTTCTGCTTGGAGCGATGCTGGGGATGAGTTACGAAAACCTGCTTACTGATTATGAGTTCAGCAATTTTTCGGTTTCCGGCGAGCGGATACGCTATTCAACGGTCTGGAAAAAGTTTGAAGAGCGTCTGCACAGTTTTGCCCCGAACGGAAGTATTCAGCAGCAGGTTGTAAACTATCTCGGTCAATGCGGGGTGGGCGATATACTGCTGGAAAAAATCAGAGAAAACCTTACGGAGTAATGTCATGGTAAGTTTGTCAGATATAGCCCGCGAGGTAAAGTTGAATATTTCGGTGGTTTCCAGAGCATTGAGCCCCAATCCGGAGCAGAATGCCAAAGTAAAACCCGAAACCCGGGAACGTATCCGGCAGACCGCAGAACGCATGAATTATATTCCCAACCGTCAGGCGTCATTTATGGGGCGTAAAGGCAATGCAACTATTTTCTGCTTCATGCCGCAAAACAGTGACCGTCTGACGGCGGATCTGATGTATGGTATATCCGAAGCGGCTCGCCGGGAAAACTTTCCGGTTACTTTTTTTCAGAGCAATGTAAGCGATGATTTCCGCCGTTTTTTCAGTGAGCTGGATGACAGTTCACACAGCGGAGTTATCTCTTTTCCTTCGCTGGCTCTGGCTGATGATTTGAAAGATATGCTCAAGATTTACGCTCAACGCCGCAAAACTCTGGTACTGCTCAACCCCAACACTAATGCTTCCAAAGGTATGCTTGAAGAAGAATACAGTTCCATAACCCAGCTTATTATGGATGATGCTTACGGTGGAGAATTAGCCGCCAGACATTTGTGGGAGCAGGGGTGCAGAAAGTTCTATTTCACTTATCTGCCCGGTCAGCCTTTTATGCACCGCTTAAAGGGATTTCAGGCGTTTCTGGCAGAAAAAGGCATTGAAGTCGGTTCATTTGATAAACCCGAGGCATTGAAAGCAGCTGTTGCAGGCGATGAAAAAGTGGGGATTTATGCCGATAGAGATGTTCATGCTCTTAATGTACTTATCCACCTTGCCCATCTGGGGATAACTCCCGGCAAAAGAGTTTTGCTTGCGGGCAATGACGATAAACAGCAGAGCCGTTTTTCGGTTCCGACTTTAACGACAGTGCATCAACCGATGAAAGAAGAAGGTGCATTGGCGGTTAAGAAGCTGATAAACCTGATTTTCGGCGGCACGGAACAAAATGAATTTGTAAAACCCCATTTGATCGTGCGGCAGAGTACGGGCAATATGGGGGATGAATATATTATAAGGTAAAAAATATGAAAAAAAGATTTTTGATTGCAATGTGCATGTTTATTGCCGGCGGGGCTTGTCCGGGGCAGTTTGAAGATATATCCGGCAATGCGGGGATCAAACACGAATTGCGGAAAAATTTTCATATCAACTTTGTCAGCAAAGATAAAGCGAGCACGCTTTTGTATAAACGCCAGCTTATGGAAGCGGCGACCAGTCCGATGGCGGTTCCGCTGAAATGGTATTTCTCCGGCAAAGCCCCCCGCGAATATGTTGTGGAATTGGCAACTGATAAGAGTTTTGCCGATACCAGAAAGATCGTCAGCAATGTAAATACTGTATCGGTGGATAACCTTCTACTGGCAACAACTTACTACTGGCGGGTGTCGGGCGTGGTTGATGGTAAAAAGGTGGTTTCAGATATTTATACATTTCAAACAGCTGATACTCCGCCGCGTTGGATACGCGTTCCCGGTGCAGGGAACTTCCGGGATATGGGCGGTTGGAGTGTACCCGGCGGAAAAGTTAAACAGGGTATGGTTTATCGCGGTACCCGTATTGACCGCGAACCGTGGAAGGCAACTGAAGAAGGCTTGAATATATTGCTTAAAGATTTGAAAATCAAGACCGAACTGGATTTACGCGGATCGAAAAAGAATCCGTTTATACTCAAAAAGTATGGTGTAAATGTTATTGCCGAACCTTATCAGGCGTATATGATCGGTCTTAAACACGAAAAAATTCGCAAGCTGACCATTAAGCTGCTGGAAAAATTTGCCGATCCGGAGTTTTATCCGGTATATGTTCATTGCGACGGAGGGGCTGACCGTACCGGCATATTGATATTTTTCCTTGAAGCCATTCTGGGCGTAAGCGAAGATGACCTTTTGCTGGATTATGAATACACCACCTTTTTCGGCTACCGCCACCGCAGTACCAAAGAGATGAAACCTTTTCTGGATATGCTGGCGGCCAAACCGGGAAAAAATCTGACCGAAAAAGCAGTGGCGTTCCTGAAAGAAGAAGGTTTGAGCGATGAATGTATCAATAAGATTCGGAACATACTTATAAACAAATAAGAGGAGTTTTGCGAGATGAGAACGGGAAAAAATTTTACATTGATCGAACTTTTGGTGGTAATTGCCATCATCGCAATTCTGGCGGCAATGCTGCTGCCGGCGTTGTCCGCTGCGCGGGAACGGGCAAAAATGTCCAGTTGTTCAGGAAATCTTAAGCAGCTTGCATTGGCTTTTACCCAATACATTGATGACAATAAAGAATATGTACCCAACAGCTCCGGATATAAAAACTCAAGTGCCCAGGGCAACAGCAATACCAAAGGTCCGTCTTATTGGAGCCGTGGATTTTATAACTACAAAACTACCTTGAGAAATTATTTCTGGCACACCCAACTTATATGGTATGTCAACGAAGCATACGAAGTTATGACCTGTCCGGGGATTCCGCAAATCGGCACAGCCAGCAACAAAGCTACCGATATTATCGGCTCCAGCTATGGTTACAGCGGTATGTTGAGCAGTCCAGGCCCGAATTATGGCGGTGAAGTCGGACATACTGTCGGCGAAATCGAAGAACCTTCCGATACCGGAGTGTTTTCCGAAACCAAAAACATTACCGGACACCGTTTCAAGATCAAACCTTCCTGCAACCGGAATTATAAGGATGGTTATAACGAAATGCACGATGCTCACAGCGGTAATAAAAACGGTAATGCGGTAACTGCCGACGGTGCGGTTCAGGTACGCAAAGCCCTTACTCAAATCACCTCAGGCAATATCGACTATGTAAAACGATTTTATGATCTTAAAAAGGAGGATTGATATATGATAACTTGCAAAAAAATGCTGGCGGCAATGCTGACCGCCGGGGTAGGGGCAACAGCTTCTGCCGGTATGTTTGAACTTTTTGACAATGTACCGGTCAACGGTACACTGCGTACCGGAGCAGCTCTCATCAAACCCGGCGGGCAGGATGGAATCGGGGCATTACAAATCACCGGTAACGGCAAAATTGCCCAATATGGTTACAGTTATTGGTTCAAAGTTACCCCCGGCAAAGAGTATGGCATGAGTTTTGCCTATTCCACCAGCAGTAAAATTGGTTTGAAAAATAATGGTTCAGCGGTGGTAATGGTCAACTTTGCCAATGCTAAAAAGGCAGTTGATCCAAAGTTGACCAAGAGCTTCAGTCTTATTCCGACTAAAGGCGAGTGGAAACACCGGCAGATACAAGTTACCGCTCCCGAAGGTGCGGTTTGGGGCGAAATGGTGATCCGGCTGATCAAAGTCCCGGCAACCGAAAATATTGTGGTTGATAACTTTCGCTGGGCTCCGCTTGCCGGCGACAGAAACTTTTTCAATGCCCGCAAGCTGGATACCATTTTTGACGATTGGCGATTCCTCGGTCAACAGCACTTTGAACACTATATTCTCGGAAAAAGTGCCAAAGTTGTCATGGAGTGGAAAAAGGCCAAAGCCGGTGAATCATTTTTGCAGATCAATGGCGACGGCGGCAAGATGCAGTATCCATTCAAGATCGAAAATCTTACTGTTACCGGCGATCGCAACTACCGTTTCAGTTGCTGGATCAAGACGACCAAACACTTCAAAAGCGGCATCAAGATGTTTATGTTTACCTGCTATGATAAAAAAGGTAAAGTAATTGGTCAGCCCCGTAAATCGGTCTGGTTCACCAATGGCGAATGGCAGGAACTGGTTTTTGATTTCACGACTCCCGCCGGTGCGGAAAAAATGGATATCTGGTTCAATATGCGGCTGCATCCCAAAGAAGCGGAAATCTGCATTGACCAGTTGAAGTTTGAAGAAGGCTCCGTCGGCCCCGAAATGCGGCAGGAATTCAATACTGTCAAAAAGACCATGACCATTGCCTGCCCAGTATTGGGTGATCTCGGTCAGGACAGCGTAGAAAAAACTGTTTTCACTATTACCGATAAAGCCGGTAAACAGGTTAAAGTTATTGAAGATAAAACCTATAAACCGTTGACCTTGAGTGTCAATGAGTTTGCCGACGGCGAGTATCGTATCAAAGCCGATGTGCATCTCAAGTCCGGTAAAATCATGAGTACCACACCGCGTAAATACGGCATATACAAAAATCCCTATTGGGCAAACAATAAGATCGGGGTGCTTGAAAATACCGCTCCTGCTCCTGCACCGTGGAAAGATTTGGTTTTGACCGGCAACTGCGTGCAGACCTGGAATGTCAAGTATGATTTTACCCCTGCATTGGGTATTGCTCAAGTTACCGATAAAGACGGCAACAAACTTTTGAAGCAACCGCTGAATATCACCGTCAATGGCAAAACAGTTACTCCTGCCGGAAAAATCAAATGGACTTTCGGCAAAGCCCGTACATCCGCAACCGTGCCGGTCAAGGGCAACAACTGGAGCGGCAAACTTACGGTATTGGTCGATTACATCGGCTTTATCCGCTATGGTCTTGAGTTTGACGGCAAATCAGGTGAGATCAACAGCTGCAGTGTCAATTATACTCTCAACGAGGCTGAATTTATTCACCGTGCCGATGCCAGCTGGTCAAATGTCGGAGCGGTGGATTTGACTGCCAAAAAATCTTACAAGACCAAACACCGCTATCACGAAGTGATTTTCGGTTCGATCGACCGCGGTCTGCTCTGGTATGCTCCGCGGCTTTATCCGGCGGGCGATAATTTTGATAATGTGGTTACCGCTGCGGATATTGACGGCAACTTTACCATGAATATAGTCAATGCTCCGCTCAAGCTCGACGGCAAAAGTTACAAGATGGAATTTGCCATCTGTGCATATCCGACCCGTCCGGCGGGCGATAATTGGAAAAAACTGCGATTCCGAGCCGGAAAAAAATACCGCAACTTCGATATGATGAGCAGCATGAAAGCCATGGGATACTGCGGCTTGCCTGCCAGCAGAAACGATGAGCTTACTCAAAAACAGCTTTCCAGTCTTCCTGAAGGCGGGATGATGACGCTTTATCAGATCCCGTTCTATATCACGGACTTTATGCCGGAATTCCGCTACTTTGAAAAAGCGTGGACCGGTTATCCTGCCCGTTATTATAACATCCGCTCATGGAAAGATGAGCCCAATGCCAAGATGCGTAAATGCGATCCGCGTGAAATGCTCTGGCACGACCTCTACTGCTACATGATGCAGGAATATCTCAAAAAATTCAAGTGGGGCGGTTTCTATTACGACTGCTACGGCTCGGATCTTTACAGCAAAAACGGCGTGAGTATGCACCCGACTTTTGAAGTACGCACCTTCCATGAACGCGTTTATCTGACCGGCAAAGCCGCTGATAAGGATTTCTTTACCATCACTCACATGGGAGCCCAGCAGGGGTGTACATCCATGCCCTTTACCGATGTGGCTCTGATGGGTGAACAGTACCGGGCACAGTGCATGCAAAATGACTATGTGCTGGACTTCCTGACTCTGAACGAGTTCCGGTACGAAAACGCAGTAAATATGGGGCCCGATCGCATGTTCCTGCCGCAGTACCGCCAGATCGACAAGATCAACAGTCCGGTGTTGGCATCGCATAACATTGCGTTGGCTTTTGCTCACAAAAACATGCTTTATCCGAGCTTTATCAACGAAAAAGTCAAGATGGCATGTATGAACAAAATCAATGACTTCAATCTGGAAAATGCCACTTTCCACGGCTATTGGGAAAAGAAAAATCCTGATAACATCACCAGCAGTAACGATAAGGTCAAAGCCAGTTACTACAAAAATAATAAAGGTTTCTTTATTGTACTGCTCAACAGCGTAAAGAGCAAGCAGAATACCAAAGTGAATATCCCGGCAAAATACACTTCTGCCAAAGTCTATGATCCCATCGACAACAGCGAAGTCGATCTGCCGAAAGACGGCAGTGTGGGGCTGGGTGAATATGCCGGTAAATTTATAATTGTAACACTCTGAATTTTAACATATAAGGAAAGGGGTATTTGTTATGAAGTCAGAAACTGTACACGCCGCCCATGGGCGGGTAAAGCACCTGTGCTTTACCCTTATAGAACTTCTTGTGGTTATCGCCATCATCGCAATTCTGGCAGCGATGTTGCTCCCCGCACTTTCGGCGGCACGGGAGCGGGCAAAAAGTTCAACATGTGCCGCCAATCTGAAGCAGATTGGAGTATCAGGGGCGATGTACCGTGGAGAAAATGGAGGTTTTTTTAATTTGGTAAGGGATTTATCCAACCCAAAAAAGGTTTCCTATAATACCTGTTATTGGCCGTGGTATTTTATGCAAAGCTACATGCCGGGAGACAGACAAACTGTCAATTCTCTTAATTGTCCTAATAGTTATGCAGGAAAAAAGACTACCGATACTTATGTTATCGGGGAACGCTCCGGATATTCGTATGGAATGAATTATGGCGGATTATGTGCTGTTTTTGTAAAAGATAAAAGTGTATCAAAGTCCAATGCTAATCCGGATTATTTGAAGTCGCTTAATGAAAGCGAAGTAAATTTACCGGATGCTGTAATTTTTTGCGGAGATTCGCAGTTACCTGCCGATTCAACTAGAAAAGATATGGGATACTACCAGCTGGCGACTTATGAAACGACCGGTGGCGGGCAGTTAATGGGGATTCATAATGGAGTGGGACAGGTGGTAATGGCTGACGGACATGTTGAGTCTTTCCAAAGTTCAGCAAAGCAAACCTACTTTTATCCCTGGTGTTACAAATATACTGGCAAGTTTGGGAATGAAGCTGGAGTTTCCGGAACAAGTTATTTTGCTGGGAAAGGTACATCCCGTCAAGGATCTTATTGATAAAAGGCAGGGTATGTTGAAAAGTTGTTTTATAACTTTGTTCTGTGCGGTTTTAAGTGGTTTGATCGGTTCCGGATGCAGTACGACGACTCCGGAACCATTCAAGCAAGAATGGCCAAAGGATAAAACGCTCAAACTTACCAGCGGCGATTATACCGTTACCACCGGTAAACGCTTTAATGGGAAGATTGCCGGGTTGGCGTTTCAGGGTAAAGAGCTTTTTACCAAAGCCGGAACTACCCAGCTCGGAACGCTTTATGAAGCACCGTTCCCCAAAGATAAAAATGCACAGTATATTGTGGTGGTCGATGGTAAGATACCGGAAGTTGTTGGCGACAGACTTGCCGGCAGGGAAATCGAAATCTACCGCTGGTCGGATTACGGCGATTTGAAAATATTTGCCAATTACACATTAACCAATGAAGGTTTGACTTGGAGAGTCCGTTACAAAATCGTTTCCGAAAAACACAAGGCAAAGTATTTTTATTTGTTCACTCTGCCGTGGAGCAGTAAATTCAGTGAATTTGTTTATTGGAACAAAGATGTGCAGAAATCCGGCAAATTCAGCAATTCAAAAAAATGGCTTGTCTGTGATAATATGGATGCCTTGCTCTTGTATTCGCCTGAATTGAAAGTTGCAGCGGTTACAGAAGTGGTCGGCAATATACCAGTGGAGAGCAGAAAACACACCTTGTGGGATCTGCCGAATTTCCATAAATATTTTCTTTTCCACGCCCTTCCGGAGTGGAAAGTAGGCTGTGAGTCGCCGACATATACATTGAAAATCCGGGCTTTTGCCGCCAATGAAAATAATTACATTCAAAAATCAAATATATTAAAGTAAAGGAAAAAAAGATGTTGAAAAAACTTTCAATCTTTGCTGCCATTGCTGCCTGTGGTATGTGTATGGCAAATGAAGCCGCTCCGGCGGTGCAAACTCTGCCCAAAGTTGGCTATGTAACATTGAACAGCGGTGACTACACAGTTACTGTTATGCCCACAAGCAATTACCGTATCAGCGGATTTGCTTATCAGAACAAAGAACTTTTTCTCTCCCGTGGAGCCGCTTCCGGCACCAATATTGCTCCGGCAGTTGCCGAAAAACTGCTTTCGGCAAAAATAACTGTTGACGGTACAGTGCCCGCTAAAGTAACTGCCGCCCCGGTCAAGGGTAATAAAGTGGAACTGGAGCGGGAAGCTCTTTACGGCGATGTAAAAATCACTTCCAAATACACTGTAACAGCCGAAGGTTTGAGTTGGAGCATCAAATACAAATTGGAAAGTGCCGCTAAAAAGCCCTCTTACTTTTACTTATATACCATGGCGTGGAGTCCCAAGTTCAAAGAATTTGTTTACAGCAAAAAAGGCGTGAACAAGTCCGGCAAACTGACCAGCTCCGGAGCGTGGGTAATCAATGATGATTTTGATTATATGGGCGTTTTTGACCCGGAACGCAAAGTTGCGGCAATTTCGATCATGAAAAGTGCCGTCCCCGGCGAAATGCGTAAAAACGCCATCTGGGATCATAAGAGCTATCACAAATATTTTATGATGCACAAACGCCCCGCATGGAAAGCCGGTTATGAGTCGCCGGAATACACCATGCAGTTTGCCGCAATCAATACCGATGCCGCCGACTGGCAGAAAAATGTTGACGAGTTTATTAAAGCGAAAGGTAAATAATATATGATGCTCAAACATCTTTTGCCTGCGGCTTTATTGGCCGCCGCAGTCAGCGTAAGTGCCGCTGATGCAGTAAAGCCGGCGGTATTTATGGATTTTGAAAACGATAAACCCGAACATGTTGCCGATAATCCTTATGAAGGAAGTAAATGTTACAAGTTTGCCGGAGTTGGAAAATACACCATCCGCAAACTGCCGCTTGTTTTACAGGACGGAATAACTTATAAGCTGACAGTAAATATCCGCAAAGATATTTGTACGCCGGATGTGGCAAAAAAAATGGACTTTGTTGTCGGTGCATACATCAACGGCAGTAAGAAATTTTCGGTTTACACTGCCGGCGGTTCGACCGTACTGGGCGAAGATAAGTGGAACACCGTAACGCGGACATTCAAAGTTCCTGCCAGCGGCGGCAAATGTTCGCTGATGCTCTATAACCGTACCGATAAAGATTTTTATGTTGACAGTGTAAAACTTGTTGCTCTGGATGCCCAAGCCGCCAAAGTTGCCGCGGTCAACGCTAAAGCCGAAGCCTCCGGCAGTAAAAAAGTGGTGCGTCCGCTGCCGCCGATAACTGATGAAGAAGCCGCCGCCGAAGATTGGCTGACCAACCGCCGCGGTATTGAGGCTTTGGATGATGATTTTATTCTGCCGCCATTTTCGCCGATTGAATGGAACGGTAAAACAGCCGGAGTATGGGGACGGAATTACACTTTCAATAAATTCGGTTTGCTGGATAAAGTAAGTATTCTGCAAAGCAATTTCCTTGCCGGAGCTATGGAGTTTTCAGCCAGAGTAAACGGCAAACAAGTAAAATTCAAGCCCGATAATCAGGTGGTTTTACGGCAGAAAAAAGGCGTAGTTGAGCTTTTCAGCCGTGCAACTTCGCCGGATGTGGATATAGAAGTAAGAACCACCGTGGAATACGATGGTATGATAAAAGTTGATTTCACCTTTGCCCCGCGCGGTACGGTGGAAATCGAAAACTTCAATTATTCGATACCTTATCCCGAAAAATATGCTCAATTCATCCATTACACCGGAGCCCGCGAAGGCGGATTGTCGCTGAATGTACCGCGTATAAGCAATACCCGCCGTCTGCCCGAAGGCGACGGGGTGATCTGGGAAGCACCTTTTAAAATTCTCGTCTGGCTGGGCAGTTACGACCGCGGCTTGCTCTGGTTCTGCGAATCAGAACAATATTGGAGCCCCCACAAGCGTGAAGCCCGCAAAGGCGGTCTTAAAGTTATACGCGACAACGGCATGGTCAAACTGGTGGTTACGCCGGTTTCCGAACCGCGTCTGTTCAGTAAACGCACTACTTACACTTTCGGTTTGATGGCGACTCCGGTGCGTCCGCGTACACCGGGATGGCGGGTTACGGATATGAATTACGAGTATTTTGCCAAAACAGCCAAACGCAAGTATGGGGCAGAGACTCCGGTGATTTACAGCTCCGGCAGCTACGATTATGTTCCTCCGCAGCTCACCAACCCGGCGGCGGCATCGTTCTATCCGCGTATTTATAATCAGGAGGCTTATAAAAAACGTGTTGAAAATGCTCATAAAAACGGGGCGGTCTTTGCATTGTATATTGACCCGATCCTTTTCAATCTGGGTATCTACAAAGATATGGCAAGCTACAACAACAAAGGCTGGGACCCCACCACCGACAACGCCGACGGCGGCGACGTGAAAGTCGATGCTCCGTTCCAGTGGGAAAGCCCCGAAAAGAAACGCTTTTTTGCTGAATGGCGTAAAGAACCGCTTGCCACAGCTCCTTACAGCAAAAGCAAAGGTGAACGGCAGTTCCAGGTCGGCCTGGGGAGCCGTTATCAGGATTTCTTCTGCTACTTGATGGAAAAACATGCCGAACTCGGCTGCGATGGTATTGCCAATCTCGACGAATGGGGCCCCGTGCCGGATCAGAACCCGCGTCATGATATGGGTTATTATGACCGCGACGGCAAGCGTTATCCTGAATATGACTGGTTCGGCAGACGCGATTTTATCAAACGCATGTGTGCTGTATTTTACAAAAAGCATGGCAGACTGCCCATTATGCGGGTGCATCTGGCGGCAACGCTGGTGGTGCCGATCGCCAGTTTCTGCGACAGCGTGGTTACCGGCGAAAATATCAACTCTGCATATTTCAATGGAGTGAGTCTGCTGGATAAATACACGGTCAACCGCAAAGAAATCACCCGGAGCTTGCAGGAAGGCGGCAGAGATTTCCTCTATTACGCTTCCACCCCCGACCGCTGGGCGATCGAGTATGGCGGGCAGGCGTTCGGCTGGAATGTCTGTGTAATGAGCAACGCCACCAAGAGTCCGAAATTCGATAAAAAATATGCTTCCAGCGATGAAGCCACCCGCGATTACCTTGCCATGTGCATTGCCCATGACAATACGCTGTGGCCGGTGTTCTGCAAGCCGGATGAAGCATATAAACTTATGAAGATCAAGCAGGATTTCAAGATCGGCGATCCGGAAGTCAAGTTCTATGCCTACTGGGGAAAAGAACACCCCGTAACGGTCAACGGCAAAGAAGTCTATGCTGTAACCTGGGAAAATAAAGGCAAATATCTGCTGGCCGTTACCAATTTGTCCTTGCAGGATCAGACTTTGAACATTACTCTCGATCGCAAATTCTTTAATGGGGCATATAAAGTGATCGACGCTGAAACGCAAACTCCGGTCAAGCTCAACAGCAACAGCTTTGCTGAAAAAATCACCCGCAGAAACTATAAACTCTACATGATCGAAAAATAAGAATTATGAAAAAATATCTTTTAACCGTGCTTTTGGCCGCTATCGGTGTATATGCCGGAGCATACGAGTATTTTATGGAAAGCGGTGATTACCGCATCCGGATCAATGAAAAATATAAACACACCATCCGCGAAGTTGTCTGGAAAGGCAATGTACTTGCCACACAGTCCGGTTATTACGGAGCGATCCTCTGTCCGGCTTCCGGCAAATATATCGGGGCAGGGCATACCGAAGGCGGGGCGGAAAAGGTTTTGAGTGTCAAAGTTACCTGCGACGGCAAAGAAGTTACCCCGGCGGCTAAAGCTGTGTTTAAAGGCAGCAGAGTTACAGTGGAAAAACTTTCCATGTTTGACAAACTCCTGTTTCGCATAGTTCTGGAGCTTACGCCGGAAGGCCTGGTGGAAACCAAGCGTTTTGTAGCGACTGCCGAACAGAATGTGCATCTCTTTTATGCACATATTTACTGCTTCGGCAAAGGGTTTACTGATTATTATGCCTTGACCGAAGATAACAAAGTCGTCAGCGGCAAATTTGAGCTGCCCCGCGATAACCCCAAAGCCCGTAAGACTTCCTGGAAAGTCCGGAAAAATGTAAAGTACATTGCCGAATATGATGCGGCAAAGAAGATCGGTGTGGTACTCTGGTATCCGGAAGTTATCAAAGGTATTACCCACAAAGCCGCTATCTGGGAGTGTCCGTGGGCGTACATGAAGTTTTACATGATGACTGCTCTGCCGAAGAAAATCGCCGCCAACTGGGAGTCACCGGTTTATACGGTGATATTGCGGGGATTTGCCGCCGAAACTCTTGAAGCGATCCCCGAAGCGGTCAAAAAAGAGGCTCTTGCTGCCGAAAAAATAAAATTTGTTCAAGTAACCAAACCGGTAATACCGGAAAATAAATAAAGGAAGTATATAAAAATGGCAAACGATCAATATCAGATCAAACAACTTGATTCTTACAGCGTATTTCTGCCGCCGGTCGGCTATTGTGATACGCCCGAATCTTTGGCACGGCGTGCCGCCAGAGCCGAAGCCAACCGCATCTATACCGAAGAACACGCAACCGAAAAAGCTCAAGGTCAGATCACCGGGAGTTTTATCTACGCCCATCCGCCGAACTATCGCGGGGCCGAAGCGGTAACTTATTCGCAAAGCGATTGGAAGCGTGAACTTTCGCGTTTAAAAGGGTTCGGCATTGATACAGTTATCTTTCAGGCTTCGGTCTGGGATGAATTGCATGAGTGTTACTATAAGAGCGAACTTTTCAAGGATTACAAATATTTCAATGTCGTTGAGCCGATGCTTGCCGCCGCCAACGAACTGGGATTGACCGTTTTTCTGGGTGCAGTCGGTTCAGTTACCTGCTGGCACGAAAAGCTCAACAATCAGATCATTGACGGCGAAGTTGCCAAACAGATCGGCTGTTTTGACGAATTGTGCAAGAGTTTTTCGGGAATGTTCAACGGTATTTACTTTTCGCCGGAATCGACATATCCAGGGTTCCGCGATGCTGATCTGGAAAATTTCCTCGGCGACCTTTACGGCAGATTTTTCAACGAGATCCGTTCGCGGAACGATAAACTCAAGATCATGATGTCGCCGGCAACATTCTATCACGCCGGTAAAATGGATGATATGAAAGGTGCGTGGCTGGGCATGTTCAGCAAAGCACACCCCGATATTCTTGCTCCGCAGGACTCCATCGGCTGCGGCTGTATCACGCTGGATAAACAAATCGAGGCATTGAAGATCTGGCGGAGCATCTGCGACGAAGCGAATATCGAATTCTGGAGCAATGTGGAAGTCTTTGAGTGTTGTGCCCCGTACATCGACGAAACTTCCCGCCGGATCGCTCCGCATGACCGCGTGGTGGCACAGATCAATAACGCCGCACCGTATGTCAGCAAATTCATCACCTGGGAACTGCTCTGGTACGGCAACCCCATGTATCCGCAGTCCGGCGGCAAGTTGAGTCCCCGCTGGTTCGGCGGAGCTGAAGTGGATTAAGTGGTGTTTTTATGAAAAAATCTATTGCATTACTTTTATGTTCAGGGGCAGTCTGTTGCAGTGCGGCGATCCAGCCGGCAGTGGCGTTCCGGTTTGACGATAATCACAATATCCGTATCTGGGATACTTTGTCGGATGTTTTCCGCAGGAACAATGTGCGTTTCAGTTGTTCGATAATTCCTTATTGGAGCAACGATTTGAATAAAGCCGATTGGTGCAAAAAGATTTGCCAGCTGGAAAGCGAAGGCTTTGAGATAATGGATCACACTCCGAATCACAACACGTCAGCAATAACGCTGCCGGAGGACGATCCGCGTTGGGGTACGCTGAAAGATGCACCGTTTGTTGACCATATTAACGGGCGGAAAGTCTGTTTGAAGTATTCTGTCGGTAACAGCACTTTCAGCAAGCCTTTTACAATCAAAATATTTGATAAAAATAAAGTTACCAGCTCAAGTAAACTCGCCCGCCGCATGAATCTTGAAATTGACGGCAAACACTATTATCTTGACCCCACCAAAGATAAAAATGTCTTTAAGCTGGTTACTATATGGAACGAAGGCAATGTGAATCTGCCTGACGGCGAAAAAACTGTCCGGCGTTGTTTGAAAGAGCGTTTTCTGCTTGCTGACGGCGGATATGATTTTATGATCCAGTGTTCGCAGGACGGTTTCCGCAAGATCGGTTTGAAGAAAATGCCGCGGGTGTGGATCCAGCCCGGCGGATTTTATCCGCATTTGAGCATTGATAAACTTATGGCGGCGTTGCGTCGGCATAACTATATCTCTGCTTCCTGTGCGGAAAATGCTTCGATGAAGGGTTTTGCTGATCCGGGGATCGAACAGAGCAGATTTTCTATGCGTTGGGGCGACTTCAATCTGGAAAAATTGAACTTGCAGCCAGCCAAAACCAGAATCGCCAATACGATAGCCTGCCGCCGGGTTGCGATCTGTTCCAGTCATGTAGCACCGGAACGGAAATACGGCAAGCTCAAAGAGTACGCTGCAATGTATGAGCAGATTCTGCCGTGGCTTAAAGAAAACAATATCAAGGTCATGACCCAGGGCGAACTTGCTGAATATCTGATGACAGCCCAAGTCGATCCGGATGAAAATATTATGCCCGCCATGAATAAAGATATTGACGAAAATAATATTCCTGACGGTTATCTGATAAAAAAATCCTGCAAGTGGAACAAAGCAGAGCAGTCTTTATTGCTTAAAGGCAAAGGCTTACTGCTTTCAGTCAAAGAGCTGTGCGGTTTGCCCCGCGGCAAAGTCAGA
This sequence comes from Lentisphaerota bacterium, assembly GCA_015061885.1. Classification (GTDB taxonomy): domain Bacteria; phylum Verrucomicrobiota; class Lentisphaeria; order Victivallales; family Victivallaceae; genus SIG78. Next base: position 139,435 of record SUVS01000001.1, read on the forward strand.
TTTACCGTGGAAGTCAAGGGCAAAGTCAATGGTTCTATTGCAATAAACTTGCTTGATTCACTGAAAAATAATTGCGGAAAAGCATTGATAGAGTTGAAAGACTCAAACGAATGGCAAAAGTATGAAGCAATGTTTTCAATACCGGAAAATTGTGCGGCATTGAATCTTGATTTCATCGCCAAACTTGCCGATTGCAATATCCGCAATCCGGAACTGCGGACTGTAAAGTAAACTTTACTGCACAAAAAAAATGGTGTTCAGTAGCAAACTCCTGAACACCATTTTTTTTATAAATTGATTTCAATTACACATTATCTTATATCGCCCAGGAGCCGTTGCGGAAAACTGCGATTCTTTCGTCATCCTGTGTGATGCCGGTGATTTCCAGATCGCGGCTGCCGATCATGAAATCCACATGGATCATACTGTCGTTCACACCTTTGGCTTTCAATTCATCGTGGGTGTATTTTTCGTAATCTTTTACGCAGACATCAAAGCCTCTGCCCAGAGCCATGTGGCAGCTGGCGTTTTCGTCGTACAACGTACTGTAAAAGAGTATATTCATATTGTTGATCGGCGAATTGCAGTCGATCAGAGCACATTCGCCGAGATAGGGAGCGTTTTCATCCATGGCGATCATACGCTCCAATGCGTCCTGACCTTTGGCGGCTTTTACTTCCACGGCTTTGCCATCTTCAAAGCGGATGGAAAAATCTTCGATCAGACTGCCCTGCCACGAAAGCGGCTTGGTTGCTACCAGCAAGCCTTCAGCTTTGCCTTTTTCCGGAGTGGTAAAGATTTCTTCCGACGGGATATTGGGGTTGAATGCCCGACCGGAAAGATCAGTTTCTTCCGCACCGGCAAATATGCCTTCTTTCATCAGGCCGACCCGGAAGTCGGTACCGTTGGAAGATTTATATTCCAAACTCTTGAAGTTGTATTTATTAAGTTTGTCGGTCAACTCATGGATACGCCGATTGTGTTTCTGCCAATTTTCAATGGCTCCGTCTTTGGCTCTTGCAGCAGTAAGGATGGCGTCCCAGAGTTTTTCCACTGCTTCGTCATCGCTTACACCGGGGAAAACTTTGTTTGCCCATTTTACTCCGGGTACACCGGCAATGCACCACTGATATTTGTTTTCCATAGCATCGCGGAATGGTTTGATCTTGGGGAACCGTGCCATTTGGGCTCTTGCCCGTTTGCCCTGATCTATACCGTCCATGCCGTCGGGATCATCGGAATCCAGCCAGAGAAATGCCGGGAGCGTTTCGCTGCGCCACTTCAGCTTGGCAAGTTCCCAGTCTTCGATAGTTGAAAGTTTTTCTTCGCTCTGATAAAGCTGTGCAAGTTTGGCTGTGGGCATATCCTGCCAATCGACCTGAACTTTACTTGCACCTTCTTTGTAACAAAGTTCGACTACCAGCCGTACAAATTCCGGCTGATCCAAGCCTGCCATAATGATTACTTCCTGACCCTTTGCCGGACGGATGCCCATTTTTACGATCAGTTCGGCGTATTCAATCAATCGCTTATCCATTTTTGTTCAACTCTTTTCTGCGTCAAAACGGTATGCTTGACGGTGCTTTTTTTATGGTTTCTTTTTTATAATAAACTTCAGGAGAAACTGCTTTTTCCTGTTTGTTTACTGCTTTAATAATAATTGCCTGCGGCGTGACCGGGCAGGCGTACTGGCAGTTGCCGCATCCGATACACAGTTCGGCGGTTATCCGGGGAACTGTGGCACTTTTATGCGGCCCCGGCACCATTTTCAATGCTCCGGTGGGGCAGTGTTCGGCACAAGCCCCGCAGGGTTCGCCATCCATGTATGCAAGACATCTTTTCGGGAAAAATTCTGCCATGCCTATGCGGCAGAGCTTTTTCTCTTTCAAGCTCATTTTTTTCAAAGCTCCGGTGGGGCAGTTGGCTATACATTTACGACATTCGTATTCGCATTTGCCCGGATGTGTGCCGGAAAACTTCATTACCGGCAGTAAGAATCCCCGCCAGCCGTATTCATTGCCTGCCGGCTGTAAACAGTTGCCGCGGCAGTTGGCTATACAAAGACCGCATCCCGTACAGCGGGCAAGAAATTCTTCTTCACTCCCGGCTCCCGGCGGCAGTATTGCTGTTTTTGGGCAAGGTGATTTTTTCTGCAATATCTTACTGGCGGCAAAACCGGCGATTCCGGCAACACCGGCGGCTATAAGCATTTTACGCCGTTCCGGTTCGCTCGGTAAATCGGCATGGAGCAAATCATTTTTCCGGCGGCGGACAAGTTTTATAGCATCAACCGGGCATACCGTTGCACACTCCATACACATAAAGCAACGCGTAAAATCAATATTTTGACCATCGGCAATATTTATACAGTTGGCATTGCACGCTTTTTCGCACTTGCGGCATTTTACGCATTTATCCACATCTATGGCAAGGCGTTTTCCGCTCCGGGCGGCGAGGGCGGCTAATATACTGCCTGCCGGACAGACCGTATTGCAGAAAAGCCGTCCTTTCCAGATGGTCAGGATAATCAGAGTCAGCAATGCTCCGCCGGAAACCGCCAGCGCTGTACTCCATGCTTCGGTGGCTTCGATCGCCGAATGGGGCAGTTTGGTTGTTGAGCCGTTCAGCCAGACCAGAAACTGACGGACTGTGTTGGATGTGATTTTCCCGAAAAGTGAATATGGTTCAACATACCCCAACGGCAGGGCGATGCCGCCAAACAGCAATGCAAGCAACAGTACCAGAAAAGCCGCCCGGAAAACATTGTGACCTCTGCGGTAAGTGCGAACTTTTCCAGGGAAGATTTTACGGTCAAGCCGTTCAATGACTTCCTGCAATAAACCCAGCGGACAGCACCACGAACAATAGACTCTTCCGCAAAAAGCGGTTATTGCCGCGATCAAAAGCATAAAACCGAAGGCTCCAGCCATCCCCAGAGCCGCCATGCTTAATATACCCGGCATAAACTGATAATCCGCCATCTGATACAACTGTGAGCGGCGGACTATGAATCCGCTGAAAATCGCGGTAAAACCTGCCAACAGCAACAGTATGACGCCCCATCTGACAATACGGAGGCTTTTCAGAGAAAATATTTTCATATAAGTTTTTTCAGAGTTCAATGCGTTTGATATTGAGTTTAGTCAAATCTTTACAGCCCAACTTTCTGTCGGCGGCTTCCTGTAAATACAGCACATCGTTTTCGTTGAACTGCAAAAGTTTGACTGCGGCGGCATCGGCGGCTACCGGATCGGCGGAGATAAGCATGAATTTACCCAATGCCACATCCCGCAAGTTACCACCGCGCGGCCCGTGTGCCATCATCATGCGGTAAGCATCGACCACATTCAGATCCGGTTTGCGGTAATAGAGCAGATCGGGTATGGTGTTACGCAGATTCTTTTTGTGCATGATGCGGCGATCCCAAACCATGCCCATCAGGTTTTTCATTGCTCCGGTCATTTGGGCTCCGCCGTGGTGTTTCAGGATCGGTACATTTATAAAAGTATCGCAATCCAGCACTGCCGAAAAGACTTCAGCCGAAGTCAATGCCTTCGCCTGCGTTTTTTCCACTTTCCGGTATGTTTTGCGGTCAGTAGCGTGCAATACTTTTGCTCCCGCACCGGTGGCGGCATCTGCTACACCGCTTACACGGTAGCAATCAGGGCCGTTATCGCAGCTGTGATCAAATACGATCACTTCAGAAGCCCCGGCTTTGAGTACATCCCGCACGATGGCGGCAACCAGTTCTGGATTGGTGTTGGCGGCATATTCCGGCGGCTGAGTCCAGGCTATATTGGGTTTGACAACGACTTTGGAGCCTTTTTTGACAAATTTTTCTATGCCGCCCATTGCTTTGATGCCTTCCTGCCACATGATTTCAGGCGTTCCGCCGTGAATGGCGACCAGATCGGGAGCGGATTCGTTTTTTTCTGCGGCATTGACGGTTTTGCCGATTGCGGAAACTGCAAGTGCGGAAAGAAATCCGGTTTTCAAAAAATCGCGTCTGTTCATCGTTAAAAACTCCATGCTTAAATTTGCAATATTGCAAGTTTGTGATAAAGTTAATATTAAAAGTTGTTTTTTTCAAATTTATTAGACTGTTTTTTTAAAAAAAAGGAGATTTTTTATGGGTATTGGAGCAACAGAATGGCTGCTTATCATCGTAGTGGTGGTTTTACTTTTCGGTGCCAAGCGTATTCCGGAACTTGCCCGTTCGCTGGGCAAAGCCAGTCATGAATTTAAAAAAGCCAAAGAAGACCTCTCGCGCGAATCGGAAGAGCTTATGAAGGCCGCCGAAAAAAAAGCTGAAGCGGAAGATAAGGCGGAAAAAAGCGATAAGTCTGCCTGAATAAAGTTTTTGCTTTGATTTTTTACCGGGTGTTTGTCTTTTATGACTGCTGAAGGATTTCTCTCGCATCTTGAAGCCTTACGCAAGGCGGTGCTGGAAATATTGGCTGTATTTACTATACTGCTGATTCCGGCGTGGTATTTTGCACCCGATTTTCTGCATTTTCTGCAAAATATTGCCGGCGAGGCGGCAAAATCAAATGGAGAAAATTTTGAATTACGCTATTTTACCTTGATGGAACCGTTTATTGTTGAGCTGAAAAGCGGTATGCTGCTGGCTTTTGCCGCCGGTCTGCCGATCTATTTCTGGCGGTTCTGGCATTTTATTGCTCCGGCTCTTTACTGCCATGAAAGACGGTTTCTGCTTGCCGGTGCGATTGCCGCGTGGGGGCTTTTTATTGCGGGAGCGGCGTTGGGGCTTTTCGGCGTTATGCCGCTGCTGGTGAAGTTTTCGATCTCTTTTGCCAGAGAAGGCTTGACTCCGCTGATCGGTTTGAACAACTTTGTCGGCTTGCTGATGACTGTGGTGCTGGCGTTCGGAGCCATGTTTGAGTTGCCGATAGTATTGCTGGCGTTGCTCAAAGCCGGTATAATTGAGCTTGATACATTGAAAAAACAGCGTCCGCTGGTGTTGGTTATAATCTTGATACTGGCGGCAGTTCTGACTCCGCCGGATGTAATAAGCCAGCTGATGTTGGGGATTCCGACCTATTTATTGTTTGAAGCTACTCTTATTTTCGGCAGATTTTTGACTCTGCCGAAAAAAAATGATGTTATCAATAATGATGAAAATGTGGAAAATGAGAGCGATTGCGAAACGGAATCTGAAACTGCTCCGGAAGTGGATGCTCCCTGCATTATAAATAATTGTTATCATCGCAGAAAAAAGCGGCGGAAATCTCCGGTGGTTCGCAAAAAGGTACGAAAATAAGGTGAGCTGTTTATGACAGTAAAAGCAAAAAAGAAAAACGCATCGCCGTCATCCGGCGGCAAGGCGGGCAAAAAAAGTGCGGGGTTATTCAATTTTTTCCGCATATCGTTAGTTTATCTGTTGGCTTTTTACGGTTTGCACTGTATTCTGCGTGATAATGTGCAAAGTTACCGGAGTTTTACTCAAAAGCAATATAAAAATATACAGCAGGGCAAAGTCACGGTCAGTGAATCGCTTGCTCCCAACCCGACGATCACCATCAAAAACACTGCTGATCTGGCAAAAACTCCGTATGATAATCTTGCACTTGGCGCACCGGGGTATAACTGCGATGTTATCATTGACCGTATGGGCTACGCTCTGGGCTATTCGGAAAAATACGAACAGCCGTTGTGGGTCACTTATAAACTTACCGCCGATGAGGTGAAAAGCAAAAAAGCCAAGCGATCCGGAGATTTCCGCATTGATGAATATATCCCGACCGGATCGGCAACGCCTGATGATTATAAAAAATCTTATTTTGACCGTGGTCATCTGGCACCGGCGGCGGATATGAGCTTTTCTTTGCAAGCCATGAGCGAGAGTTTTTATATGTCCAACATGTCCCCGCAGCGGCCGGAATTCAATCGCGGTATCTGGAAAGATCTTGAAGAAAAAGTCCGCGATATTGCTGTTGCCTGCGGTTCGGTGTATGTAGTTACCGGGCCGGTTTTTGAACCGCATCTGCCGTGTATAACCATTGGCAGAAACAAAGTGGCAGTGCCGGATAAATACTATAAAATCATATTCGATGCCAATGCCAAAAATCCCAAAGCCATCGGTTTTATTATTCCCAATAGCAATGTAAAAGAAGACCTGGCAAATTTTGCCGTTAGTGTTGATGCAGTCGAAGAAGCCTCCGGACTGGATTTTTTTCCGGCTTTGAACAAAGCTGACGAAATGAAAATTGAAAGCTCCTGTGATTATTCAGCGTGGGAACGGCTGTTGCCGAAGAAAAGCAAGAAAAAAAACACATCTTCCAAGCGTTCAAAAAAGTGAACGGAGTGCTTTTGCGGCAATCTTGTCGCATTTGCCGCATTCAGTGCAGAAACTGCCGCATTTGCCGGGCAGTTCCACATTGTCAAGTAATTTATTGTCCAATATCTGCGGAGCAAAGGCTCCGGCAAAGCACGGTTCGGTAAGGTCAAGAACATTGCCGGAAAAATTTCCACTGCAATATGCCGCCATTACCATACGCGGATTGCTGTGCTGGCGGGTGGCAAGTTTCATCAGTGAGCAATAAGGCTCGTAGCGTTTTACATCTTCCGGCCGCAGCCAGCTTGAGCGGATGAAATCGGTAATATTACCGCAGTGATTATAACGCTCCCAGCAGAGGTGCGGCATGAACTCTTTTACATTTTTCTGTTTGCGGAGTTGCGAGTCATGTGCCACAAGATTGTCGTGGAATGTCTGGTAGGGGCAGTTGCGTAAACAACCGCTGTTGGCAAGCAGACAGAGTTTTTTGCCATGAGTTTTACTCCACTCCGAAAAAAGTTTTACTGTTTCCAGATCACGCTGAAGATCACGCCGCAGATAGAAACTGTCGAACTTATCAGCAAGGTATTCCAGTGCGGTCAGCGAATCTATCCGCATATTTACCGAGGCACGGATTTCAATTTCACGGTAACGGTTTTTTATGATATGAGCGGCAAACGGCGAGGTCGTTGTAACCACCTCCGGCAAAAGACCTTCGTGTTTAAACCATTCAAGCATATTGTTTATGCGATCGGCAAAATCATGGCTTACAGCGTGTTCGCCATAGCAATTTCCGTTTAACAGCAAATCGAGTTTTATATTCATCCTCCGGAGTATTTTCAACTCATAAATCAGCTGTTCCAATGCCTGGGTACTGTATTGCGAAGCATCCGGTCGGCCGGAGGCAAACCCCGGCGGGGCAAAATAAACCTCTTTGATATTTTCACGGTAATCAGATACCATGTCAGTAAAGAGTTCGCCGCTGCTGCGATATTGATAACCGACTGCCAATTGCATATTTTACCACACCATTGATTGAAATTCTTTTGCCGCCATCTGCCGCAATTCCACTTGCGAAAGGGTGTTTTGCATTGCACTGGTGCCGCTGAAACTGAAGCCCAGAACAAAACCTTCCGGCAGGATAAATGCCGCTGCCCACTGACCGGGTTTCTGCCGCCAGCAAAATCCCTGCCGGGCGATCTTCTGCAATTCTTCGTTGAAAAACTCTTCATCGCCCCAGATCGCTTCGCCGTATTCCTCCCAGGGGTATTGCTGTTTTATAAGATCGCTCTGCTCCGGATTGGCCGCTTGCAGTGCCAATGCTGTTACTGATAAATACGGAGGAAAATTACGGTTGGGCAAATATTGCACTTTTCCGGGGTTATCCGGCGAAAAACGCAGCTTAACTTTTACCGCACCATTTTCCAACGCCGCAAAGATCAATACATCATCCGGGTATTTTTGCTGAATATGCTGCAATGCCGCTGCCGCCCGTTCCAGCAGTGCCGCATTTTTGCCATCCAGCACCAAAGCATTGAGTGCTATACCGCAACAGAAGCGATTTTGAGCGTTCTTTTCCAGAAAACCCTTTGCACAAAGTGTACGCAATAGATTATATACCGTACTTTTTTGCAAACCTGATCTTTGAGTTATTTCGCTCAAAGTCAGACCTTCCGGCTCGGCGGCGGTGATTTGCAGCAGCTCCAGCCCGCGAAGCAGTGATTGTACCAAATCTGATCCAGGCATAAAATCAATCAATACCTTCGTCGTCGCTGTTGCGGAATTTAGTACCGGAGGCGTACTCCGGCGGTGTTGACCAGTCGATCGACCATACCGGACGGCGGCGGAACTTTTCTTTGAATGTATTCTGCAATACACCACGGCTTTCCAGACTTATCATACATGCACGGGTACAGCCGCGGGAACCGCATACTGCCTGTCCGGTCTTATACAAATTCTTGGGCTTGCGGAAAAATGGCGACCATTCACCGGGAACCGAAGTCGGGCAGGGATCATGATAGGGTTTTTCCTGAACTTCGCCGCTGTCTTTGCATCCGCGGAAAGCAAAACTGCATTTTGCCATATCAAGGTCAGACCATTCCACATCGTGTCCGGCAAGATTTACTTTTACGGTTTTGTCGGTCGGGAACGCCTGTGCCGGACATGCTTTAACACATGCCATACAGCGGTTGCAGAGCTGCGGACCGTCATAGATCGGATCAGGTTCCAGCTCCACATCGGTCATGATGATGCCTACGCGGCAGCGAGGGCCGAATTGCGGACTCAAAAACATCTTGCTGAACCCGATTTCGCCGAGCCCGCACAAATAGGCGGCAATACGCAGCTGGATCATTACATCCGGCTGTGCCTGTCCGGGACGGGCAGGGCGACTGAAGTTGGGCAAAGCATATCCTTCGTTGTCAATACCCCGCCAGTCGCTCTGATGACCCATGGGGATCGCTTCGTACCCCTGATCTTCGATGAATTTACTTAAATTGATTACCGTCATGGGCATGTAAAGATAGGTAATACCGCCGTAACCCATAGCGGAATAATTGCTCATGTAAGTACCTTCTTCCACGCCGCGCAAACTGCCGCGTTCCACCCGGAACACCATACCGATAATACTTTTGCACTCCGGCATGATCTGCTTGGGGTCCATCTGCAGAGGAGCAGTATCCCAGCGTTCTATATTGCCGATACCCACTGCGTCAGCTCCCAACTCCAGAGCTTTGCGTTTTACTGCCAGTGCGGCTGCTTTGGGGTCGGAAAGATCCACTGCATTGAAATCCCGGGTCATGATTGCCATAATTGATATTCCTTTATATTGTTCATCAATGATGAGTTTGTTTTTTGTTTTTTCAATTATAAATTACATGCTTTCCGGACGGTTTTCCAGTTTTATATTTTTGCAAATACACGATTTTAACAAAAAAACATCACCAATGAATTAAAATTCATCATTGATGATGTTTTTATCGTTTTATCAAAGATTTTTATCAGCGTACGATCCACTCTGCAAGATCCGGTTCGGCCTGCAAACGGGGTACATCTTCAAACTCCACTTCGATTACGGAGCAATGGCGATCCGGCGGCAGTACCGGCAGGCCTTTGATCGTCATCTTGCCGGCTTTTTCATCGTAGCCAACAGTCAATTCTTTGCCGGTAGCCAGCAATCTGGCACTTACCGGACGCGTGCCGACCCGCACGGCAGTTGCTTCACATCCCGGATAACGGAATATGAGCCAGTAGCCGGTCTTGCCTTTGCGGGTCCACGGGCCTTGCAGATTCAAATCCACCACGCCGGGCACCGAGGTTCCGATAAGTTCGCAACGCTGACTGCTGCGGATGGCTTTTTCGTTGGCGTTCAGCCATGTGCCGACATCCATCAGGCGGTCATATTCTTCGGTGCGGACTCTGCCATCGGGCATGGGGCCGATATTCAAAAGGTAATTGGCTTCGCCTTGAGCGGCGTTGACCAGATGTTGAATGAGCTGGGTGGATGTCTTCCAATTCGGGTTGTTTCGGGTATAACCCCAACAGCAGGTGTCGCCGATACACATACAGCTTTCGCATCCTCTGCCGGGAACTGCGGCTTTGATTACCTGTTCAGGCGTATCAAGGTCTTCGGGCAGACCGGAACGGTTGTTGATGATAATATCAGGCTGCAGACTGCGTACCATGGCGTTCAATTCTCTTGCCCGCCAGAAGTTGATCTGGTATTCTTTATCCGGATTGAGGTCTGCCATCCAGCCGCCATCGTATTCCAAAAGCGAGATTTCGCCGTAATTGGTCATCAGTTCCCGCACCTGATTGTGAACATATTCTACGAGAGATTCTTTATTTTCCGGATATTTTTCCGGATTGAAATACCCCGGATAACGCCAATCCAGCAATGAGTAATAAAGTCCGACTTTCAAGCCTTCGGCTCTGGCGGCATCTACATACTCCCGCACAATATCGCGTTTACAGCCGCGTTTGGCACTGGTAAAATCAGAATATTTACTGTCGAACAGCGAAAAACCTTCGTGATGCCGGGTGGTCAGAACTATGTATTTGGCTCCGGCGGCTTTGGCTATGCGGCACCATTCAGCCGCCGCTCCCGGACGGGGATTGAACAAGTCTGCCAGATAATCATAATCTTTTGGGGCAATGCGTTCGGAATACATCGTCCACTCGCCGCGTTCCAGCAAACTGTACAAGCCGAAATGCACATAAATGCCGAATCTTGCTTCGTGAAACCATTTGAGCCGTTCTTCATAACTTTTCATAATCTGCAATTCCTTTTTTGAATCGGTGTTAATTATTATCCCGTAACTTTTTCAATTCTTCCAGTATAGCCGCCTGACGCACTACATCCCGGGTTTCCCGCAACTCGTACAGCAGTTCCTGCCGCTTGCGTTGCAGATACTCTTTGCGTAATTCAGCGGGGCAGTCTTCCAGTATCTGCCGGATCTGTGCATCAGTTAATTTGCTGTCATCAGCCATCAGCAATTTTACCACGCCGGGTGTTTGTGCTAAATCTTCGGGCAGATGATTCAGTAATTCTGAACCGCTGAACCATTCGCCATTGAGAGCCATATTCATCAATTCTTTAATGATTTTTGCCGCCGGGGCATCGCTCAAAAGATTTTCGTCGAGCTTTTCGGCGATCAAACGCGGTCCATCGGGCGAATGCAGTGCCAGCAAAAGCAGTGAGGCTTCCGCATGGCGGATATTTTCCGGCCGCATATCGTTGTAAACCACAGCGGATGCCGCATCGGGTGTTTGAGTTTCGTCCGGTCGTGAATTGTATGCTCCATAGTTTTTCTGTTTGCGGTAATACTCAAACAAACGGTTTACCGGCAGACGCAAAGCGGAGGCTATTTCTTCAAAATATGCTTCCCGCAACATGGGATTGGGTACTGTGCCAAGCAATTTTACGGCTTGTTCTGCGGCGGCTACTTTGCCGTTGGGAGTGGTTATATCATAACTCTTCTGCAAACCGTTTATAATGACCTGTGTCAGGGGCAGGGCATTCTTTAACGCATCGTGCAAAACCTCCGCACCTTGAGTCCGCATGATTTCATCGGGGTCTTTGCCGCCGGCAATATTGAATGAATATATTTCAAAATTCATCGGTAGCAGAAATTCCAGTACCCGCAATGTCCCCTGCTGACCGGCGGCATCGGAGTCAAAACAAAGATAAAGTTTATCTGTATAGCGTTTCAGCAATTCAGCCTGTTCACTGCGGAATGCCAAGCCCTGCGGAGCTACTGCCATATCCAACCCCGCCCGGTGCAGTGCTATCGTATCGAGTTGACCTTCGCAAACGATGGCAAACTTATTGCGGCGGATGGAATCTCTGGCTTGAGCAAGCCCGTAAAGGATACTGCCTTTGTGAAAGATCGGAGTTTCCGGACTGTTTACATACTTCGGAGAGTTATCATCTTTTACAATAATACGGGCACTGAAACCGATCACCCGGTTGTTTTCGTCGGTAATTGAAAAAACCAGCCGGTTGCGGAAACGGTCGTAGATCCTGCCGCCGGGAGTTTTTTCGATCGCCACCCCGGCAGTTACTATTTCATGTTCGGTAAAACCGGATTGTTTCAGAAAATTTATGCTTGCATCCCAACTGTCCGGGGCGGCTCCTATACGGAATTTTTCGGCATATTCTGCGGGAATTGCCCGCGTTGCAAAATATTCCGCCACCGGCGAATCGGGGTTATTCAATAGTTCCCGCCGGTAAAATCCCGCCAGAGCTTCGTGCAAATCATAAAGTCTGCCGGCTTCGGAACGCTTGCGGCGGTAGGCCTGTTCTTCCTCGGGACTTACATTTTCCGGTATGTTTATGCCGTAACGCTGTGCCAGCTGCCGGATGGCTTCGATGTAATCCAAATTCAAATATTCACGCATGAATTTGACCACATCGCCGCCTTTCTGACAACCGAAACAGTAATAAAGCTGTTTGCTTTCGCTGACATGGAACGATGGTGTCTTTTCCTGATGAAAGGGACAACACGCCTTCCAACTGTCGTTGCCGGATTTTTTTAACGGCACATAAGAATTTATCACCTCAACGATATTGCTCCGCTGGATGACTTCTGCAATTATGCTTTCCGGAATCAATGCCATAACTGTGTTTGCTTTTTTTTAAGTTCTTACCGGTAAGGTTCCCAGCAGGGTTCGTTGTTAAAGCTCCAGTTATAGTAATCTCTGCCCTGCAGACAACCTGCCGCCGCTTCGTCAAGAATCACCACAGCATTGGTGTGGAACTGAATGGCGGAAGCTGTTACCATGCTTGACACCGGACCTTCAACAGCCCTGGCGATGATTTGAGCTTTGCGTTCGCCCGTAACCAGCATCACGATCCGGCGGGCATCAAGAATCGTGCCCACCCCCATGGTAAATGCCCGGCGGGGCATGCTTTCCGGCGGATCAAAGTAAATTCCGTTCTGTTCAAGCGTAAGCGGCGTAAGCGATTTGTCGCGGGTTCTGGAGTTCAACGACGAAAGCGGTTCGTTGAAGCCGATATGGCCATCCTGACCGATACCCAGCAGTTGCAGATCAATACCGCCGACTGCTTTGATTGCCGCTTCGTAACGGGCTCCTTCGCCGGCAATATCATTGGTCATGCCGTCAGGAAGATGTGTATTGGCCTTCTTTATATTAATATGGTTAAAAAGGTGGTTATCCATATAGTAACGGTAGGAGTTTTTATCTTCCGGCGGCAAACCGATATATTCATCGAGGTTAAATGTTTTGGCGTTGGCAAAATCCAGTTTTTCTTCGCGATGCATTCTTACCAATTCAGCATAAACTGATTCCATGGTCGCTCCGGTTGCCAGACCAAATACCATTTCGGGGTTTCTCCGCAGTGCATCCCCCAGCACCCGGGCAGTTAATTTTACAGCGGCTTCTGCTGTCGGCTGAATTATTACTTCCATGATCTTATCTCCTCAAAAAACTTTTATATCCGAGGTGATTTCAAAAGTCATTCCCAATAAAGGCAAAGAGCAAAACCACGCTCCTTTTACCGGGCTGAAGTTATGCCTTTGGCGACTTTTGAGGACTTTTGAAATCCCCTCATTCATCAATCGGGGCGGTACTGCCCCGCCGGAACAAAAACTATTTCGGTTATTTCAAGCTCCGGACATGCCTGTGTGATTTTTTTCAACACCGCCTGATCGTTATTTTTTTTACGCAATTCCATCAAAAAAGCCGGATGCTTCACTTCTACAAAAACTTTGTTCTCTTTTACCGCCGCCAATGCTGTAAACTGATTTAACGGGGGCCCGATTATCTGCTGCCAGTTTTCCTGCAGAGCAAAGTTTTTCATACTGCTTCCGGTCAAATACCTGTCAATTACTTCATCCAGAGAATCTGCCAGCGGGCGGGCTTCTTCGGTGCGTTTGGTTATTTCCAACGCGGCAACTCTGCTGCCATACCACTCGCTCATGAGGTCTTCAAGTTCACGGCGGTCAGCATTGTTTTTGAATTTGGGATCATAAACTCCGGGATGATGACGGTATGCCATAGCTTTACCTGCATACGGTTTATAAGTTTACGCCGAAAAGAGCAAACGGCAGGACTAATATATTTCCTACCATCTTGACCGGGGCAATCGCCCCCTTGGCTATATTACTCACTCCGTCCCCGAAAAAGCCGAACGGTGCACCTAATGTCATTTGTATAGCCCCCAATGGCAAGCGGAAAATATCCACCAGATTAGCCCCGATCTGAAGCATTTTTCTGCCGCCGGCGGCGGCACCGCGAACCAGACGGGGTTCGGCGGCTTCGTAAACTTTAAGAGCCACCGGAGCAAGCAATGCCACTGTTATCGGCTCAAAAGCGACCGCCCGGGGCGTAAACACGCCCGGTATGACCAACATAAATGTCAGTATTACTAAAATTATTGATCGCTTCAATTTATTACTCCGGTAAAAAGTTTGATGTTTGATGCAATATAATACCTGTTTTGTAATATTGCAAGATTTATCCGTAATAAACTTGTTAAACTTAATCGCGGCGGCGGCCTTTACGCTGGATTATATCGTTATTTTCGTTCAAAACAACGATTTTCGGCTCGTAAGTCAAAGCCTCTTTTTCTTCATAAACCGAAAAAGCCATAATGGTTATCACATCGCCGACATTACCTTTGTGTGCCGCCGGACCGTTCAGGCAGAATACTTTGCTGTTTGCCTTGCCGGGAATGGCGTAAGTTTCCAATCGCTCGCCGTTGTTACGGTTTACCACCAGGATTTTTTCGTATGGCAAAATTCCGGCTTCTTCGAGTATTGCCGGGTCGATTTCCAGCGAACCTTCATAATCAAGTTCGCACGCTGTTATCCGGGCAAGGTGGATCTTGCCGCTCAACATGATTTTCTGCATAAAAAATTCCTTTCAAACAAAATTGCAGTGTCTTTTCTGTAATTAATATAGCCCGCATAAAAAAAATTGCCCATTCTTTGTTGCATTTTATCAAAAAAAGTAATATATTATATAAAATTCAAGAGAGTGTGCGGGGTGAAACTGCACCTTGTAAACGATATTTTCAGGTTTTTTATGGGAACAGCATCTACAATTACTGATTGGGCGATTGCTTTTGCAATCGGTTATTTGCCGGGGGCTTTTATTGCTCTTATAATTTGGCTGATCGCTAAACGTTCGGCGGCAATGCCGCTTTTCCGGGCTGATATTATAAGTTTTCTGCTGCCACCGGTTGTCTGGCTGGTGATGTATAAGTATAACTGGAGCTTTGCCCGGAATGTGCATAACGGTATGCATGAGCTTATATTGCTGGGGTGGATATGGAGCATTTGTGTTATTGCCCGATTGCTGATTCCGCGTTTTACCCATAAACTGCGTTTCCGTCTGGCAGCTATCCATGTCGGCAGTATTACACTGCTGGCGGCGGTATTGCTGGCTCTTTTCTTCCAAGGTTTCTGTAAATAATAATTATTTTATATGACTTCTCTGGCTGATAAAAAAGTTGCGATCATCGGGCTGGGGTTGCTGGGGGCTTCGCTCGGTCTGGCGTTGCAGAAAAGCGGCATCCGCCGTTTGGGCTGGGCACGCAAAAGCGAAACCCGCAGTTGGTGTCTGGAACATAATGTAATTGACGAAACCGCAGAAAATGTAACAGATGTACTCCGGGACGCCGATATTACCGTGCTTTGTCTGCCGATACCGGCAATCTCGCAGTTTATCGTTGAACACGCCTCCGAGTTCAAGACCGGGTCAATCGTTACAGATATAGGCAGCGATAAAGGAGTTATTGTTGATGCCGGAGAAAAAGCCTTGAAGCCATACGGAGTATATTTTATCGGCTCACACCCCATGGCAGGAACCGAAAAGAGCGGTTGTCAGGCGGCTTTTGCCGAACTTTATGACAATGCGGAAATATTTGTTACTTACACTCCGGAGAGCGATCCGGCGGCGTTGGATACCATTGAACAGTTCTGGCATTTGCTCAAGATAGCCCGCGTAAAGCGTATATCGCCGGAAGTGCATGATGATCTGGTGGCTCACACCAGCCATATATCGCATCTGCTGGCGTTGGCACTGACGCTTTCAGTCCTTGACTGCAACAGTCAGGAAGAAGAAGCCTTGAGATATAACGGCTGTGCCACCGGGTTCCGGGATACATCGAGAATCGTTTCCAGCTCGCCGGTCATGTGGCGGGAGATCATCGAAAACAACCAAAGTGCCGTCGTTGCCGCCGCCAGAAAATGCGAACATATTTACCACGAAATCGTAAGCAGTATCGAAGAAGGTGATTTTGACCGCTTTGAAATGCTCTTCGGAAGAGGTAAATTCTTACGCGATAAATGGATGGACTATAAGAAGGCCCAGCGGGATCAGCTTGAGCAAAAGTGATGATTAAGGATTATCGAGTAAAGTTCTCCGGCATCCTGAATATTTCCTATAAGCATGCAACCGACCAATTTGTTTTGCCGGTAAAAAAGTTTTTTCAATGATTTTCCGGAGCGTTCCGCCGCCGCTTCGCATATTTTTTCATCGCAAAAACCGGCACTGTAAAATGCTGTATTATTAAGTATGCTCCGGCATTCTTCCGGCAATGCGTTGTATTTTTTCATTCCCCCGGTAATATTTTCACCGGCGATCCTGCCTTGCATACAGGCACTCTTGTAATAGCAATTCATCTGGTTGCAGATAACGGCACAATCTCCGGCGGCATAGATATTGTTACTGCCTCTGATCCTTAAAAATTCATCCGTTGCCAACTCTATACCCAGATCACGGGCAGGGGATAACCCGATGGAGCTTATTATAAAATCAGTATAAATTGTTCTGGTTGTGTTATTTAAAGAACATGCAAGCTGCCGGTTGTGCAAGCTGATATTTGCAAGTGAAGAATTTGTGTAAATCGTTAAATTACTGTCAAGCAGGAGTTGTTTTTGCAGGAATGCACTGCATTCTGAATCAAGTGTGCCACGCAAAATGGAGTTATTTTGTTCAATAACAGTTACTTGCAAATTTCTTTTCAGCAATGCTTCTGCACATTCCAAGCCCAACACGCCGCCGCCGATAACAACTGCACTTGTAGCTTGTTGCAGAGTTTGTTCGATTTTTTCTACATCATCTACGGTATGCAGAGAAAATATTCTGTCGCTGACCACCGGCGGTGCAGTCAATTTCCGAGCCGGTCTGCCGGTTGCCACCAGTAAACGGTCAAACGGTTTGACTTTTCCGGATTGCAGAATAACAGTGTTATGCCGTGTATCAATTCCGGTTACAGATTCTGCCTGGTGGATATTTATATTGTGTTGGCGGTAAAACTCTGCCGGATGGATCTGCAAGCGTTCCAACGGAATTGTTTTTGCCAGCACTGCGGGCAGCAACAGCCGACGGTAAGGCAGAACATTTTCTTCGGAATAAATATCAACAGAACTGATTTGATCGTATTGGCGGATAGTTACAGCCGCTTCAACTGCGGCAGGGCCGCCGCCGGCAATTATTATACGCATAAAAATTTCTCCGTAATATGGAACTTTCTGAATTTCCGGTTATATTATATCTGTAATGGGGAAGCCCATAAACAAAAATATAATAATATTATTAGATGGTTTTTATGAAAAAATTGTTCCATTTCAGCGAATATTTAAGAGAAAAATATAACTTTTCTTTACAGCGTATCCCGATTGACCTTGCATTGGGGTGCCCAAACCGCAGCAATGGCGGCTTTGGTTCCGGGTGTATATTCTGTTCTGAAGATGGAGCCAGAGCCCGCCACCTTTCGCGTACCGGATTGGATTTGTCCGAACAGGTCAGACGCGGTATTGAATATGTAAAAACGCGTTACGGCTCCGGTTCGCAATATATAGCTTATTTTCAGAGTTTTACCTCAACTTACGCTCCGGTGGCGAAACTGCGGGAACTTTACGGAGAAGTTTTGAAAAGTGCTGATTTCAAACTCTTGATAATTTCCACCCGCCCCGATGCCTTGCCGGATGATGTGCTGGATTACCTTGAAGAACTCAACACCCGGTATGATGTTATTGTGGAGCTGGGTATTCAAACTGCCCGCGACCGGACTTTGGCAGAAATAAACCGCGGACACAACTTTGATTCGGTAAAACAAGCCTGTTCGGAATTACACCGCCGCAAGCTGAAAATTGCCGGACATTTTATTCTCGGCTTGCCGGGCGAGAGTTTGGAGGATTGGTTATACACCGCAAAAGAAGCGGCAAAACTCCCTTTATGCGGAGTAAAAATACATCAGCTTATGGTGCTGAAAAATACTGTACTCGCCCGACGGTATGGCGAAAACCCCAATTATATAATGCCGCTGAATGAATACGAATACGCCGCCGGTCTGAAGGCGTTTTTGCAACAGCTTCCCGAAGGCTGGATGCTTATGCGTCTGATGGCAGATGCCGATGATAATTTGCTGGAAGCACCAAAGTGGTGGATGAAAAAAGGTCAATTCCTGAACTTTTTTGAAAATTATTTTTATAATGAAAATCCCCTTGCCGGAGCCTTTGTTGCCACGCAGACTGCCGACGGCACCCCGACTTTGTACCACCCGACTTACAAACAGCATTTTCACAGTCTTGCCGGAGCGGGCAGCGAAGCCGAAAAGAAATTTGCCGAGCCGTCGGAGTTGTCCGAACGGCTCCGGTCATCAGCCCGCAGCGGCGAGCCGGTGCGTTTGCTGGATATAGGTTTCGGACTGGGCGGCAACGCCTTTGCGGCCACAGCATGTGCGGAAAAAGTTCCGGAAAGCAGACTTGAGATCGTTTCGCTGGAAAATGACGAACGCACATTACAGGCGGCAATGAGCCTTTACGGCAATGATTCGCATCAGAAAAACATTCTTGCTTCGCTTATAAAAGAGCGGGTTGCAGTATATAAAAATACCCGCATAACTCTTTTGCTGGATGACGGCAGAAAATCGGTTCAAACTTTACCGGCAGACAGCTTTGATCTGGTGTGGCTGGATGCGTTTTCTTCGGAAGTAAATCCGGAGTTGTGGACCTGGCAGTTTTTACAGGCATGTTACAAATGCATGAAGAATGAAAATTCACTGTTGCTGACTTACAGCAGTGCCCCCGGGGTTCGCGGAGCCTTATACAAAGTAGGCTTCGCCGTGGGTGAAACCCCATCATTCGGACGCAAACGCGGCGGAACGCTGGCGGCAAAAATGTATAATGAAAAAATCGTACCGCTGCCGGAAAAGGAACAGCACATCATCAAAGATTCCACCGCCGGAACGCCTTACAGTGATCCGGATTTGAACAAATCTGCGGAGTGGATCATCGAACACAGGAAAAAACTGATTGAAAAATTACGAAAAAAAGGTGTTCCAAAGTGGTATAAAGCCAAATAAGTTATATAGTTATATTGTATATAACGGAGAGCTGTATATGAAAAAAACAAAAAAATTTACACTGATCGAACTTTTAGTTGTGATTGCCATCATCGCAATATTAGCCGCCATGCTGTTGCCGGCACTTTCGGCGGCAAGAGAACGGGCACGCAGTACGCTTTGTTTATCAAAACTGAAAAATCTCGGTTTGGTTCAGAATCTTTATGCTCAAGATAACAAAGACTCCATTGCGGTATCATTTCATCACGAAACTTCCGAAGAAATGGCACGCATGTGCGGTTACGGCAGTTCTTGCCGGATCGTCAGCGGCCGTCATGCCATACCCAATTTGCTGTTTTGCGGCGGATACTTCGGCGTAATGCCCAATGAGGATGCCAGCAATCTGACCAGAGGCGATATTGAACCGTTTTTCCGCTGTCCGAGCGACAGTGTGCTTTTCGGTACTGTATCTGCGGAAGAAAATTATTATGTAAATACCTCTTATATATACTTGTATCACTCGCCGGCACAAGCGGCGGATGAAACCGAAACCTTTTCGTCTTATACCCTAAAAGATCAATCCGGCAACGGTATCGGCAGACGCATCATCAGCCGCGATAATCCGATGGCAATGATCGCACACGATGTGCCCGGCAGTATGGCGGCAAAACTTTCGCAGAAAAGCGGTTCAACGCCGATCCATCCCGGAAGTATAAATTTTCTTGAACTTAACGGCAGAGCCGGAATTATAAATATTTCTGCCGGCGATCAGGCTAAAGATTGGAATTGGGCGGGTTTTGCCGCCTGTTATGAAGAAATAAGTAAATGATGGAGCTTTATGATTACAGACCCGGTATGCAAGATGACTTTTCCGCCTGAAAAAGCGGCGGCAACTTTTGTTTATAACAATACGACCTACTATTTCTGCAATATAAAATGCAAAGAGAAGTTTGCGGCAGAACCTGAACTTTATTTAAGCGGCAATGCCCCCGCTGAATCATGCTGCTGTTGTTCCGAAGCCTTTGAAGATGACGATGAAAAAATCAGGAAACGCCTGAAAAAACTCTTTTTCAGCTTTTGCTTTGCAAGTTGCTCGGCAGTTGTGATCGCACTTTTGAATCATGAAAAATTTTTCAGTGTTCAGGTAAACAATTATGTGCAGTTTGCTCTGGCAACGCTTACGGTATCCGGTGCGGGCGGATTTCTGCTGGTGCGCGGCGTTAAATCGCTGAAAAACTTTAAGCTCAACATGTTCACATTGATAAGTCTGGGGATCGCTTCAGCTTATTTTTACAGTGTGTATGCACTCTTTTTTGTCCACACTCTGCCTGAAGCGTTGCTGGATGCTCAAGGCATGGCAAAGTTGCATTTTCAGGCGGCGGCAATGATAACGGCTCTGGTTATACTTGGGCAGTTTCTGGAAGGCAAAGCCAGCCGCGGGGCAGGGCAGGCCATACGCTCTTTAATGGAACAACTGCCCGCGATCGCCCACCGGGTGAAAAAATGCTGCGGCACGGTCAGCGATGTAAAACTCCAGGAGGTTGTTCCAGGCGATCACCTTAAAATCCTGCCGCATGAAAGGATTCCGGTGGATGGAGTGGTGATCGAAGGTTCCGGATCGGTGGATGAATCCATGCTTACCGGAGAAGCTGTTTTGATAGAAAAAACAATCGGTTCACCGCTGGCGGCAGGCACACTCAACGGAAACACCATCCTGCTGATGCGGGCGGAAAAAGTCGGCAGCGATACTTTGCTTTCCCAAATAACCGGACTGGTAAAATCTGCCCGCAATGCAAAATTGCCTGTTCACAAATTGGCGGATAAGGTTTCGGCAATATTTGTGCCGTCGGTTTTAGCTGTGGCTCTGCTTTCGCTGATGTATTGGGGCTTGATCGCCAAAGATTGGTCTATGGCATTGAGTAATTTTATTTCGGTACTGCTGGCGGCGTGTCCGTGTTCGCTGGGGTTGGCGGCTCCGCTGGCGGTAACAGTGGGAACAGGGTGTGCCGCCGGGCAGGGGATCTTGATAAAAAATCCGTCGGCATTGGAAAATCTGCGTAAAATTGATACGCTTATGCTGGATAAAACCGGCACTTTGACCGAAAATAAACTGATAGTCAGTAAGGTTTATACCGCCGATGATACAGACCGGGAGCTTTTCCTGAAAACCTTGTTTGCTCTGGAACAGAACAGCAATCACCCGCTTGCCGGAACCGTTTGCAGTATGAATGAATTTGCACTGTATAGCAACGACTTGCCGGAAGTCGAAGATTTTTCCAGTATTGCCGGTAAGGGTATCTCCGGGATCGTCAACGATATTAAGTTTGTACTGGGCAATGTTGAATATCTGCAAAGTGAATTTATTGATACAGAAAGTTTCCTCAAGAAATATGAGCTTGATATTGGCAAAACAGACAATTCTCTCCTGCTGTTGGGAACAATGGGTAAAGTATGGGGGGCGGTTGCGGTCAGCGATGTTTTACGCCCCGATGCAGGCAAAGCCGTTGCCGGTTTGAAGAATAACGGCTTGGATCTGGTCATTGTTTCCGGCGACAACGCTCCAGCGGTCAAACATTGTGCTTATACACTGGGAATTGAAGAGTATTATGCAAAACTCACCCCGCAGGACAAACTTCAGAAAGTCCGCAACCGTCAACAGTTCGGCAGAGGCGTTGTCATGGTGGGCGACGGAGTGAACGATGCCGCGGCTCTGGCGGCCGCCGATGTAAGTATAGCTATGGGAAGCGGCTCCGCTCCGGCGTTGGCAAATGCCGATATTACCCTGCTGGAAGGCAGTATCGGAAAACTGTGTAAACTTTTTGCTGTCAGTAATGCGGTAAACGAGACCATACGCCAGAATTTGTATCTTGCTTTTGCGTATAATATAACCCTTATACCATTGGCAGCTGGGGTATTCTACAATGTGCTGAACTGGCAATTCAGCCCGGTTTTAAGCAGTATAGCTATGTCGGGCTCGTGTTTGCTGGTAGTATTTAATTCTTTGAAACTTAAATATTTATTCGCTAAAAAAGCAGTCTGCTGAAAAAAATCTTTGCAGACTGCCTGCTCTTATTTATCCGCGGCTGAAACGGTTGGCTCCGAATCCCGGCAGACGGGAGAGAAAAAGTTCACTGCGCGGTGAAAGAGTTCCGGCTATATGCCCCTGATCGGTTGTTTGCTCGTAGTATTCTCTTTTGCCTACGCCTTCGATGCTTTCGCTTTTCAGCCGTTCACTGCCGGCTTTTTGCAGATAATGTTCGGCAAGATACAACGCCTGTTCGCAAATTGCACAGAATACCAGCAGATCGCCGATGTCAAGTTTATCGGAGCCGATAGCGAGCATTATATCATCTTCCGCCATTTTTACTGCGGCTGTTTGGGTTTCTTTATCCAGCGATTGCCAGAATTTCTGCTGTAAATGGCATTTGAAATATTCATGTATCTGTATCATTGATGACTGCATACATACCTCCGTAAAGTTGTAAAAAAACTCCGGAACGAAAAAAAATGTTCCGCTCCGGAGCCGGATAAACTTAAATTTATGCGTTACGCATTGCCTTGAGTGCTTCGGCACTGCTCATGACATTATGAATACGGCAAAGACGCTGTTTGGCGTTTTTGAATTCAAAAGTAAGTTCGCCGATAGCCATGCGTTTTACGCCGTCAAAGCCCTGCGGAGTGGCATCCACATCAGTAATACCCCGGCCTTTCAGGCTCGACATGCCCAGACCGGTGGTATCCATCACCCAGATGTCGCAATCCGGCACATCGGGATCTGCCATAATAGTCATGCTTCTGCCGGAAATTTCATTGACCACAGTAGCAACGTAAGCTCCACGCCGTTCATCACTGCGTAAAACCTGCAGCGAGGGTTTGTATTCGTTGGAAAGCACCCGTGCCTGACCGGGACTGCAAAGGATCTGCATGGGCTCGCCGCCTTCGGCAAGAATAGCCTGTGCCGCATCGTTGATCATAAAGCTGTCAAGAGTTATGCCTTCGCCGTTGACAGCCAGAGCATTTTCGCCGGTGGCAAAACAGTAAAGCCCGCCGGCTTCGCCACGCACATCAGCACCCGGTTCGCGGCGGACACCGAAAAGTGCCACGCGGTTGAGGTCGCGGGCAAGTTCGCTCATGGCAAATGCGGTCTGCCGGTTGATCTGATTATCTATAGAGCCATACACATTTACCGCCAGAGCCGTGCCGGTAAGCACGATATCTTTGCGGAAGATCTGCATGTAATTGTATCCGGTATTGCTCGAATGGCTGGTTTCTTCGCCATCGCCATTGGCAGAACCTTCCGCCATGGGCGAACTTACGATGTTAAGCACATCGCCTTCAGATGCCATAACAGTTTCCGAACCGTTAGCTCCGGCAAGCTCCAGGGTAAAATTGTCGCTGTTGACGGCGGTAACGCGGAAAAGGGCAGGGGAATTCTGAATTACCAGCAAGGTGCCGATCTTGAGTTTTGCTACATCGGCAGCTGCCGCAGTAACCGTATTACCGGCAACACCCAGAACTTTTACACTGCGGCCGGTGATCTGATCTTCCAGCCACTCATGTTTCTGGGCAGTGCCGTCGGCAACTGCGGTGAAATTGGAAATAAAACGGGGTTCATCCTTTACCACGGTGGAAAGAATGTCAGCAAGATCGCGTTTTTTGTTAAGAAAACTGTAAGCGTAAATAGCCATAAAAAAATCCTTTTTGTTTTGATTGGGGGTGTTTTCAGATAATTTCACGGGCGTTGGAAATCATAACTTCCAACGCATCCATGCGTTTCAGATTGCCGCCGGGAAAAACATTTTCCACTGCATTGCCGGGGCGGCTGCCGGCACCGGGTTTAAGCGGCAGATTGAAAAATTTCGGTTTCTCTGTTTTCAACTGCTGCATAAACGATTTTACCGCTTGGGGATCGTCAAGCTGAACATGATTTTTCTGCAAGATAAATTCCAGATATTCAACATCGTTGAAGCTGTAGTCATTTGCAATACTGTTCAATGATTGATCCTGTTTGAGCTTTTTCAATTCAGCGGCATGATTATCACGCTCCTGAAGTGTTTCATGCAATTCTTTACGCATCCGGTCGATTTCCGGAGCCGTGTGCATGTAATCAGCAAAAGCCCGTTTCAGGTCGGCAACTTCCTGCTGTAAATCGCTTTTGCCGGGCAGGGGAGGCTCCGGCGGAAATTTTTCAGCAGTTTCGGGGATCTTGGTGTCGCAAGGCGGAGCTTCCGCCGCGATAAATGACTCATCTACCATATTTTCTCCTGTTAGTAAATGATTAAAAAAAGCATCCTGCAAACCGCCGTTTGCGGCTTGTATTGCTTTTCGTTAATCATGGCAGATTTGTCAACATAAAACACTTTTCAAGCACAAAAAAAGTCCGGCAGTGCATTTACACCACCGGACTGAAAAAGCCTGTATCAACTGATTTTCAGGGTGTATTATCCCCAGCACGCATCAATATTTTTTATCGGCATAAGCTACCCAGCCGCCAGCCTTGACCAGCTCAAGATCAAAGGGAGCGATTTCAAACTTATAAACTTTGGTAAGTTTATCGTTGCTGATGGTAAACTCAAATTTTTCAAGATCAGTTTTACATTCAGCTTCGCTGTTGGCAAAGTTGGCAAAAATATCATCAATGCTTGCTTCGTCAAGCTGAATTGCCGCCAAGCCGCAGTTGAACATATTCTGGCGGAAAATACGTGCAAAATTGAC
The DNA here is from genome assembly GCA_015061885.1 of Lentisphaerota bacterium. Lineage (GTDB taxonomy): Bacteria > Verrucomicrobiota > Lentisphaeria > Victivallales > Victivallaceae > SIG78. Next base: position 164,259 of record SUVS01000001.1, read on the forward strand.
CGCGATCACCAGATTGATATTGTTGCATTCCAGCACCCACGGAGCGTGTTCACGGGAAGAACCGCAACCGAAATTGGCACGGGTAACAATGACCGCTTTGCCTTCAATATCTTTTTTGGGGTCAAAGCCTTCCAGCGAAAGATCCTCCAGACAATACGGTTTGAGAGCGGCTTTGGTAAGCTCGGTCAGATACTTTGCCGGAATGATTTCATCGGTATTGATGTCGGAACGGTCAAGAAAAAGAATTTTACCATTAAAATTTTTCATGATTTTTATACCTCAATAACAATATTTTCAGCCTTTGTAAAGCGGTGAGTTGGTTATCACTCCGGCAACTGCTGTGGCTGCCGCCGTGGCAGGACTCATCAAATGCACCATGCCGCCTTTACCCATACGACCGTTAAAGTTACGGTTGGTGGTCGATGCACAGACTTCACCGTTGGCAAGCACACCGTTGCTCATGCCCAGACAGGCTCCGCAAGTGGGGTTGGTCACGCAGAATCCGGCTTCCATAAATATATCGATCAAACCTTCTTTAAGAGCCTGGCGGTAAATAAGCGGAGTTGCTGGCGAAACTACAGCACGCACTTTTTCGCTGACTTTCTTGCCTTTAAGAATAGCGGCGGCAATCCGCAAGTCTTCCAAACGGCCGTTGGTACAGCTGCCGATATAGACCTGATCGACCGGGGTGCCGGTCATTTCGCGGACACTCTTGACCTGATCGGGCTTGTAGTTGAAAGTTACCATCGGTTCCAAATCTGTAACATCAAAGTCGATGACTTTGGCATAAACCGCATCAGCATCCGGGCGGAATTTGCTGTATTCAGCCAGAGCAGCTTCTTTGCTGGCAAATTCATCCTGAATAAAGGGCCACAGATAATCAACTGTAACCATATCCGGGTAACAGATACCGCAAGTGCCGCCGGCTTCGATCGCCATGTTGCACAAGGTCATGCGGGCATCCATTTTCATGGCATCAACAGCTTCGCCGGCAAATTCAATAACATGGTCGGTAGCGCCATTAACGGTCAGCATCTTGATAACCGCCAGGATAACATCTTTGGCATAAACACCTTCGGGGAGTTTACCGGTAATGTTGACCTTGATGGTTTCAGGTTCACGCATAGTGCAGACACCTTTGAGAATACCGACTTCCAGGTCAGTAGTGCCAACCCCGGCGGCAAAAGCACCGAATGCACCGTGCGTACAGGTATGCGAATCACCCATGATAACTGTAAAACCGGGACGGACAAAACCCTTTTCCGGGAAAATAGCATGGCAGACGCCGTTATGACCGATATCGAAAAAGTCCTTGATATTGTGGCGGCGTGCCCAATCACGCAACGTTTTACCCTGTTCGGCTGTTTTGGAGTCTTTGGCCGGGGTAACATGGTCGATCACAGCCTTGATTTTGGTTGGATCGAACACCCGGTCGCGGCCGATGGCAACCAGATCGTTGATTGCGATCGGAGTGGTGATTTCATGGCAGAAAACACGGTCAAGACTCAATACCGCCACACCAGGGGCAGGGGTATCTATACGGTGAGCATCAAAAATCTTTTGTGCTGCGGTTTTACCCATAATATATTCTCCTTGAAATTGATAAAAACACTGTTCGATAAAAAAACGCATTTTGTTTAATTTAACTCCGCAAATGCGTTTTGTCAATCCATAAATACTATTTATACAGATAATATTCGCTTATTGAATGGCTTTTTGAAAAAGCACAGCTCCTTTGAACGGGCAGTTTTCTATTTTACTGCAATCGACTGCATCGCCGTTAAGCAGGGCAGGGGCAGAATACGGAAGTTTTTTCATGATGCTTTCTGCCGCAGTTAGATCCGGTGAATCTCCATCCAGATAAAGTATGCGTGATTGCTCAAATCCGGCAATGCGTTCCGCATCGGCGGCTGAATGTACTTCCCAAATCAATTCCAAATCAAGCTCCAAAGCCTTTTTATACAAATCAGCCAACTCAATTTGATCGAGCAGGGGCACTATCACCCGTACAGCGTCAGCTCCCCAGAGCTTTGACTGCATAAGCTGGTAAGGTTCCACAATAAAATCCCAACGGATAATCGGCAGATCGACCAGATGAGCTACTCCGGAGAGCATACACGGTTCGCCGCAGTAATAATGCTTTTCGGTAGCAACCGCCAATGCGGAGGCCTTTTTTGCGGCAAATGACTTTGCCAGTTCCAGAGCATTAAAATTGGCAGTTTCAGTGCCGGAGCACGGAAAAGCCTTTTGTATAGCGTATATATATACAGGTTCATTAGCGGAAACAAGTTTTTCGCCAAGATCACGATGTTTGCGGTGGTGCTGCGAACAAAGCCCGGCAATGGTATCCACCGGCAGAAGCATCTTCTGTTTTTTAAGATCCTGCCGGACAATTTCAGCAACACTCTGATAAAACTCCAAAAGTTTCATATAACACCCTATCCTTTTTTGTTACAAATTTTCAGGCTCAAAAAATAGCACGCCCCAGAGCATTTGTCAAATATTTCTCCAATTAAAAAAAGTTGACAAACTCTTTTTTTTACAGAACAATGAAAAATTGAATTTGAAAGACCTCCGAAGGATTGACCGGATAAAATGTATAAAAACAATAAAAAAGTTAACAACAAGTTATTAACAGGTAATAACTTCACACAATCTAACCTACTGATAAACAACTCTTTATAAAGCCATCATCTCTTGTAAACAACAACATTCCACTTAACATAACATGTATTATGCGACATAATATTTTAACCGGAAAAGCCCTTCTGACGCGAGTTGTTGTTGCCGAGTACTGACTATAGGGTTGTGCTTTATCACTGCTTCTACGGCGATTTGCATTTGTTTTGCAAACTTGCGTTTTTTTTCAAAAAAAATCAAAGTGCAGGCGGCGTATCGCTGATAAAAATTCAATCGGATCATACAACCTTTCAAGTTATGCTATATGGTAAAAGTTTATCCGGATTTTGAGATTTTCTCTATTTTGGTAAATTTTTTCTCCATTTTGCTATTTACATTGCTTCAGCTTGTGTTATACTATATATTGACACGGGATAATTTTTTTTTACCATGAGGAGGTTCTTTATGAAACAGCGGAAAAATTTTACCCTTATAGAATTGTTGGTTGTAATTGCCATTATCGCCATTCTTGCAGCGATGCTGCTGCCGGCACTTTCGGCGGCAAGAACTTCGGCAAACACTTCGGCCTGTACCAATAATATGAAAAACATTGCGTTGGCTTCGGTCATGTACACCAATGAAAATAAGGATTGGCTGCTGCCGGGTAAACAATATGGTTCAGCTTACTGGTCGGGAGCTGTATCAGCCCGTCCGTGGTTTGAATTTCTGGGTAAATACGGCGACCATTCACCCAGCGATTATGGGATCGTCATGAAGTACAAAAATTATATGAACGGGCACATTTATTGCCCCGGCGAATCACAAATGGACTCTTTTGCCTATCCCACTTACGCTATCAACACCTGGGTTTCCGGCGACATCACTCAAACCGGCAAAACGACTTTGAGCATGAGCCAGATCGCCCTGCCCGACAAAACCATACATTTTACCGATCAGGGGCGGATCGACACTTATGAAATATCTTATCCGTGGGATGCCGGCAATAAAAATTATACCATTGACAAATCCGAATGTGCCTGTACCCTCGCCCGTCACGGCGGCAAAACCAATATCGGTTATATTGACGGACACGCCCGTACTGTCGTGAGCAAAGATTACTGGGGTAACAACGGCAATCACAAACTCCGTTGCGGTGTACCGGGATTTGAAGCTAATTGGCATCTTGGTGATTGAGGTTATATTATATATATTGTTATATAAACAAATGAAAGGATTTTTTATGAAGAAACTCTCCACTGTTTTCGGTTTGATTGCGGCGGCGGCATTACCGGCAGCGGTACAGGTTGCAGAATCACCTGACGCTGTAACGATTGCCAATGATCACCTCTCGGCAGTCATCACATCCACCGGCGGCAAACTTGCCAGCTTGAAAGTGCTGAAAAAAAACATTGAATACGCTCACGGTTTTTCTGAAGCCAAATTAAAAAGCAATGCACTTGCCCCCGGCGATGGTTTTGCCAAAAGCCGGATATTTGATACCCCCAGCGATATAACGCTCTACAATGCCAAGTATAAATTGCGTGTTGTCCGGAAAAGTGCCGAGTCGGTAGTTGTTGAAGCTGTTACCCGGGCAGTTTCCGGTCATATCAAAGGTTTGGAAATCATCCACCGTTATACATTGAACGATGGCGAACAGCGGTTGCTCTTTGAACAGCTTTTCCGTTCTGACAACACCAATGTAACTTTTTCGCCGTGGCTGCATAATGCTCCTCAACTGCCGGACAGCGTTGCCGAAAAGAACACCGTCCGGATCTTTGCCCGCAGTAAACAGGGTATTTACAGTACACCTGCCATCAAATCGCCGCAGGTGCATAATATGCTTGTGGATGCCGCTGAAGGCTGGCTGGGGTTTGCCGGAACCAACAATGAAGGTATCTGTATGGTCAGCGATGTCCGCAAGATCGGTCATTTTTACTGCTGGCTGGGCAGCGAATACTTTTGCAGTACCGAATTTATTTTTGCTCCGGTAAAAATGGCGGACGGCGGGAATGTTTCCAATCAGCTCTGCTTTATTCCGGTAAGCGGGCTGGATAACTTCAAACTGGCCGGCAATGAGTATGTAGCAGGGCTTGCCGGTAATGAGCTTAAACTCTTTGCCGCCGCACCGGCAAAAACGCTGAAGATCACTTGCACTCTCAACGGAAAAACAGTCAGCAGGAGTTTCAGCAATGTAAAAGCGGCAAGTTGCGTAACGCTTCCCCTGCCCGCCTGGAAAGATACTGTCAATGGCAATGTAAAAATAGAGTTCAACGGCAAAACATACAATCACGATGCCCGTTTTAATGCTGATCGCAATTACAACGAAGTGAAAACTTCCAATGATTATAAGCAGAAGAATATCAGAACCGGGCTCAACATGACCCATGCAACGGAAGTTCTCTATCTGGCAAACAACATAAGCAACCCGGTGCATTTCGGTTTACAAGCCAATTATAAAGGTAAAAAAGCCCCTAAAAGCCAGCTTTATCTGGAAGTACCTGATTGTATTAAAGTCAGCAATCCCTCCCCGGCTGCCGATAAAACAGCTGAAATCACCCGTAACGGCAAGTCATATACCCAATATGTATTCAATATGAACCGCGGCAGCTACTATGGCGTGGTAAGTATGTTTATGACAACCGCCCTGCCCGCCGGTGAAAAATCTGCGGTGTATTATTATGCAAAAAGCCCGCTGGGGAATCAGAAGCCCCAGACTTTGCCGGTGGTTTCTGTTGATTTCCGCCCGGTAAAGCGTATTCCCAAACGGCTGGTTGCCGGTATCGGCTTCTACAGTGCCGAAGTATGCCGCCGCTGGCCGGATATTTTCAGCAATCTGAACAAATGCGGCATGAATGTTATTTCGCTTTCCGGTTATGATGTAAATCCGGAAAAATTCCGCGATCTGGTGCTGGATGCCAAAGCAAAGAACTTTTATGTAACCGGCAACACCAGCCCTACTCATAAAGTACAGGGGTTGCAATATGAACCGGATGGCTGGGTGATGAATCTGGAAGGCAAACGGGAAATGATGCTCTGCCCCACCTACCGCGGCAATGCTTATGCTGCGGAAGTAGATAAAGTAACCAAACACGCCGAGGCTGGCGTGGCGATAGCGTTCTGGGATACCGAAAACTGGACCCGCCGGGAATATTGCTTCTGCCCGCGTTGTATAAGCAAGTTTGAAGTATTCTTCAAAAATAAATACCCCCAAGAACAATATCTCTCGCCGCTGAAGTTCGAGCTTGATCCGGGTAAATATCCCAAACTTCATTCTGCATGGAGTGATTTCCGTCTGGCGATCGGAGCTGAATTTTTCAACAGCATTACTCAGGAATACCGCCGCAAGCTCACCGCTTCGGGCATAAAAGGCATGGCTCCGGAGGGTGATACACTCATTACCGGACTTTATAATGTAACACCCAAGAAAATCTACCACCACTTCATGCGTTACGAAGAGCTTGCCGCTGCCGGTGCTGTCAACATTACCATGCCCAGTTACTATTACAGCGGCGATGCATTCCGTACCGGTCAGGCAGTTAAAGGCGTCCGGGAGTTTGTAAAAAACTCCCGCATCATACCGTGGATCACCGGTGGAGCCGGGCCTGAATACGAAAGTATTGCCATCAATCACAAATTCGTTTTGCTGGAAATTTTCTTCAACGGCTGTATGGGCTTTACCACCTGGCCGTGGATGGGGTGGGATGCACTCGATCTCAAATATGTTGCCGAAGTAATGAACATGGCTGTTCCGCTGGAAAATATCATCGTTGACGGCAAAGTCGATAATTCGCTCAAGAGCGATCAGGAACATGTGCGGATAGCGGCTCTGCGTTTGAAGGACGAAATGACCATTCTGTTGAGTGATTATTATCACGATCATCTGGTTGCCGGCAAACTTACACTTCAGGTCAATAAAGATTGCAAACTCTTTGATGTGGAATCCGGCGAGGTTATCGCCAAGTTGAAAAAAGGTGTCAATACCGTTGCCATTCCATCACATAAAGAAAATGCCCGGTTGTTCTATGCGGGCGACCAGGCTCCACGCACCGACTTCAATATCCCGCTCCAAAAGTTTGTCAAAAACAGCAAAAACACCAATACCGCCTTCCCCGGTGTTGCCGGAGATAAAATGCTTGCAAGCGAACAAGCAAAACCGCAACGCATTATTTTTGAAAATTCCTTCTACCGGGTGGGAATTGAAAAGAAAACCGGGCATTTTTCACTGCTGGAATGGAAAAATAGCGGCAAAAAATATGATTTCTACTGGATGAATCTGGACGCTCTGGCATTTTCGGTCGATGGTGTGCTGGGGAGAATCAACAAAGCTCCGGCAAGGAAACTGGAAGTTGTAACCAATACTCCGGAAAAGATGGTTCTGGAGGTCATTTCCGACGGTGGCTTGCCCGCCAGCGGCATTACCGCAAAAATCCGTTACACCTTTACCGCAGGCTCACCGCTTATCCGTTGCCGGATATTGTTTGATAATCCGCAGCTCAAGCAAAGCAAAGGTATGCGGCTCAATCAGTTTGCGTTTGAAAAAGCCAACTGGAAATACGCTTTATTGAGTGAACCGCTTTCGGAGAAGGATCTGGCAAATACCACCGGCACCCATACCCTCCGGAGCAGTAAAGCAAAATATTCCTGGAGTGGTTTTTCCGACGGTCAGAACGCATTCGCCATCATTGCTATCGGTACCCAGCGGAAGAGTTTTGTGCATGTGTATAATCAGACCAAACAGTATTGCAACGGTTATATGAGCAGTACTGCCGATAGAAAAATTGAACTCGATCAATATATTTATGTAGGTAATGGCGGTAATGCCGAAGTAAAAAAATGGGCAGAATACGCTGCCGCACTTGATTGACAGTTCAAGAAGCCCCAAGAGCTGCTGCAATATTTTCTGCCGCAGCTCTTTTTTTATTGTTTTTTTAGAGAACACCTTCCAGATGGTCGATCATTACCCCTGCCCTGCGGTAAAAACTGCTGTTGTTCACCATCTGCATAGCTTTAGAAGTTTGTTCAGGAAGTGAATCAAGTGCATATAACAGGGCATTATTCAAATCGGTTTGTTCAAATGGTTCCGGAGTGACAAGTTGAGGTGATAATTCAGCCGTGTAATCGGCATAGCCGCAAGTGCCAGAGGCTATCACCGGCACACCGACTGCCAGCGATTCCACTATAACCGTACCGGTGGCTTCTTTTCTGGCGGGGTGGATCATCAGGTCAGCGGCGGCAATCATTTCGCCTATATTACTGCAAGCTCCGGCAAAAACGACTTTATCCCCAACCCCGTGATTTTCAGCGATTTTCCGGTATTTCTCAATCTCTCCGCCGCCGGCGACCAGCAAACGGCAGTCGTGTTCTGTTTTATCAAGCAAATGAGCCAAAGCGGCAATGGAGCGGTCAACCCCTTTTACACCAAACTGGGCGGCTACTTGAATAAGCAGTAAAGCGTCTTGCGGGATATTATACTTTTTGCGGATATATTCCCGTATAAAGTTGGCGTTTTCCGGGCGGCGGCATTTTTCATCTATTCCGGCAGGCATTACGCTGAACCGTTCCGGTTGTGTCCGGTAAAATTTCTGATAATCCGCAAGTTGTTTATGGGTCAAAGCCAGTATGTGAGTGGAACTTTCCGGTGCAAAAACTCCGCGTTCCAGTTTCAGAAAAGTCCGGTAACGCGGCAGAAGTTTCAAAGTCAGTTTACTGTGCAGTCTGCCCCAGTCTGCTGCCAGACAGTTATCGGCGGCAAAATAGAAATCGCCGCCGGGGATACGGCTGAACATCAATATCCGGTCATACTTTTTCTGCGAGACAAGCACTTTGACATTTTCAGCAAAAGATGCCATTTTTGCGTGATTGCTCCAGCCTTTGACCGGCACTTTTACAATATTGAATAAATCGTTTTCCGGCAAATCACCTTCCTGCACGGCAAAAAAAGCAGTAACTTTATGACCTCTGGCGACCGCCTCGTGCAAAGTACGCAAAAAGTCTTTCTGCAGTCCGCCATGCGGAAAATACCGATATAAAACAAAAGCAAAATGCATAAAAAACGTTCTCAAAAAAAATATTTCATTCTATTGGATAGTTAATATAACGCCGCAGTCGTAAATTTGCAAACAAAGAAAAACTCCAATTCAAAGAGAACCGGAGTTTTTTTGTTGCGTTTTTTTTATAACAGCAATCAAACACTATTCAATGACCCAAATATTATTACGCTTTTTCAAATTGAGTGTTTCTTTGGTGGTTTTCTTGCCTTTGGCATAAGTAAAAACGACCGTTGCTTTATTGCCGGTGATTTTTTCCGAAACGATTTTTGCATTGACCAGCGGCGTAAAATCTTTTTTTGTATCCTCTTTCAGAGACGGAACCTCTTTGATCAAAGTTTCCAGTGCGGCGATCATCTTTTTCATTTCGTCGGCTTCCACATATTTTTTTGCCGATGCAAAATCGCAGTTCGCCATTGCCGTATGGAATGCCTTGATGGTATCCGCCGGACTCAATACTTTCTTTTGAGCGGCATAAAGATCAGAACCCGGCAGCATTGCAAGTACCGCAACAGCAAGAAGCAACAATGTTTTTTTCATCATTTTCCACGCCTTTCTTTTTGGGAATGTAAATACTATAACACTGTTTTTATACGCGGCAAATAAATGTTGAAATTTTTATGATTTTTTTGTGATTTTATGTAATAAAACGATTGGAAATACGGTCAATACAGTGTATATTACGCATACAGGAGTATATGATAATGAAAGATATTACCAGCAGCGTTTACAACTTTGAGGATCTTATTCAGGGCAATTTCCTGTATGTGGACAAAACCGAATACATCTGGCAGTTGATCAGACCTGCCAAGGAATCCTATTTTCTCTCCCGTCCGCGCCGTTTTGGTAAATCACTTACAATTTCAACCCTGAAGGCAGTCTTTGAAGGCAAAAAAGAGCTTTTCAAAGGGCTTGCCATTTATGATAAACCGTATGAGTGGAAAAAACATCCGGTGATCCATCTGGATATGAACGGTCGGGATTTCAGTACGCTCGAAAAAATGGAAGAGCGTTTCCGGCAGATACTGCTTGAACAGGCACTTGCCAATGGTATAAAATTACCGGTTTCAGCCTCCGATACGATGTTCCATGAATTGATAAAAGCATTGCACGACCGTGATGGTGATGTGGTTGTATTGTTAGATGAATACGATAAACCTATTTTGAACAACATCTCATCCAAAGACCGTTCCGCTTTCCTGGAAGCATTAAAAGTATTTTATTCGGTAATAAAAGAAAAATCTGATATGCTTCGTCTGGCATTCATTACAGGAGTCAGCAAGTTTTGCCATGTTTCGTTATTTTCTGATTTAAATAACCTGACCGACATCTCTATGGATGCTAAATATGCGGAGATGTTCGGTTATACTCAAGAGGAATTGGAAGCCAATTTCGGCGACCGCATTACCGCACTTGCCGGTGATCAGGATATTGAAGTTTATAAAGCTAAAATTAAAGATTGGTATAATGGTTACCGGTTTGAAGAAAATGCTAAAACAGTTTATAATCCGGTGTCATTCGCTAAATTTCTGGAGAGCGGTGGTAAGTTCAACAATTACTGGTTTTCAACCGGTACTCCGTCATTTCTGATGGAACTGACCAAACAGAAAAATTTTGATTTTCAATCGGCACTGAAAGATGCGGTTCCGCAAGTTGCGTTCAATGCTTTTGAAATCGACAATATAGACCCTTTGACACTGCTTTTGCAAACCGGTTATATAACGATAAAAAGCACAGATGAACGCTTTGAACAGACCTGGTATTTTCTGGATTTTCCTAATAAGGAAGTCAGCACAGCATTCAGTGCTTATATATTAAACAGTTATGCCGGGAAAACTCAAACCGGCAGTGTGCAGTTTGTTGCAGAATTTGCCACCAGTTTGATGAACGGGGATTTGAAACAGCTCCGCAAGGTTATAGAAATATTTTTTGCCGGAATACCGTATGATATTCACAAAAAACAGGAATCGACTTTCCAGACAATATTCTTTTCCATCTTCCGTTTGCTTGGGTCGTATATTGAAGCCGAATCCACCACCAATGACGGCAGGATCGATGCCGTTGTGCAGACACAAAATGCTGTCTATATCTTTGAGTTCAAATTAGATGATGATCCGACCGCGTTGGAGCAGATCAAACAGAAAGAATATTACAAGAAGTATCTGTTGGATGAACGCGATATTTACATTGTCGGCGTAAATTTTGACTCCATAAAAGGCAATCTCATCGGCTGGGAAGAAGCAAAAATAGAGCGTTCAGCCAGATAAATTGCCAAAGTTTTACCTGTCGCACTTTTGTTGATCGTATCCGGAAATTTTCAAGTAAAATTCCGGATACAGTTTTTCGGATTTTTTTCGGATTTTTTTTCAAAAAAAATCAATTTTTCCATTTGACAAAACACTTGTGTTATGGTATATTCCACTCCCGCAAAATTCAGGGGAATTTTTATCAATCAAAACCATCAAAAAAAGGAGTGCCAGCATGAAAAAATCCACCGTCGTCCTCATCTCATTTGCCATCGCCGCCGTTACAGTCGGAATGATCTGTTCCGCATTCATGTTGAGCCGTTTTATGCTTAAAATACAGCGTACCACCGAAAAGAGTATCACTGTAAAAGGTGTTGCCGAAAAGCAGGTAAAGTCCGATATTGCCGCATTCACATGCTCTATTACCATAAAGGCTAAAAACAAAGCCGACGGTTATGCAGTTTTGGATAAGGCTGCCAAAATTTTTTGTGCAAAACTTGACAGTCTGGGCTTTACCGCCGCGATGCGGGAAGATTGTGACATCAGCTGCAATACATTCTACCGCACGATTACAGTCAAAGAACGCGGCAAAGAAAGCAAAGAGGAGATTTTTGACCATTATGCTCTGACTTATTCGACCCGGGTTCGTACTGACAAAGTAGATCTTGTAGTTAAAAACATGCTCAAAATCTACGAACTTACGGCCCGCAAACTGGATGTAAGCGTAAGTTCTGCCCAATATTTTATCAGTAATCCGGAACAGTACAAGCTGGAACTGGTCAACGCCGCCAGTGCTTCCGCCGCCGAGCGGGCACGAACCGCCGCCAATCACAGCGGCAGCAAGCTCGGACCGCTGATGACCGCCCGGCAGGGAGTTATCCAGATCACCCGCCCCGCCAGCAGCGAAACCAGCGATTACGGCATGTACGATACTTCGAGCGTGGAAAAAGTTATCCGTCTGGTAATGACCATGGAATTTGCCTTGAAGTAAGATTTATCAAGCCAAAGAGAAACTCCACCGGATGCGTGAACTCCGGCGGAGTTTTTTTCTTTTACCGGTAAAGGATACTTTTTATATATCCGGCATCCGCATCTGACAAGTTATAACAATGGTAAATCAATTTCTGCAATTTATCCAGCAACTCTGTATTGCCGGATAACAGTTGATTTACGATTTCTTCTATTTCCTGCCGGCGATCTTTTGCTATATGCGGTAACGGCAGTTGTGTCAGATTGCCCTTCAAGACTTTTACATCGGCAAACTTCACCTTGTAATAAAACCGCAAAACTTCGCTGTTTAGCAGAGCCAACACGGTTTTTATACCCAAATTGTCAATCTGCGGTATAAGTATGTTGGCACTGTTCAAAAAGAGACTGCCGCTGTTATCGTAGGCAAAGACAGGTTCTGACGAAATAAATTTATAAACCAGTTTCTCCCCTGCCCGGTAATATTCATCCGGTGCAGTTTGCTGCAATTTACTTCGTTCATAATTCAGAAACTTCCGCGGTTCTTTCATAGTATAAGGCGTTATATCTTTACCGGTATAAACAGCTTCGCAGTATTCCTGTGGTTCATCTTTTAATATACTTTTATTATTGCCGGTAACAATACCAAGAGCAAATATACTTGCTGAAAGATCATATTTTTTTTGCGAAGCGATTTTATTTATCAATAAATCATCCCGATCGCTTTTATAACTCAATATATGAGCAGTATCTGCTATAATCGTATCAGTCATTACCTGCTTGCAGTCGCCGTTTTTGCTGATAATAAAACTTTTTCCGGCAACATCTCTGCGGAGATTTATTTTTACATGACCGGTCATCACTCCGGTAAAACAGCCTTCGATATATTCGATTTTTTCCAGACAGCAACCGGTCAACAGAAAAGAGCGGATATTTTTATGCGTTTTTATATTCAACACCGCTTGCGGCAACAAAAAACTCAAACTGCCGTATTGTTCAAGCAAGTTGTATGCCTGCAATAAAAATAATGAAAAAGTATCTTTGATCTTGCCGTAAGCAGTACTGCGGGGAAGATTGTTTTTGGCTCCCCACGGCGGATTACCGACTATGCGGCCAAATTTCTGGTTAAAAAAATCGTTGGCGTCGCCGCTTAAAAAGTCCATACAATAGATTTGCGGTGTAAATACACAGCTTTTATATTTACACAGCAAATTTACTTTGGCAATGAATACAGCAATTTTATCAAGGTCGCAACCGAAAAGTTGTTCCGGAAATGATGATTCAAAAGCCAGCAGAAATGAGCCGCTGCCGCAAGCAGGATCAAGGATTTTTTCGCCGGACGCAAGCATGCAGTTTTCAATCACAGCCTTGACCTCTGTTTCCGGCGTATAGTATGAGCCGGAAGTGTTTTTTCTGCCTTCGCTTTGCATACATTGATAAATAAAACCCAATATATCCCATTCATCCATCGGAATATACTGCAAGGCGGCAAGGGCTTTATCAGCACTCCAATCATATTCAGAAAGCACTTTTTTTACATGCTCACAGTGCAGAATATTGTGTTTTTTCAACAGTAAACACGCTATGGAAAAGATCGCATTTTCCGGCGGCAGTGAGTTTTTCCGGGCTATAGCCAATACCTTTTCTGCAAAAGCGAGATTTTCTTTGTTCCGCAGATATTCCAGCGGATATATCTTGCGTCGGGAACGGGTTTTGTTGGCTCCGTGCTGCAGCTTTTGTGCGGTATTGCTTTTCAGCCGTTGCCAATTAGCTTCAGTTGCCTGCGATAGAATCATTTACTTTTCTGCAATAAAGGTTATCCCGGGAGAGCCTTGCGAATAATCAATGCAGTAACTGCCGCCGGTGACCGGATAAACTATCCGGCTCTGCCGTTCAAAATCGTCGGCTTTGACCAACTTCGCAAAACTGCCCTGCTCTGCTATGAATTTCTGACCGTATTTGGCAATAATATATGCCCGGTCGCCCAGCGTATGCCCGGTGCCGGTTACAATCAAGCCGTCAACCATTCCAGGCGTGATGAAATACCCTTCCGGCTTGAAGTTGGCTTGCAGCATATTGGCAAAGATTTTTGCTTTATCGGCACATGAGCAATAATCATCATCCACTCCATGCACAATCACCACCTGATTCTCCGGATTGCAATCGTATTGGATCTTCAGATGCTCAAGATTGCCGAAATCCCGGATCTCCTGCATGTGCTTTGCCAGATAATTTTCCGCTTGCGGGTCTTTGGAATAACCGGCATTGAGTCTGCCGACACCAAAGGCTATATCATCGGTCAAACCGGGCATACCGCACAAATCAATAATACAGCCGAAAGTATGCGGGGCAAACTTGTTGACCATCTGCGATATATTGCCGCCGCCCGAAGCCCCGGCAGCATAGTTGCGGCGGCGGTTGAACGGCAAATTGTTTTCGAGCAAATATTTGCGTACTTCGTAAAACGCCCGCAAACAGTCCATCGCTTGAATCTCGCCGTGGTCGTAAGTTGGATCACCGGCTTTCCAGCCGCTCTGATAGTAATCGGTATCAATACAAATCAGATTGAACTTGTTGGCAAGAATATTGCACCACTCCCAGCACATCTCCCAGGTGCCGCCCCAGTTGTGCGATACAAGCATAAGTCCGGTATTTTCGTTCAATCCCCGATCCGGTATTGCAATATGACTCTGCACCGCTCTTGCAGTATTGGAGTTAAAAAGTTTATGTCCCTCAAACTCAATTATTTCCGGAACAGCTTTCCCGGAATCTTTTTTGATTATCTGCATAGCAAACCTCTCACCAGTCGGCTTTTTCCACGCCGCCGGTAACGATATTGGGCTTTACGATCTCTATTTGATTGGCATTGAAAAGTTCTTTTAATGCGTTAAAGTGTTTATCATCATGATATATGCCGATGACCGCCCCGCCGGAACCGGTCAACTTTGCCGCCGCCCCGACACTGTGAGCAAGCTCCACCATACGGCGGTTTTTTACGCTTACGGTAGAAGCACAAACTTCACAACGCAATTCAAAATTACGCCGCAGACATTTTTCAACCGTGGAATAATCGTTTTTTTGCAAAGCATCAGCAACAGTATCGGTCAAACTTGCCCATTCTTTGATTGCCGATAATACGGCGGGAACTTTATTATTGTAATCTTCACGCAAACGGCTGTGGAGTATTTCGGAGCCTTCGGCAAGGTCGGTTCTGAAAGCTACAAACAAATTCAAATCAGATGGTATCGTCAATTCGCGGTAAATGCCGTAACCGTGTTTTTTCATGTGTTCACGGTCAAAATCCATAAATACCGGCACATTGTATGCCTGTGCCACCCGATCCTGCAAACCGGCATCTATACCCAGTTCATCTGTTTCCACTGCCAGAATAAGATTGGCCAGCTCCGGCAGACTTATTTCAACGCCGTAAAACTCCTGCAAAGCTCTGATGCAGGCGGTAATGATTGCCGACGAACCGGCCAACCCCAGACGGTTGGGTATGGTCGTACCGTAACGCATGGTAAAGTTGCGGTCATGCAAGGAGATATTGCACTCATCGCAATATTGCACAAAGCGTTTTACACTTGCTTTAAGCAAGCGTATTCCGCCGTAGTACCCGTACAGTCCGACATCGTGAACCAGTTCACGCACATTGGCAAATTGGGGCTGATCCCGCAAGCCCGGCACCAGATTAAGCTCCGGAGTTTCGTAGAGCATGACCTGTGCGGCGTAGTTATCAAAGACAAACGCGATCGTTTTGCCGTAATAGCCATCCGACGGGTTGCCGATAAGGGCCGCCCGCGGAAATGCCTGCTTGCGGATAATCATATTTTATGCCTTGCAGATGGTCAATGCCGCCATGTGCCCATTGAGATCGACCTCGCCGGAACCGGCTTCAACGGTCAGCTCCACTGCCAGAACTTCGTTTTTGATATAATCAGCAAAGTTGTTGGCGGCTTCAACAATATTTTCATCACCGGCAACGGTCAGCTTGATGCGGTCAACCACTTCCAGATTGCTTTCTTTACGCAGATTCTGAACTTTGCTGACCAGCTCACGGGCCAGACCTTCAGCTTCCAGTTCGGCTGTCAATGCGGTATCCAAAGCGATTGTTACACCATTTTCGGTTGCCACGACCAGACCGGCTTTTTCGCTTCTCTGCACCAGCAAGTCTTCGGCGGTCATCGCAAATACGGTGCCGTCAGCAAGTGTAATGCTGTAGGCTTCGCCGGCAAGTATCTTGCCGATGGTTGCCGAATCAAGTTTTTCGACCAACGCGGCGGCTTCTTTCATATTCTTGCCGAGCTTTTTGCCCATTACTTTGAAGTTAGCTTTGGCCGAGCGGGTCACCAGAGCATCTTCGTTGTCGGAGAACTCAATATTTTTCACATTAAGCTCTTCGCCGATAATATCCAATGTACCGTTCAGCAGTTTGGCTCCTTCGGCATCCGGAGCAAGCAACACTGCACGGCTCAAAGGCTGACGCACTTTCAAGTTATGCTGGGTACGCAGGAAACGGCCCAGTTTGACCGCGGTCATGGTCAGATACATCTGCCGCTCCAACGCTTCGTCGCGGCAGGCGGCATCAGCCACCGGGTAATCGCAGCAATGTACTGATTCCGGCATATCAGGAGTACGCAGATTGTTGTATATAGCTTCGGTAGTAAACGGGATAAAGGGTGCCGCCGCTTTGCAAAATTCAATAAGTACATAATGCAAAGTAGCATACGCTTCCTGCTTGTCGCCATCATCGGTACTCTTCCAGAAACGGCGGCGGCTGCGGCGGATATACCAGTTGGTCAGATCATCCACAAACTTTTCAAAGCGGTTTGCCGCTCTCTGCAAGTTGTAGTGATCCAGCTCATAAGTGATCTCTTCAATCATCTGTGTGCAGCTGCTGATGATCCAGCGATCAAGAGCATTGGAGAGGTTCTTCGGCAGTTTCACTCCGTCTTTGGCTTCGTAACCATCGACATTGGCGTAAGTTACAAAGAAGCTGTAAGCGTTCCACATGGGGATCATCACATTACGCAGAACATCTTTGATGCCGTTTTCTGAAAACTTGAGGTCTTCGGCATGAACCACCTGACTGCCGAGCATGAAAAGACGCAACGCATCCGCTCCATACTTATTGACCACATCCATCGGGTCGGGGTAGTTCTTCAATCGCTTGGACATCTTCTGACCGTTTTCGGCAAGAATAAGCCCGTTGACCACCACATGTTTGAATGCCGGTTTATCAAAGAGCGCCGCACCCAGCACCACCAAAGTATAGAACCAGCCGCGGGTCTGGTCAAGACCTTCGGCAATGAAGTCTGCCGGGTAGTTGGCTTCGAAGTGTTCTTTATTTTCAAAGGGATAATGCTGCTGGGCGTAGGGCATGGAGCCGGATTCAAACCAGCAGTCCAAAACTTCCGGGATACGCTTGAGCGGGCTCTTGCCGGTGGGGGAAGGTATTTCCAGCTTGTCAATAAAGTGCTTATGCAAGTCATCGACTTTCTGACCGGTAAGCTCTTCCAGCTCGGCAGCACTGCCAACGCAGATAACTTCGCCTTCTTCGTTCCGCCAGATCGGCAGCGGAGTACCCCAGTAGCGGTTGCGGCTGATCGCCCAGTCGCGGGCATTTTCCAGCCACTTGCCGAAACGGCCTTCCTTGAGGTGTTCCGGGAACCAGGTAATATCTTTATTGGCGGCGATCATTTTGGCTTTGACTTCGTCGATCTTGACAAACCAGGTGGAAATTGCCCGGTAGATCAGCGGATGGTCATCACGCCAGCAATGCGGATAGTTGTGCTTGATGGTTCCGCGATGGATAAGTTTGCCTTCCGCCTTCAAGCGGGCAATAACTTCGTTGTCAACATCCTTGACATATCTGCCCTGATAGTCGGGCACTTCGGCGGTAAAACAGCACTGGTCGTCGATCGGACATACTTCCGGCAGCCCGGCGGCATGGCACACAGCAGCGTCATCTTCACCGAAGCCCGGAGCAATATGCACGATACCGGAACCGTCTTCGGTGCTGACATAAGCTGCCGCCAGTACCTGAAATGCTCCATCCTTGCGTAAATCGGCAAAGTAGTTGAAAAGCGGTTCATAGGTTTTACCGGCAAGGTCGGAACCTTTGTAACGCTCCACGATTTCGGGCATATCATTTTTATAATACGCACTCAAACGGGCTTCCGCCATAATATAAAATTCGTCGCCATCCTTGATTTTTACATAGTCGATTTCCGGCCCGACCGCCAGAGCAAGGTTGCTCGGCAGAGTCCACGGAGTAGTTGTCCATGCCACAAAGTAGGTGTTTGCTTCTTCCAGACTCTTGAAGCGGATGGTGATTGCCGGGTCAACAACTTCCATGTAGCCCTGATTGGCTTCAAAGTTCGACAGCGGCGTGGCACAACGCGGGCAGTACGGCAGGATCTTGTAGCCTTCGTAGATCAAACCCTTATCCCACAGGCTTTTGAACACCCACCAGATCGACTCCATATAATCTCGGTCCATGGTGCGGTAGCCGTTGCGGAAATCCACCCAGCGGCCCATGCGGTTGACCACGCGTTCCCACTCGGAGGTATAACGCAGAACAATGCCGCGGCACGCTTCGTTGAATTTGTCGATACCATATTCTTCGATGGCTTTTTTGTTGTTCAAAGCCAGAATTTTTTCCATTTCGTTTTCCACCGGCAAGCCGTGGCAGTCCCAGCCGAAAGTACGCTTGACGAATTTGCCCCGCATGGTCTGATAACGCGGAACCACATCTTTGATGGTACCGGCCAGCAAATGGCCGTAATGCGGCATACCCGTTGCAAATGGTGGGCCGTCATAAAACACATATTCTTCGCAATTTTCACGCTGTTTGAGCGACTGGGCAAAACTGCCGTTTTCCTGCCAGAACTTGAGAACTTCTTCTTCAAGTTTCGGCAATGACACCTGATTATCTACCGGTTTGAACATGATATATAAACTCCATATTTAGTTTAAAAAACAATATTCTCAATAATATAGCACCGAAAGCGTTTATTTGCCACTTGTTTTAAATAAAATAGTGAGTTTTGCCGGGTCGGAAAGTTCTTTTTGCAGATTTTCCAATAAAACATAGCCGGAACTGTCCAGATAAAATGGTGTGATATTGGCTTTTTCGCTGAAAATCAAAGTGTTATCAGCTGTTATTTCGCATTTTCTTGAAACACTGCTTTCTCCGCCGGGGAGCGAGCGTTCAACAGCCGGGGCAATAAGTTTGCAATCTTTCCAGTCTTTCAGCAGATTGACTTCGCACACCAGAAATCTTGAATCTGTTGCCGACCGCAGGTACGGCAGCGTGCGTTTTCCGGCAGTACGGAACAGATTACTCAATACAGTCGGCAGTCTGAACGATACATAACCGCCGCTGTTTTGCCAGAAATCCGGATGTTTGACTTTATACGAGATCATTCCGGGGTATTTATCAAGTTCTTTTTTTACGCTTACCAGTCTCGCACCCGCCAGAAATCCGGCAAGCTGCTGTTCCCAGTATTGCCGTTCTTTTTCCGGAGTGATCCGGTCGAAAAACTTCCGCACATCCGCCAGAGTCGTACCGTAAAAGTATTCATTAACAGTAATTTCCGCCGCGTTGCCGGCAAGACAGTTTATCTGCCAGTACTGACGGGTTCCGGCGGCATAGCCAACTGAAGAATTTATCGTAATCAATTCGCCATTGCTTAAATCCAGCCCCAGATGGTTTTCGTAACTGCAACTGCCAAGCTCGGCGTACTCATTGCAATCATTCAAATAAAAATCTCCGCCCGCCAGAGAAACCCGGAGCAAAGCGGCTTTGAAACTGTTTTGCGGCAGTTCAAGATATTTATTGCGGAATACTTCCAGATCCGGCATATCAGAAGCCAGCACCACTGCAATATTTTCAATGCCGGCATTTTTGAGTACACTGTAAAGCAAAACCGCACGGTCAATACTGTTGCCGTAACCATCACGCAAAGTAACATCAGCAGGAGTAATATATTTACAACCCAGTACATCTGTTTCCAAACCCGCCGGACGGATTTTTTTGGCAACAAAATCACGGATAGCCCTCACCCGCTGGCGTAAATCAGGATATTTCTGCACAAAATCAGTTGCCAGCCGGGTTGCTTCCGGAGCCTTATCGGCGGCTTTTTTGAATGACTCCAGCACCGTTTCGGCATACTTTGCTGTATCAAAAGAACTTATTCCGGCAATCGGGGCAAAAAGCTTCACCGGCGGAACAGCCGGTTCTTCCTTATACATGGGTATATTTTCAGCTTTAACTGCAACAATGTTATTTTTGCCGACACTTTTACGCTCAATATCAAACCCGGCAGCCGGCAGCAGAAGTTTGAAATATTTTTGCAGCGATGCGGGGTAACTGAATACCGCAGTACCCGACATTACCGGCATAAACTCTGCCAAAGATACAATATTGCAGGCATTGTGCATACCCTTGAAGCTCATACGGTAAACATACTCGATCATACACCCCGGTTCGACACCGGGCAGCGGCAACACCAATCTTTTTGCGGCCGGATAACGCGGTGCCCCGGCTGAAACTGCCTCATCCATGATTTTTGCCGTTTTTATATCAACATTGTTTTTCAGCTTGCCATCGGCAGTAAATACCCTTGCTGAAATAAATTCAGCAGTTAAAATATTTTCGACAAAACTTAAACTCAATTCAGAGTGTTCCTTTACTCCAGCATAGTTGAGTATCTGTTTTTTTACCGTATATTCAGCGGTGTAATCGCTGCGGTTGCTGAAAGTTACCCGGCAAAGTTTGTCCAGCACAAGAGCCTTTGCCCCGTCTTTTGCGATATTTCCGAGTTCAATTTTCCGTTGGGCAACGACTTTGCGTTTATCCGCAAAACTTATATTCTGTACGGCTTTAATGAAACCGGCGTATTGAGCGGCAGAAACTTCCACCGTTTTAAGTTTGGTATTTCTTGAACCGACTAATTGCCCAGCGTTGAACTGTACTTTGAAATCAGACTCCAGCACCGGATCGGATAATTTTTTGTAAGCGGGCAAAGCAACCACTTTCAAATCGCCTTGCAGAGTTATTACACAATCTTCAACAACTCCGGCGGTGGAGTCAAAACGCATGGGATATTTCCGACTCTTTAAAAGTTTATCACCAACCATAAAGTTGAAAAGCCCGAATTCCCTGCCAATAAAGGGCATGGAAATCAAACCGGAACTCCACTTTACATTGGCAATATCTTTTACGGTACATTCAATAAACATTTGGAACGGCTGCGAAAGATCGCGGATGTTTTCCGGCAAAACCTTGAAATTTTTCAACTCCGCTCCCGGCAACGCTCTTTTGATTGCCGATGCAGCAAACTGTTCCTGATAATTTTTGCTCCAGCGGGCAAAAGCGGAACGGTAAATATTGTCGTTGACTCCAGCAAAAGTCAATTTACTGGATAAATGCAAGGTAAAATCCTTGTCTATAACGCCTTGAGATTTTATTTTTACAAGGTTTTTCTCTGCCGGAACAACTGCGGTCCGCCGTAAGGTATCACCTTTTTTTGTCGCACACAAAAAACTTTTATCCATGGCGTAACCGGGAAGCATATCAACAGAGTTTTCATCCGTAGGATCCATCAATATAAGCTCACCGGATGCAGTTTTTACTCCGGTAATGGCGTGATTGAAATAATTGTTAGGTACTTCCGGGTCTTTGGGATCGCCCGCCATGAACAATACCGGAAAAGCGTCGAAACCCGCTTCCAAAAGCATCGCCGCTAACAAAGCTGCTTTGTCGCGGCAGACACCGTGTTTTTGAGCGAAGGTATCTTTTACATCGTGCGGTTCGTACCCCGGAGCAGTGTTTTCGTTGGTCACGCCGGTATAGCGTATTTCTTTGGAAACAAAGTCAAACATGGCACGAATGGCGGCTTTTTCGTTCTTTCCTGCCGCCAGAGTTTTGGCTTTGGCGGTCAACTCCGGCGAAACCGCCTTTATGTGCGGCATACACAAATTGTAATACCAGCGTGAAACACTCTCCCAGTCAGGTGCTGTACTTGCCAATATCCGCATAGAGTGCAGATACCACGGCGGCATATCCGGTTCGGGCAATATCTGCGGAACATTTTTTGCTTCAAAGGTATATATTATTCTGCCGTCAACTCTTTTTTCGCTTCTGGATAGAGTGCCTTTGACTTCATCCTTTACCACCAGTTTGACAAGCGGAGTATTTTCAGGTGCCGAAATAGTGTAGGAGTAACTCAATATCGGCTCGGTCGTTTGCAGCAATGCAATAGTACACCATACATTCTGCATCCGCGGGCGGATGGTTTCTTCAATATTTTTGCAGTAAAGTATATCGCCAACCTCCAGCCCCGGGATTCCGACAGTCAGCACCTTGTTTGCCGGATCATAAATATTGCTTTGCATTTGCGAGCTTTCCACCGAAACTTTTTCCTGCAAAACCGGTTTGACCACGGTACCGTCCGGCTTGATGATCTCAATAACGACTTGCGGCTTTTTTTCGTAAAAACTGTTGAAATGCCAAGAAAGAGTCCGGTGATCGTCCCGGCCTTTTTCTGTACGGATCAAAGTCCGGAACTTATCACTTCTGCGGTAAGTACCGTCGGCATTATAAACAACTTTTTCAATATCATCAAGCAGTATGGTATTGGCATTGGCGTACTTTGATAAATCAAGTTTCCGCCATTGTTTTGCCGGATCGGATAATGTTGGAGCGGCTTTTTTTGCCGCAGATATCATCGGTGCGGTCTTTCCGGTATCAGGGTTGCTTATAACCGAACACCCGGTCAACAACGCCCAAGCAAGCAGACAGCATATCACTGAACAGATTTTTTTCATAAAAACAATATTTCCTGTAAATTTATTTTCCAGCTTGCAATGTGTACTGCACTGTACATTTTATCGTAAGCATTGATTAAAATTTAACTCTAATTTGCGAAAATGAAAGTTTTTTCGCAAAAATCTTCTTCATTTTATTTGAAAAAAACGCTAAATGGATTACATTATGAAGATGTGAAACAGAAAATACATTTGTATTAAACAACAATAATTAAAAACATAAGGTTGGTTCATCATGGGTCAGCAACACAACAAGATCATCAAACGCCGTCGCCGCAAGGCATACCTCGCCCGCTGCAAAGCCCGCGTGGCTGCTCTTATCAAGAGCGGTGCCAAACGCAAGTAATTGCCGCGTTTGATCTTCCGGTTTTCAATGAGCCGGACAGCTTCAGCCCGTCCATCACCGGTCGGGCTTTTGCTTTTTAAGGAAAAGATAAAATGCTGTTTCTTAAAAAACTTCTGAATGAACTGTGGGAATTCCCCTGCCCCTTGTGCGATTGCGACAATCCGCATAAACACGACTTCAACACCTTCTGCAGTGATTGCGTGCAAAAACTGCCGCTGTTGAGCGGTAAACGCTGTCCGGGGTGCGGCGGCGAAAATGACGGAGTTCTGGATTTGTGCCGCCAATGTTTATCCATGCCGCCAAGACCGTGGAGTCAGGCGGTAAGTCTGCTGAAAATGGAAGGCAGCGGCGAAAAGGTGATCTATCAGCTGAAATTCTGCGGCAACCCGGCAATAGCAAGAGCCATTGCCGAACTGGCATACCCGTTGCTGGACAATCCGGATTTCAGGAAGTGTGATATGCTCGTACCGGTACCGCTTTATTGGCAAAGATATATACTTCGGACTTACAATCAATCCGAAGTTCTGGCAAAGATGTTGAGCAAATACTTGAATATTCCGGTAAAAAAGCCGTTAAAACGCATCCGGAACACTACCCGTCAGGCAACTTTGAACCGGAATGAACGGCTGAAAAATCTGCAAAACGCCTTTACTGTACCTCATCCGGAAAAAGTTTCCGGCAAAACAGTTTTATTGATCGACGATGTATTGACTACCGGTTCGACCTTGCACGCCTGTGCTGAAGAATTACGCAAAGCAGGTGTTGCAGATATAAAAGTCTTTACTGCTGCCCGGCGTTAGATTTCACACTATCAACAGGTATGATGTCGGCATCTTTGCTCAAATATCTTTTTCTTCCGGTATCGGTGATAACATATCTGCCGCCACGCGGTCCCGTATAAACGATCTTTCCGTTAGTGGTTTTGCCGATAACCTTTCCGGCAGACACCGCGGTCGTCTTGCTGTTTGCTATGCTCGAAAGCTGTTTGGCGGTAAATAAAGCCTGATAATTACGCGGCAGATCTTTAAACTGCACAACCGCAGTCCCGTCATTATGTTTGATCGTAAGAGCATTATTGCCCATCTTTTTAACAATGCAGTTTTTATAAACTCTGCCATCAGAAAAATGTAAATCAGCACCGTTACGCAAAGCACTGCGCTGGCGGGTGTTCAAAGCGGCAATAAAATTTTCCGGTAAATCGTTCAATGCGATCCGCCCTTCGCCGTTTTCGTACTCAATAACCACAAATCCGCTTATACAGCTTTTGATTTCCGTATGCTTGAAAACCCTGCCATCCGGCAAAGTAAGATCAGCGGCAAAAACACCAAAGCCCAACAACAGAAAACAGCCAGCAAGGAACATCTTATTCATGCTAAACACCCCAGATTGTTATTACTATGTATATAATATAGTGTTAAATATCGCAACACGCAAGAAAAAACCTTCAGCTTTTGAAAGAAAAACGATCACAAACAAAAGAATACAACACCGACATCTCCCCCCTGTTCCGGCAAGCAAAACACAGTGTATAGCCCACCAACAGTGTTTTGCGGCAAGATTTCCCCGTTATCTTCCGTTAAATACCGTTATACTCCGTTATGCCGCCATTCTCCTGTACCGGAGGCTCCGGCGGACGAGCCGGCACCTGGTATTGCCTTTCGCTTTCAGCACTGCTGAAATGCTCAGGCTCCCCTGCGGGGTCGAACCAACCTTCGGCTTGGGTTCGTTTTTTGTTGCACAAAAAATGCGGAATGTTTCCATTCCGCAAATCCAGCTTTACCGATCCATTTTATTTTTAAATGAATTTAAAATAAAATGGCTTCCACCTACGCCGGAGGCTCCGGCGGACGAGCCGGCACCTGGTATTGCCTTTCGCTTTCAGCACTGCTGAAATACTCAGGCTCCCCTGCGGGGTCGAACCAACCTTCGGCTTGGGTTCGTTTTTTGTTGCACAAAAAATGCGGAATGTTTCCATTCCGCAAATCCAGCTTTACCGATCCATTTTATTCAGAGGCAATTTCAAAAGTCCTCAAAAGTCGCCAAAGGTATAACCTTCGCCC
>SUVS01000073.1 GCA_015061885.1 Lentisphaerota bacterium
ATAACCAACTTTGGCGGGCATGAGGTCTCCGGAGGGGGATTGCAAAGACATCAAAACAAAGGCGATGAGCAGAAACACAGCACAGTGGGGTGGTAGGTTTTTGCGGCTACCTGTAAGGTAACCGCAAAAATTGCTCCCCCCGCTGGGCGAAGTTTATGCCATCGCCGACTTTTGAGGGCTTTGTAATTCACCTCATTTTATTTATAGTGCCGGTGGTGGAAAAGCCCTGCACGAAAGGAATGAAAAGAATTTCTGTATTGTTTTCCTGCAATGCCTGCCGTTCTCCCGGATCGAGAGTTTCTACGGTGTAATCGCCGCCTTTTACATAAACATCCGGAGCGAGAGCCGCCAGTTCTGCGGTACAGCGTTCAGAATCAAACACCACCGCCGCATCGACCGCCGCCAAACCGGCAAGGACAAATGCCCGTGAATACTCATCATTGAGCGGACGGCTGGGACCTTTGAGTGCCCGCACGGAATTATCGGAATTCACCAGCACCAGCAATGCATCTGCCGCACGGCGGGCACTGTCAAGATACTCCACATGCCCGCGGTGCAGTAAATCAAAACAACCGTTGGTAACCGCCAATCTGATTCCCTGACGGCGTAAAGTTTCACGCCACTCCAGGGCATCAGCCAAACTCATTACTTTATCGCCGGGGTAAACAATATCGTTACTTTGCATTTTATCCTCCGGCAGATTTACGAACCCGGCTGCAATGTCAGCAGGAACTCAATATTGGTGCGTACTTTTTTAAGTTTTGCCACCAGCAGTTCCATGGCTTCAGCGGCGGAAGCTCCGTTCAGGGCACGACGCAATATCCAGAGTTTGGCAAGTTCGTCAGGATGCAGAAGCAATTCTTCCTTACGCGTACCGGAAAGCTCCACATTGATCGCCGGATAGACCCTTTTATCTGCCAGCGAGCGGTCAAGATGCAGTTCCATATTGCCGGTACCTTTGAATTCTTCAAAGATAACATCATCCATACGGCTGCCGGTGTCGATCAGAGCCGTGGCAATGATCGTCAGACTGCCTTTGCCTTCAATGTTGCGTGCCGCACCGAAAAAGCGTTTGGGTTTGTGCAACGCATTGGCATCCACCCCGCCGGTAAGGATCTTGCCGCTGTGGGGCTGGAGGGTGTTGTACGCCCGTGCCAGACGCGTTATACTGTCGAGCAGGATCACTACATGTTCGCCATATTCGACCATGCGTTTGGCTTTTTCGATGACCATTTCGGCAACCTGCACATGGCGTTCCGGCGGTTCGTCAAAGGTACTGCTTACCACTTCGGCATCCACACAGCGTTCCATATCGGTAACTTCTTCGGGGCGTTCGTCGATCAGCAATACGATGAGTTTTACATCGTCGTTGTTTTTGCGGATACTGTTTGCCACTTTCTGCATCAGAACCGTTTTACCGGTACGCGGCGGAGCTACGATCAAACCACGCTGACCGCGGCCGATCGGAGTTACCAGATCGACAACACGCGTGGAAATTTCGTTGGGATCATTTTCCAGCACCAGCCGCTGGGTGGGAAAGTACGGCGTAAGACTGTTGAACGGAATGATGTGCTTTTTGCGTTCAGGTATATCGTTATTGATGGTTTCGACCTTGAGCATGGCAAAAAAGCGTTCTTTTTCCCGAGGCGTGCGGATCTGTCCGGCAACAAAGTCGCCGGTTTTCAATGCAAAACGCTTGATCTGCGACGGACTCAAGTAAATATCTTCACCGCACGGCAGATAGTTGTAATTGGCTGAACGCAGGAAACCGAACCCTTCGGGCAAAACTTCCAGATAACCGCAGCCGTACATCTGCCCGCTCTTTTCGGCATTGGCTTTGAGAATGGCAAAGACCAACTCATGCTTTTCCAACGCTCCAACGCCTTCAATGCCAAGTTCTTCCGCCATCTTGGAGAGTTCGGTCATATCCTTGGCCTGCAATTCGGCTATATTGATCGAAGGAGCTATATAATCACGCTGGAACTGCTGTCCGGGATTCTGATTGGGATTGACATTTACCGGAGCTTCAGCATTACGGTTTTCGCCGTTGTTATTGTTGTAATTATAATTGTTGTAATTATTGTTGCGGTTATTGCCGTTGCGGTTGTTATAATTGCCATTACCGTTGCGGTTGTTGCCGCGGCGGAAATTATTTTCTCTTGCTTCGGGATAACCTTCGTTGTAATCTTCGTATTCCATGAACTCGCGTTCACGCTCACGGTTCAGTGCGGCTTCGTATTCGTCGGCCTCGTTGCGGGGCATACGCTCGTTACGCTGATAGTTTTCGTCATAATTATTGCGTTCACGCCGGTGATAATTGCCGCGTTGATTGTTGTTATACATACGCTTCTGCGGCATGTTATTGCGGGGGCGGTACTGCCCTTCGCCATTGGCAGGGTGATTTTCCCCTGCCGGAACAGCGGGAACTTCAGCGGCAGGAACCGGATTCTGTACCGGTGCCGGAGCAACCGGTTCAGCAGAAACGACGGGCTGAACGGATTCAATTTTCGCAGGATTTTCCATTGCAGTATCTTCTGCTTTCGGGGCAGTTTTGCGGGGTCTGCCAACTCTGGCTTTTACCGGTTTTTCTGCCGGAACATCCGCCGGAGCGGCGGCGGTATCGGTAACAGTATTTACTGCGGGAGCTTCCACTGCTTTCTTCGGCGGTCTGCCCCGGCGTTTGGGTGCAGAGGCAACTTGTTCACCGGCAGCGTTCTGCTCCGGCATTGCAGATTTAAGTTCATCGTTGGTACTTGCCATAAAGACTCCTTTTTTTCTTTGTCATATATTCGTAAAATATTCAGATAATTTCAAGTTTTTTTATAATCAACCGGCACTGTTGTTCCAGTTGCTCAAGTGTTCCGGTATTGATTATGCCGTAATCGGCGGCGGCGAGTTTTTTATCCGGATGCCATTGCAGACGCTCACGGCGTGAACACTCGGCATGATCCCAGTTGCGACCGGCAAGGCGTTGCCGGCGGAGGGCAAACGGGCTCCAGATGCAGATTATTTTATCGCACAAACTTTGCATATTTTTTTCAAACAGCAACGGTATTTCCATAATCACCGGTTTAGTACCCGAACGGTACTCATCTATTTTTTCAAATAAATACGGTGTAACGATATTTTCCAGAAAAGCCAGATCATTTTCGTCGCGGAAAACTATATTACCGAGTTTTTTCCGGTCGATCGCTCCATTTTCATCCAATACCGACGGCCACCGGGCGGCCACTTTGCTGATACCTTCAGCAGTGGTGTAAAATTCATGGCATATTTTGTCTGCATCGGTGCATAAAATGCCGTTACGGGCGAAACACTCCAACGCGGCACTTTTGCCGCAGCCGATCCCCCCGGTCAAAGCAATAAACATAGAAAAATCCGTAAAGCAGTTATATTGTTTCCGGTAAAAAATTTATAAACCGACTTATTCGATCATGGAAATCTGCCGCTGAATAAAAACAAAGTTTGCCGGAAAGTTTGTTAGCGATAAAAAAAACTCACACATTTATCAGACAACTTATTTGCTATAAAAGTTGCCTTGCTCTATATTATACAGCAAAAATAATATTTTGCAAATAAAAATGGATTTTTTTCAGGTTTTGAGTATGAAACAGGCACATATTGTTGAAAAACAAACTATTCATTCGGGTAAATATCTGGCACTGGAGCTTTTGAAATATCAGCATGATGACGGCAGGATCCTGACCTGGGAATCCGCTGTCCGCACCAATTCAACTCCGGCGGTGATGATATTGCCGGAAATAAAACCCGATAATGAAATTGTCGTTATCCGCCAGTTCCGCCCCCCCACCGGGCGTTATATGTGGGAAACTCCCGCCGGTTTGATCGACCCCGGCGAAGATCCCGCCGATGCCGCTTTGCGGGAACTGGAAGAAGAAACCGGCTATACCGGCAAACTCACGCGTATATTGCCGCCGAGTTACAGCACTGCCGGGTTGACCGGCGAAAGCGTTTACATGGCGTTTGTTGAAATCAACGGCAACGATTACCCGCCGGAGCGGCAGCTTGTTACCGACTTTGACGACAGCGAAAGCATCGCCGCCTGCCGGATCAGAAAGTCAGAACTCAACGCTTTTCTGCTTCAGAAAATCGCGGAAGGCGACGGCGTGGATTCCAAGCTGCTGCTTTACAGCGAACTTATGCAGTAAAAATACAAATGCTCTTATTCAGCGTGCATACGCACAAAGTTTTCGATTTTCTTTTTGGAATCTTCCGAAATCGCATGGCTGTTGCGGTACATGTGATAGATCTCTTTAGCTCCGGGTATTGCATTGTAAAGCGAATACACCGACGAGGGAGAACATGTGGTATCCACAAACCCCACCGAAATCAGCATAGGTACTTTTACTTTTGATGCAAACACAGCAGTATCAAAGTACGCATACGCCTTGTCGGCTTTGCCCTGCAGCACCCGGTGCAGTTGGGGCCAGCCGGCCTGACGGTCATCTTTCCAGCCGTCATGGTCAGCCAACGCCGGCACGCTGGCGGCGGCGGCGGTAACATTTTTGTTCAAATAAGCCATTACAACTGCAGTGCCGCCGCCCTGACTGTTGCCGACAGCGATCATTTTGCCGTTGAACTCTTTCATTTTTGCCACATGATCTGCGGCATGACTGACCGCCAGCCAGACATTGCGGTAAATATATTTATCACGATCGTCGGCATTTTCCCTGAAATAGGCTTGAGTAGCGAATGTTTTATTGTATCCGGCATAGCTTTTACGCTGCAGATTTATATTTTTTTCGGTACGGAAAAGATGCACATTCATCCAGAGCTGGATACCATTGACATTACCTCCCAGATAGGGCACCGGACCGACCGCGCCGGGACCTGCCCCCGGCACCCCGACTATGGCGGCATATTTGCCCGGTTTTACCGGCACACTCAAAAAGCCGTCGATAGCTCCGCTCTTATCCGGAAATTTCACCAATACGCGTGATACTTTATAACCGGGGCGTTTGATGTCATCGGCAGGCGTTACTGTAATTTCGGCATTTTTGAATTCTTCAATTCCTTTTGCCCAGAACTCATCAAAATCTCCGGGCGTAGCAGTCATAGTTTTGAGTTTTTCCGGCTCCACTGCAGCTCCGCCGTTGGCGGGCAATGCTCTGGTGTTGCTCCATTTTTCTTTTTTACCATCGGCTGTCCGGTACATTCCTGCTTCGGCAAAAATAAAACCGGGGCGGTCAAGTTTGGCAGTAAATGTAACGGGGTTGTTTTTGGCAAAATCCAACACGATGTCCCGCCGTATCACCTTGCCGCCATTGGCTTTAAGCACCACATTGCAAGTACCGGATGTAAGTTTTTTACCTTCGCTTTCCCATGCCGTCGCGGTAAAAGTTACCGTTTCGCCGACTTTGTAAGTCCGGAATTCCGTCGGCATCATATCCAGACGGGCGGCGGCAAGCAGTACAGCACTTATGCTCAAGACTGCGATCAATGTGATTTTTTTCATAAATACTCCTGTTTTTATTGTTTGCTCCAAATTCTTGTATTCAAATCCAAATCATCGACCAATTCCAGCAAATCGCCGATTTCGGTCAATGTTTTTTCGATTACTGCCACATCAGCTAATTTCCCCCACTCCGGCGGCTCCAGCCAGCCGGAACTGCGGGAAAATGCCAGAATCATATTGCTGGTGCTGAAAAGCACCCGGATCGGCGAACATTCGGCCGCTTGAACAGCCAGCAGCCGTTCCATGAGTTTGGGCGTCAATATATAACGGGCCTCCATGGGGTCTGTGCTGTAAACCGCAAACTTCTTTTCAAACTCCGGATTTTCCAGCTTGACAAGTTTACCGTTTTCAGTCCAATTCAGCTGTTGCAGAAAGTTGCCTGCCAGCTTGCCGAAAAAACGCTCTGCCACATCCGGAACGACCACGGTACGGCTGTTGAAGTTTTTGTTGAAATCGGCTATAAAGATAATCCCGCGGAAGACTGTTATATAACTGTCGCCATCTTTGGAACGGCGGCGTTCTTCTATATGTACCTCGGCGGCTGTTATTCCGGTTTTGCCGATCATGCCGGACAGGTAGTCTTCTGAACTGTAACGGTCAAAATTCCGGAAAAGCTCAAAACGGCGGAATTTACTTTGCGGCAAACCTTTGTCGGGAAAATATTTCAAATCCGGCGACAAACCTTTGATCAGTTGCGGCACGACTTCCCGACGGTAAAAATTCCGGCGGCGGCGACCGCCCGCAAAAGCAACTACCACCCCGATCACGATTCCGCCGATGGCTGCCAACCGGATAATGTCATTTGTCCCGGAAAAGAAGATCACTATGCTACTGACAGCAATAATCGCCAAACCGATCGCCATGTAATTATGCCGTTTGCGGTCAAACTCTTCCAAAACAGTGCGTAAAGATCCTTCAAAAAGTCTTTCTGCTGTTGCCCGGTAATTGTATTGCTTTGAACTGCAATCCATACTCTGTTTACCGGTTGAAAAGTGCGTTTACATCCACATTGGCTTTTTCATTTTCCGGAATGGTGAAAAGCTCCCGTTTGCTCAATCGCATCATCGGAGCAAAAAAGCACCCCGGCACCATTTGTATGGCGTTGTTGAAATCGGTTACCGAACTGTTGTAGGTACGGCGGGCGGCGGCAAGCTGTTCTTCGATCTCGTTGAGAGTTCTCTGCAAATGCATCACATTTTCGGAGGCTTTCAAATCCGGATAAGACTCCACTTGCACCATAAAATTCCGCAAAGTACCGGTAAGCTGACAATCCAGCGAACTCTTTTCGGCAACACTTTTGGCATTGGCACGCATTTCGGCGATCTTGCTTAAAGTTTCGCTTTCATGCTTCATGTACTGCGAGGCGGCGGCAACCAGATTCGGTATCAGGTCAAAACGCTTTTTCAAATACGCATCGACCAGAGCCATGGAGTTATCCACCATGTTGCGTTTCATTATCAAACTGTTGAAAATGAAAATAAACAATACGACAAATACCAGTACAATAATACCCAATATCGACATGTTCCCGATCCCTTTTTACAGTTGTTTTTATTTTACAGTATAAATATATTCTTCTTTTTCGGCCGAATATTTCCGCTCGACATTATAACTTTCCGGATTTGCCGCTGCCCGGTTGAGCCATCCGGCTACCGCATCGGGCATATCCAAGCCCGCGGTTTCCGCCAGTTCAGATGCACTGCCGCACGCATTTTCCGGCAACGCGGCAAAGAGTTTCTCCCGTACATCCAGCATCCCTTTGGCCGCCAGCTTATACGCCTGAACCCCCGGCTGATGGAACGCATTGATATGGATGAACTCGGCATAAATCGCCACTGCCCGTTCATACAAAGCAATCAAAAGCCCAAGATTTTCCGGCGACATGGCACTTATTTCCATAGTTATCACCGGGCGTTTTTTAGCAGACAACGCCGCCGCCAATCCGTAAAGGAATCCGTGCAGATAGTCGCCCATATTGCAGTTGTCTTCCAGCGGCACATTATCTGCATCGTGCAAAACCTCGATAAAGGTGGCAAAAAAGTCATCCCGCCCGTCATTGAGCTGCTGGATAAAGGCGTGAGCATCGGTGCCGCCCTTGTTGCCGAATACATTCAACCCCTGATGAACGATTTTGCCATCCAAGTCCAGCTCTTTGCCCAAACTTTCCATGACCAACTGCTGCAAATAGCGTGCCAGCAGCACCAACCGGTCGGCATAAGGCACAATAACCATGTTGCGGTCGCCCTTGCCGTTGCCGGCGATATACCACATTGCCGCCAGCATAAGAGCCGGATTATTCTGCACATCGCCGTTGCGTGTCCATTCATCCATGCGGCAGGCTCCATCCAGAAAACTGCGGAAGTCGATTCCTGCCATTGCCGCCGGAACATGCCCCACAATGCTGGTTTCGCTGGTGCGGCCGCCAATGGATTCCGCCATGGGGAAGACCTTCATAAAGCCCATTTCTTTGGCTTGCTTATCCAGCAAACTGCCTTCCATAGTCACAGCACAAGCGTAATCACCGTAATTCAAGCCTTGAGCTTTGTATATATTGATCAAGGCGGTCAGGTTGTTGAGGGTTTCCCGGGTGCCGCCGGATTTTGAAACACACAGCTGCAAGGTGCTTTCCAGATCAACAACTTCCAGCAGATCTTTCAAGCCTGCCGGATCGGTGTTGTCGAGAAAATAGACCCGCAAGCCGTTGTTCCGCTGTGAACGGCTTTTTTCGTTCCAGTACGGCCCGTTGATGGCAAACTGCAGGAGCTGCGGCCCAAGTGCCGATCCGCCGATACCATTGACCACGACCGCATCAAAGCGTTTGCCGGTACCGCCGGTTATATCGCCGTTGCGGACGGCGGCGGCAAATTCTTCAACTTCACAAAACAGCTCCGATGTACGGTACACTGCCCGGTCGGTAAAATGTGTTACCTTGCGGTTTTCGTCGGGGTTTTTGATCGCTCCGGCTTCCAATGCCGCCATTTCCCGCATAGCTGCGGCAAACATTCCCTGCATATCATTCAAGGCACTTCCGTTGATATTCATCCGCGAAAAATCAATCGAAAAGCCGCTGTATGCGTCGTTCATTTTCATCTTCATAAAAAATCCATCTCCCTGCTATATTTTCCTGCCGTATGCCATGGCAAGATATTCAACAAATTCACGGTCAGTATCCAGCCAATCAAGCTCGGCAAGCTGACTTGTTTCCACCCAGCAGTATTGCTGATTTTCCCGCGGAAGAGGTTCACAACCATCCAGAATCAACGCCCGCAGAAAGTGCAATATCAAAGTATTGCCATCCGGTGCAACCACGCTCAAACGGTACATTTCATCCAAAGGAGTTACCCGCAAAGACAATTCTTCGTCCAGTTCCCGTATCAACGCCTGTACCGCGTTTTCATTTTTTTCCAATTTACCGCCGGGGAACTCCCATTTCCCGGCAAGTGCTTTGCCCGCAGGCCGTTCTGTTGCCAGCAGTCTCCGCTGCCGGTCAAAGATCACACCTGCGGTAACTTCAATAACTTTATTACTCATCAACCCAGTTCCTGACGGATAGCTTCCGTCAGCATTTTCTGACTTTTCACGCCGATATTGACGCTTTTGACTTCACCATCCTTGAAGACTATAAAAGTCGGGATGGTACGGATATTGTACTGTGCCGCCAGATTTTTGCAATTTTCAATATTCAATTTACCGAATTTCACCTGATCGTCAGTAAAATCGGCAGCAACTTTTTCCAGTACTTCCGCCATCATCCGGCAAGGTCCGCACCATACGGCATAAAAATCCGCCATTACGACCCCGCTTTTGACAGCTTCAGCAAACGTGGTTTCACTCCATTCCTGAATAACAGCCATGGTAAACCTCCTTAATTTTTTAATAATAAACCATCATGGCGATAAGATATACCGACAAACAGATTTTTGCCAATGTTCAATCATTTTTTTTAAGAAAAAGCACACAGAGCAACAAGTAAATACCGAAAAGCAAATCCGCAACCCCCAAAAAACAGCAAACCAAGCGGCAAAGAAAAAGCCCGACCTCCATAGCCCTCGGCGCCGGAGGTTCCAAGCCTCCAATACTATCTCTCTGCAAATGCGGAGCGCACAAAAAACTCCGTTAATTACCGTTAATTACCGTTCTTTCCCCGGCAATGCGCAAGCGGTATTTTTTGGGTGAATTGACAAAGTAAACGCACGTTTGTAATAGTAAATGCACGTTGAGGGGAGAAAATCGTGCGTTTACTCTGACAAACATCTATTTTGACAGTTTTCTTTCGACTATTTGAATTTGGTCTTGAGCATACAGTGTGCGTTTACTATTACCAAAAAAGACAATACGCCCCTGCAGCGTTACGCAAGCGTTGTTTTTCGGACATACTAAACGCACGCTGTATATCTGTGGGGCTCTGCCCCACGCCCCGGGATATGAGGCATAAGACAATTCTGGGTAGAGGCATGCCGGGATTTGCTCCCGGCTCTACCCGTCATTGCACCTGATTATTCCTTGATAAGAGTATCTCTACTGCATTATCTCCGCTTCGTCAGGCATCAATAACATACACCAAAATACCAAAATTTTCCACTGCTCTTTATTGTTTTTCTACAATAAAAAAATTGTCATAGTAAACGCACATCCCTTGTTTGTCATAGTAAACGCACTCTGTACTAAAAAAGGGCGTGCGTTTACTTTTACAATCGTCAAGCGGTATTTTTTGCAAACATTTTCAAAAAAATGCTTGCAAAAAATATTCTCCGGTGATATATTCTGCTAATATAATTTTATAGAGGTCTATTGCGAACAATGCAGACAACGGCATATAACAATTATTATATCAGCTTCTCCGAAGCAAGCAAGCAAGCAAGCAAGCAAGCAAGCAAGCAAGCAAGCAAGCAAGCAAGCAAGCAAGCAAGCAAGCAAGCAAGCAAGCAAGC
>SUVS01000074.1 GCA_015061885.1 Lentisphaerota bacterium
GGGTAGCTGCCGCAAACTACCTTTCACCGGACTGTGGTTCTGCTCTTTGCCTTTGTTTTGAATGACTTTTGAAATCACCTCTATTGATAAAGAAATGATGATTTTTTATAGGATTGAACGGAAAAAACAGAAAAAAGGCTACTGCAAAAGTTTGAGTTTTTGCAACAGCCTCTGTTTTTTATGAAGGTATGAATTTTATTTGACTTGCTTGTAAGCGGCAAGAGCTTTGGCGGCACTGCTTTTCAGCAGTTGAGCTTCTTTGGCATCAATATTTTTCGGAGTGTATTTAACTTTTTCCACCGGGGCGTCAAACAAAAACATGTACCAGAGAACAGCCTGCATATATTCGCCGCGTTTGTTCAAGTGATGACTGTCGGTGCCGAGAACGCGTTTTTTGGTCTTTTTATCGACCCGCCAGGCAAATTTACCGACCACATCGCCGGCATCAGAGGGGAGTTTGGGATACTCAAATTTTTCACTTGAAACTGTAAACTTGACCGGCGTATCCGCCCGGTAGATTTGCACGGCATCGCCCATGGGGATGACCCGGAACTTATATTTTTCAGAGAGTTTACCGTAGGCATCTTTAAGTTTCTCATACATGATATTCTGATTTTCGATCAGAGAGGGAAAACGCGTGGAGTCGCAACGGTACGACCAGGTTTGATGCACAACGATTTCGGCATTTTTCTGATACTTGCGGATATATTTGATGAGCTCTCCGGCAAAAGGCTCGTAAGCGGCAAAATCAAAACTCTTCCGGCTGCCCTGCTGGATAGTGATGACATCGTACTGATTGTTTTTCAAAAGCTCATTGATATTGCCTTTGTAATTTTTGACCTTCAATGATTTATTTTCAGAATCCCATACAGTGATCCGGTACGGGGCATGTTTGGAATTTTTTTCCGCCTTTACCAGATTATTGTAATGCCGGTCAAAGGTACATCCGCCAATATAAGCACTGGTAAGAACCAGCTTATTATCGGGGTTTTGAGCAACGATTTGCGGCAGATTATTACCGACACAAATCGAAAAACTGTTGCCGATCATCAAAACTTTGAGCTCTTTTGCCATCATCGGAAAAGCAAAAGTCAACAGTAAAACTGCAATGGTCAAAAATCTTGCCAACATAGTTAAATCTCCTTGTTTTTGTGGTTATCAAGTCCCATAAAAATAGCACACCATGATTTTTTTTCAAATTTAACGGGCAAATAAATCATACTTTTGTTGCAAAAATACATACATTCAATTATATTACAAAATCAAAAAAGTGCAGTTATTTAAAGGAAGGAAAATATTATGTTTTTGAACAAATTACGCCGTATTCCGCTTATTTACTGGAACCTTGCCGGATTTGCCGGCGGATGTATCGTGGGCTTGCTGATTTACAACAGTGCTTGTGCTAAAGATGTTATAGAAATTTTATCGCCGTTCGGCGGCATATTGGTAAATATGCTTAAAATGATCGTTATACCGATAATCTTCTTTTCGATCATCTATGGTTCTGCGAGTCTGCCGACTTCCACTTTCGGCAAAATGGGCATGGCGGTGTTCAGTTGGTATCTTGCAACTTCTATATATGCGGCAATATTCGGCACAGCCGGAGCATTTCTGTTTGATCCGGATATGCAAATCAGCGGAGTTTCAGCGGAGTTGCTCAATCAGGTAAAAAGCATGCAAAGCAGCAGCAATCAGATGGGTAATGCATTTGTAACTCTGCTTTACAGTTTGTTTGCCAACCCGTTCAAATCGCTGGCGGAAGGCAATTTTCTGCCGATAATCGTCTTTGCCATAATGTTCGGTCTTGCCGCCCGGATCGTCATGGATACAGCCAAAGATGAGCAGACTGCCAAAAGCGTTAAAACTCTGCTCGATATAATTGATGCCTGTCAAAAAGCTGTAGCCAAGATCGTTGAATGGATCATGCTTTACTTCCCCATCGGTATTTTTGCTTTGACCAGCTGCTGTTTTGCGACTTTCGGCAGCGGACTTTTCAAATCATACATTCAGGTTGCCGGATGCGTAATAATCTGCATACTTATCATGCTCCTGGTATGTTACCCGCTCTTTATCCTTCTGCTCTGCCGGATCAACCCCTACCCGATCCTCTGGAAATTGCGTGAGCCGATCCTGACGGCGTTTGTTACCCGTTCCAGTGCGGCAACATTGCCGGTTTCGCTGCGGACAAGTCTGGATAAACTCAAAGTCCGCCGCGAACTCTCCAGCTTTACCCTGTCGCTGGGGGCTACGGTGAATATGGATGGCGTGTGCATACATCTGCCGGTATTTGCCGTACTGGCGGCGAACATGTTCGGCATTGATCTTACCATCTCTCAAATATTAATGATGGTGCTTTGTGTTGTCTTTGCCTCGATCGGGGCCGGTGGAGTTCCCGGCGGCAGCATATTCCTGCTCTTTATGGTGTTGGCAAATCTTAACCTTACGCCGGAACAGATCGGTATGATCGTAGCATTGGCATTGGGGATCAACCCCATACTGGATATGTTTGAAACCGCCTGTAATGTAGCCGGCGACAACATCGGTACTTACATCGTAGCCAAACGCCTGAAGATGCTCAACAAATAAGATTTTTACGGCAGAAGCCAGCCTTTGCCAATGGCGTTGCGGATATTTTTTATGCACCACTCATACAATGACGGCATGAAATCCCGGCATACTGAAATGCGTTTTTCCACCTGCCATGCCCGCGGCCGCGGCGTTGAATTCTGCCATGTATGCCCTTCGGTCAGAGTATTGTGCAGAAAGGGCTGAACTTTATCCAGACAATCTGCATAGTGGGCTTCGGGAGTGGTACAGGCTTCAAACTCTTCCCAGAGTTTTCGGATATACTCACCTTGTTCCGGCGGGAGTAAGGCAAAGAGTTTATCGGCGGCGGCTTGCTCCCGCAACGCTTTATCTTCATAACCTTTTGTATCATAAGCAAAGGTATCGCCGGCGTAAATTTCGACCAGATCATGCACCAGCATCATTTCCACTGCGTGCAGAACATTGACTTTTTCCACGGCATGCTCGGCAAAAAGCAACGCCATTACAGCTATGTGCCACGAGTGTTCGGCATCGTTTTCGCACCGGCTGCGGTCGATAAGCAAAGTCCGGCGGGCAATCGAAGTCATTTTATCTATGACGGCAGTAAATTCCAACTGCATATCCAGCCGTTCATTGCCGCTGGCAAGCAAATCTTTAAATATATCCATAAAACAATCACCTCTCTTCAGAGGTAAATTCAAAAGTCATTCAAAACAAAGGCAAAGAACAAAACCATAAGTCCAGTGAAAGGTAGTTTCCGGCAGCTATCCGCAGTGGTAACTGCCGGAAACGCCCCTTTTGCGGGATGAAGGTTATGCCTTTGACGACTTTTGAGGAGTTTTGAAATTACCTCTTTATAAGGTACATTTATTCCTGAAACTTTGCAAACTTAATTGCAAAAAACTTTTTTGATTGTATTTTAAACAAAACCAAAACTTTTAACGGAGAATATTTCTATGTGCAATATGGCTGCTTATGCAGGAAACGAACCCGCCGCTCCCAAACTTTTCCGGATGCTCCAAAGTCAGGAAACCCTCGGCGGCGGTCATTACAACGGTATAGCCACCATTCATAACGGAAAAATACACATGATAAAAGTCATCGGCTCCACCGCCGATTTGCTCAAGCGGCATCCGGAAGTATTGGATCTGCCCGGAACAGTCGGTATTGCCCACAGCCGCACACCGGGAATTGATTCCGATGAATGGGCCCAGCCGTTTTTCTCTTACGATGAAAAAGTCGTATATTGTGCCAACGGCGATCCCGGTCAGTTCAAAGATACCGATTACAACGATTTTTACCGGCAGTCGCTTGCCGACGGCATGAGTTACCGCACCTCGATTGATGAAGCGGCAACCATTTATCCGGTGATGAGCGACGGAAAATGTATTCATTTTTCGGAAATCATGGCAAACATCATCCGCAGTAAACAACTGAAAACCCCGGTCGTTCTGCGGAAACTGCTGCGTAAAGCCCTGACAGAATTCAAAGCAGAAGTTGCGGCTCTGGCTTTGTCGGAAAGCGAACCCGATGCAGTAAGTGCCATCCGCATAAATCAACCGCTGATGTGGGGACGCGACAACAGCGGTTTTTACCTTGCCACCAGTGCCTTTGCTCTGGAAAATGAAAAACTCCAATGGATCAACCGCGTACCACATGCTTCGGCCATGACCATGACCAAAGACAATATCACCTTTGAAGCCATGGATGAATTTGCCGGTTATTTCATGGATCATGAACCGCTGACCGCTATCTTTGCTGAATTTGAAAATATGCTCAACAGCGGCAATGATTTCTGTGTGGATAACTTCTGTAAAGCCGCAAAAAAATGCTGGCCCGCCGGCAAAATGGCAGTGGCAAACATGATTGCATACGAGTATTTGCGGGAAAAGATGGCATCCGGCGTACTGGAAACCTTTGTTGCGGATACCCCCGGCAGCGGCAAAGGTCTGACCGCCCCGCAACAGCGTTACCGCAAAAAGTCTGCTTTGTAAAATGCCGCAATAAAAACGGTACAAAAATACCGCTCCGGGACTGAATTTTTCCGGAGCGGTATTTTTTATTCAGCTTTATTAAACAGCCAAGTTATATTACAGATTGTTCAAGGCTTCGTCGAAATCGGCTTTGATGTCCTCAATATCTTCAATACCCACCGATACGCGAACCAGCTCCGGTTTTACTCCGGCGGCAACCAACTGTTCATCAGTCAACTGACGATGCGTCATGCTTGCCGGATGCAATACCGATGTACGCACATCAGCCACATGCACGACCAACGCCGCCAGTTTCAAGGTATCCAGCAGTTTAGCCGCCGCTTCTTTACCCCCCTTGACTCCAAAGCTCAACACGCCGGAACCGCCGCGTAAATACTTCTTTGCCAATTCGTATTGCGAATCACCCGGCAGCATGGGATAGCTTACCCAGTCAACTTTGGGGTGATTTTTCAGAAATTCAGCCAGCTTCAGGGCGTTTTCGCTGTGGCGTTCCATACGCAACGCAAGAGTTTCCATACCCAAATTGGTCAGCCAGCCGTTCATCGGAGCCTGAATACACCCCAGATCTCGCACCAACTGCACACGCATCTTTACCGAATACGGTGCTTCCGGGAAAGTATCCGTATAAACCAACCCGTGATAACTGGGATCCGGTTCGCTCAACTCCGGATACTTGCCGTTTGCCCAGTTGTAATTACCGCCTTCAACCACCACACCGCCAACACTGGTGGCGTGCCCGTCAAGATATTTGGTGGTGGAATGTGTAACAATATTGGCACCGAATTTGAACGGATTACAAAGTATAGGAGTCGGGAAAGTATTATCCACAATAAACGGCAGATCAAACCGTTTTGCAACATTGGCAAACTTTTCAAAGTCCAGCACAGTCAACGCCGGATTGGCAATAGTTTCCGCAAAAATCGCACGGGTATTGGGGCGGACAGCCGCACTGATCTCCGCTTCCGATGCATCCGCCTCGACCAGAGTAACCTTTATACCCATTTTGGGCAGTGTAACCGTAAAAAGATTGACCGTTCCGCCGTAAAGAGCCGCCGAAGCAACCACATGATCGCCGGCTTTGGCAATATTCAATATAGCCAGAGTATTGGCGGTCTGACCGCTGCTCAATGCCACCGCCGCCACACCGCCTTCCAGTGCAGCAATCTTCTTTTCCATAACATCCACAGTAGGATTGGCAAGACGGCTGTAAAAGAATCCGGCACGCTTCAAGTCGAACAAATCAGCCACACTCTGGGTGGTATCATAGCGATAAGTCGTACTCTGAACAACAGGAACTACACGCGGTTCACCGTCTTTGGGCTCATAACCGCCCTGCACTGCCAAAGTGGCTGCTTTCCAATTTTTATTCATAAAAAAATCCTTTCTAAAAAAAAGCCGGTTCGCTGAACCGGCTTGATAATACAGTTTTGCTTATTCGTGCCGAGCAAGCACATCAAGTTCCTGAAGCATCACCCCGGTACCTTTTGCCACCGCCAGCAACGGATCTTCCGCTATCAGCACCGGCAGGCCGGTTTCCTGCTTGAGCAACTCATCTATACCGGCAATCAAAGCACCGCCGCCGGCGAGCATAATACCGCGTTCGATCAAGTCGCCCTGAAGCTCCGGCGGAGAACCGTCAAGCGTTGCCAACACAGTTTCCACGATCGAACTGATCGGCTCCTGCAAGGCATTGCGTATTTCGTGTGCTGAAACCCGAACAGTTTTGGGCAATCCGCAGAAAAGGTCGCCGCCTCGTACATCCATTTCCTTTTCATCATGCACCTGGAATGCACTGCCGATTTCGATTTTGATGCGTTCAGCCGTCCGCGGCCCGATCGTCAGATTATACACTTTTTTCATGTGGTTGATAATAGCATTATCAAAGTCATCACCGCCCACGCGGACGCTCTTGGCACGCACTATACCATCCAGCGAAATAATCGCAACTTCAGTCGTACCGCCGCCAATATCAACGATCATGTTCCCGCAGGGGTCATCCACCGGCAAACCTACACCAACGGCAGCCGCCATCGGTTCTTCTACAATGTAAACCATACCGGCACCGGCACGCTTGGCACTGTCTTTTACCGCCCGGTTTTCCACTTCGGTAATACCGGAAGGCACCGCGATCATCACCCGCGGATTCAACAACCGCTGACGCAACGGAACTGCCTGTCGGGCCTTGTTGATAAAGTAACGAAGCATTTCTTCGGTAACTTCAAAATCAGCAATGACCCCGTCTTTCATCGGCCGCACGGCACGGATATTGGCAGGAGTTCTGCCGACCATGCGTTTGGCGGCACTGCCTACTTCCAGAATCTCTTTGGTGTGTTCATTGATAGCCACTACCGAAGGCTCATTCAAAACAATACCGTGATCACGCACAAAAACCAGGCAGTTGGCAGTCCCCAGGTCAATACCGATATCGGCCTGAAAAAATTTTGATAAATGCGAATTAAACATGAGTAAGTTAAACTCCGTATTCCTTTTTTTCCAGCAATTTTTTATTCAAGGTATAATGTATATCACTTTATCAATAAAAACAACCGTATATTGTATTTTTTTACAAAAAAATTTAACTTTTTTCAAACAAAAGAGTTAAAAAACAATATTTATCTGCTGTTGAGGTAAATCAACAAGTCGTTCCCCAAGCATGTAAAGGTTATCTTCAGCTACTTTTAACGGGTATTAAAAATACTCCTCACTACCGTGATATTACCCCTAAACACTCCCGATCAGCAAAACGGCTGTTTTTCATGGTCTGGAATACCGTGGTTGAGCCCAATCCGGCAAATGGTCGTAACTGTGAATTTTACTGTCATCGCGTTGAATAATTGATTTGTTTTTACTCAACTTCTCTTTAGGAGATGGGCGGTTGTTTTCCGGACGGACTGCCGGACGGTTGTTTTCCGGACGGACTGCCGGACGGTTGTTTTCCGGACGGACTGCCGGACGGTTGTTTTCCGGACGGACTGCCGGACGGTTACCGGGACGCGACGGATACCTGCCGGAGGGATATGGCGGATAATATCTTCTGCCATCGCGGATAATATATACCGGCTCATCATCATCGTCATAAACATAATAATTATTTATTACCGGTTTTTCAACAGCCGGCGGAACAGTTGTATTAGCTGCGGAACTGTCACTCGGGAGCTTTTTTACATTCCCCTGATCTTCTTTGAATCCGATTGCTGATAAAATACATTCCATTGCAAAATTGACCGCTGAATTTTCATCAAATCCCATCATCTGCAACCTTTCTCCGTTCACAACCACCATGCACCCGGCAGCATAAACTTGAGCCCGGAAGCGGTTGCCCAACTGGGTGGAACTCCGGATAAAAACTTTATCACCGACTTTCAAAAAAGAAGATTTATTGACTCTTGTTACTCTGGCGGTTATACCTTCGGCAGAGTTCCAGACTGTTTCAAACTCCGCGTCCGAAAAATAAGCAGCCAACTTCTTTTTCAAAAGCTCCGAAGCCTTGCTTATCAGCAAACGCCTGGTATCTATTTCTCCGGCAGGCAACGCAGCAAACTCTTTTTTCAGTTGATCAGAAAGCTGAACGATCAAATCTTCCGGTCTGGCGACACTGTTTTTCTTTTCCGCAACAACTTTACTTGGGGATGATATACCCAGCGAAGCAGTTATTTCAGAGGGTAAATCACTTAATTTGACTTCTGCAATATCCGGTGAACCATCTGACGCTAAAAATGCAATAGTCACTTTATCCGCAGAAACAGTTTTAATGCGATAATTTTTATAAACTCTGCCGTTTTTAAGCACCAGATCAGCAGCGGCAACAGGCAAGATAATTGCACATACTGCTGCTATAAAAAAAGTTGAAATGCTCTTGTACATAAAATAAAACCTCCGATTTAGGATAGAATATACCGTATTTGACCATTATTTCCAATCTTTATGACACTTAAAAAATGAAAAAAGGCAATTTTTTTGCAAATTTTGCAACTGCCGTATTGCAAAAACAATAAATCAGGCTATATTAAAGGCTGAAGCAGTGTGTGCCCGTAGCTCAGCTGGATAGAGCGTCTGCCTCCGGAGTAGAAGGTCTCGCGTTCGAATCGCGACGGGCATACCATTTTTTTTGCCTCAAAACACCGGTAAACTCAATGAGTTACAACTGGTGTTATTTTTTTATATCCATCAAAAAGGAAAAAAAATACCGCCATGTAGCCATAATTGTAGCCATAATTCTGTTGAGCAAATTGTTCCCGCAAATGATTTTTGCACTAAAAAGGAACAAACTTATGGCAAGAAAAACCTCCACAATGCCGACGCTTTTCAAACGCTCAAAGCATGGATGCTATTGCTTCCGCAGAGTCGTTGGTTTTAAACGCACCACAATAAATACAAACACTACTGATTATACCGCAGCCAAACAGTTTTTACGCAAATATCTGCAAGGTGAAAGTGCCACAGCTCTTGCTGTAGCACAAAAGCAACATGTCAGTAAAATAGCGTCCGCGTTTGCGCAAGCAGCAACTGGTCAGACAATACAGCAAACTCATTTGATAGATGCATTTGCTATGTGGCAGAAATTCACTCCTGCGCTATCACGAAACAGTGAGCGTTATAAGCATCAGCTGACAACTTACTTTAATCGCTTTTATGAAT
Organism: Lentisphaerota bacterium; assembly: GCA_015061885.1. Classification (GTDB taxonomy): domain Bacteria; phylum Verrucomicrobiota; class Lentisphaeria; order Victivallales; family Victivallaceae; genus SIG78. Next base: position 9,180 of record SUVS01000074.1, read on the forward strand.
GGTGCCAGACAAACAGCATAAATTATTTAGAAGAAATTGACCATTCTGTTGCAATGCAATATCGTAATTATTTGCTTCATGAAAAATTTACTGTCGATACTATAAAGAAACAGTTGCGATTGTTGTCTTGCATAGTAAAAACGGTTCAGACGGTCAATAATCAGCCCATTTGCAATCCTTTTACAATTGCTATCCTGCCGAAAAATTTATCAATAGAATCTGATGAGACCTCTCATTTGCCACTTGAACCACAAATGATAACCACCATAATGCATGAAGCCTCTCAAGCAGGCAAAATATGGTTAGATCTGTTCATAGTTGGTATGCAAACTGGAATGAGGTTAAAAGATGCTGCGTTATTGAAATGGGATATGATTCATGACGACATCATTGAATTTCAACCTGAAAAAACAATTAAACATGGCAATATCGCAAGAGTACCAGTATCCCCTGTGTTACGTTCTCTTCTTCAGCTAACACCACATACAGGATCGCCTTACGTCAATCCAGAAATTGCAAAGTTTTATCTAAATGGTGATTGGGTAACAAAACGCAGTAAAAAGATCTTTGAAAAAGCTCTGGGAAAGCAACAAACTCAATACGACAAAACAGGATTACAAAGACAAAGGAACGGCTGTATCCGCAGTTTCCATTCTTTTCGCGTAACTTTTATGAGTTTGCTTGCCTCTAAGCAGGTGCCGATAGCAGATGCCATGGCAATGCTGGGCTGGGAATCTGTAGAGATGGTACGACTCTATACAAAATTACTCGAAAAAGCAAAAGGCGATATGGATAATCGGAATAAAGCAGTTATTCAACAGATGCAGGAATTGGTTATACCTTTACCGCAAGCAACAGCAAAAATAGTACCTTGCAAAGCAGATCTGCAAAAACTGATAAATCTATACAGCAATGTAGCTATCGGCAAGATCTACGGCGTTTCTGATGTTGCAATTCACAAGTGGATGCAAAAATTTGGCATTGTGCGTACTCAAAGGCTTGAATCGCCAGATATGCCTCCAGAAGTCATAGATAGAATACGTTTGCATATAATGCAAGGGTGCTTATAACAATCAAAACCACCGGCTTAGCCGGTGGTATGCACCACGCCTTCAAGGCGATGGTACCGGCAGCCCGACACGGGCTTTGAATAAGTTCGCCACACGCAACTA
>SUVS01000011.1 GCA_015061885.1 Lentisphaerota bacterium
CAGTATTACGGGAAGCTGTTTTGAAAAGCAAAGTCATCTCCTTGGAAAATGTCCCGAAATATGTGGATGTGGCAATTCTGCGTGCATTGAGCAAAGAACCGGCAGAGCGTTTTGAAAGTTGTTCAGATTTTGCGGCGGCACTTGGCGGCAAAAAGATCAAGGCTGCAAAAGTTCAGAAAAAAGGGGTATTCCCAAAATGGGCGGCAGCCGTGCTGATCGCCGTATTGCTAGGAACTGGCGGCACCGGGTATTATATTTTCGATAAACACCAAAAAGAGCAAGCACGGCTTGCTGTAGAAAAAACGGAAAAAGAACGCTTGGCTAAACTCGCCGCAGAAAACGCGGAAAAAGAACGTTTAGCTAAAATTGCCGCGGAAAAGGACGAAAAAGAACGTTTAGCGAAACTTGCCGCTGAAAAAGCGGAAAAAGCAGAAAAACTGAAAAAACAGTGTATTCGGGAAAATTATCGTTTGCAACCGGCAATAAGAAGTAAAAAGTCGCTTATTGAAAATGCCCAATATGACAGAGGGCAGACATTTGGCAAATATCTTGATGCATTAGTCAATGATTTTGCTGCTGCTGAACGGGCGGAACTTAACCAAGATCCCGAAGCCGCAAATAAACTTTACAAATCAGCAGAAAAAGCGGCAGATTGGATCCTTGTTAATGCACCATTGCGTAAAAATATACAAAAACTACAGGCAGAAGTGGCGGAAAAGAAAGTTTTGGCAGATAAATTTGAGGCCTCAAAATTGTTGTTTTCTATTTATAAAAAAGCCTCTGATTCTGCTGCTCAAGCCCGGGAAGATTACGAAGCTGGTATTTTTACCAAAGCTCAAGCCGCATTGCAAAATGCATTAAACGAGTACAATAATGCTTATGTGGAATCCCGTAATTTAACGGTGGAAAAGTATATAAACTCTGCTGAAGCAGCCAAAAATATCAGCCAGTGGCAGAAGGTTTATGATTGTGCCATTGCAGCTTTGAAAATCGACAGTTCCGACACAAAAGCCCAGAGCTTAAAGCTGGAAGCGGAAAATAATTTGATTCCCTCTCTGACAATATATGCTTATGTGGAAGGTAAAAAAGTAAATGCCTCAATAAAGTCGTTAAAAACTAATCCTGATCAGCAAAGCCGTCCGTGGAAATTGCAGAAGGGCTCCGAGTATGAGTTTGAAGTAACTTACAAAGACGGCGAAGATGAATATTATGGAAAGATTCCGGCATTTACCTGTACTGCCAATGGCCCCCACCGCAAAGATGTTACGCTTGAAAAAGTGGAATTCAACGGTACCGTTGATCTGGGTAACGGTATAAAACTTGAGATGGTAAAAATCAAAGCTGGTACATTCATGATGGGGAGTCCAGAAAGTGAACTTGGGCGGTATAGTGATGAAACACAGCATCGCGTAATGTTGACCAAAGATTACTGGCTTGGCAAGTTTGAGGTGATGCAAGCACAGTATGAGGCAGTCATGGGCAATAATCCTTCATATTTCAAGGGCAGCAACCGGCCGGTGGAACAGGTAAGTTGGAATGATGCCAAAGATTTTTGCCGCAAACTTAACGAACGCTATGCCGGAAAACTCCCTGCCGGATACAAATTTGATTTGCCCACTGAAGCTCAATGGGAGTATGCCTGTCGGGCTGGCACGACAACCGCATTAAATAATACAACAAACTTGACTGATGAGAAACATGATTGTAAAAATCTTACAGCGGTAGCTTGGTATTATAATCGGGGCAAATACAATGAAAATCAAACATACCCCGTTGGAAAAAAATATCCCAACAACTGGGGATTGTATGACATGCATGGTAATGTATTGGAATGGTGTCGTGATTGGTATGAACCTTACTCTGGAAATATGACAAACCCGATGGGACCGTCATCTGGCTCGTGCCGCGTGTACCGTGGCGGAAGTTGGAGAAACCCCGCAAGAAGATGCCGTTCTGCGTACCGGTACAACTGGCTTCCTGGTAATCGCGACAACGACCTTGGCTTCCGCCTCGCCCTTGTCCCAGTTCAATGATTGGACATCCTTTTTCTTGCTTGCCACGGCGTAACAGCGTGAAGCCGGGAGCTGATGCGGAGCCTCGCCGGTACAATATATGGTGTTGCAGGATGCCCCCCCTGTCTGCCGTGTGATAGATTTGGGAAATTTTGAGAGGATTTGAGAAACTTTGGGATGGCGGGCAAGGCCCGCCAACAGCCACTTGCCGCTCCTAACCGGCAAGCAACATCCAGCGTATAATCAACCAACAGCATCCGGCGGCTTCAGCCGCCCACGCACTCTATCGCCCGCTTGCCACGGCGAAGTGTAACGTAGGCGAACTGTGGCGTACTCGATATTGCCCGGCCGCTGATTATGCTTTGCGGTTTATCAGGTGATCCATGTATCCGGCGGCTTCGAGCAATTCTTTCCGGCGGTGGAAATCCTGATAATCTTTCTTTGCCGGATCGCTCCAGGCACATTCGCTGTATGCGTGGAGTCTTGGCAGTATTTTAGGTATGATCCGCCATTGCGGCACTGTTTCCGTCCACAGACATGCTTCGGTACCGATAATGCAGTCTTTTACTTTATCTGCCCAGATAATATAGGGATCGGTCATGTAAACACCGCGTTCCGAAAGCTCAAACATCCATGTTTCCCACGGTTCGCTCAAGTTTTGCGGATAGTCAAAGTAGAGTGATGTATGCACCGAATATATCACTTTATTGCCGTTGGGAGCCACCCGCAGCGGTTCGCGTATATCCAGCCACGCCTGAATGGTGGTTTCCGGCTGGTAAGTCTGCCCGGAACAAGTTCCCCAGATGATCGGGTGGCGGTTGTTGTCGATAACAAATTGGGCTATATCCCGCATAAAGATATTTTCCAGCTCCCGCATATCTTTGCAACTGTTTTCCTGCATTGCTTTCCGGCAGAGCGGACATTTTTCCCAGTTTGCTGTATTGGCTTCGTCGCCGCCGATGTGGATGTATTTGCTTTGCGGAAAAAGCTCCATTACTTCGGCAAGAATATTTTTTACGAACTCTTTGCTTGCCGGATTGCCCAGACATATTTCGCCGGGATTCTCCGCCGCATTGCAACATGCATATTGCGGAAAATAATTTAATGTGCCTCTGGAGTGACCGGGAAAGTCGATTTCCGGAATCACTGAAATGTGATGTTTTGCGGCAAATTCCACAACTTCCTTTATATCGTCGGCAGTGTAATATCCGGGTGTTTTCGTATAACGGTTCTCCAAGCCGGCTGTAGTTTTTAATTGCAGTCGCCAGCCCTGACTATCGACCAGATGCCAGTGAAAAGTGTTCAAGCGGCAGCTTGCCATCATGCGGAGCATCCGTTTTATAACATCAATGTTCTGAAAATGTCTGGCACTGTCCAGATGAAAACTCCGGAAGGTAAAACGGGGTGCATCTTCCAGTTTTCCGCAAGTAAGCACAGCACCTTTGGGTGAAGCTATCGTTGCGGTGAAAAGCATTTGCCGCAAGCACTCAAGAGCGTAGAAAACCCCGGCTTGACTGCCGGCAGCTATCACCGCCTTGTCGGGCGATATTTCAATACTGAACGCTTCTTCCGGCATAGCGGAATGGACGATCGCCAATGCCGCACTGTCCGGGGCGGTGCTTGTTATATCAAACGAAAACGACTTGAACAACTCCTGAACTGCCGGGGCAAATCCGGTAAATGGTTCAGCAGTATAAAATGTGGAAATATTTTCAAGTTTCAGACTTTCTGAAGTATATTCGAGCTTTGTCGGAGCCGGAATAATGTTTGCAAAAGTATTCATGAACAGTGTCCTTGTTTTTTTATAAAGTTTCCGGAAGTTTAATATAGTTCGCTATGATAAAATTTGCAAAAAAAAGTTTTTGAATTATCTTATACGGAGCAATCCATCACATATTTTTATTTGGAAAGGTTATATTCATATGAGTAAAGTCCGTTTTACTGCGTTTGCTGATTTGCATCATGCTCCGGAATGGTTTAAGAGTGAAGCCGATGAGCGGCTTGCCGCCATCCAGAAGCGGGCGATCGCAAGCAAGTCTGATTTGATCGTATCGCTGGGCGATTTTTCGCATTTTCCCACTTTGTCAAAAGAGTTGATCGACCAGTATGCCAATACCGGTATTCCCGCTTATCATGTGCTGGGTAATCACGAGTTTGACCACGATTCGCTGGAAGAAGTTGTAAAAGCATACGATATGCCGAACGCTTATTACAGCTTTGATTTCAATGGATTCCGCTTCATTATGCTTGATAACAACACCTTTTCTGATTACCCCGGAGTATATTTCCATTACTCCCGCCGCAACTACTTTGACCACGGCAAGGGAAGAGAATACATTGCCCCCGAACAGGTCGAATGGTTCCGTCAAACGGTCGAAAGTTCGCCCATACCCTGTATCGTGATGAGTCATGCGTCGCTGGATTACCCCACGCAGATACCCAACCGGGAAGAGATGCTTGAAATCATCCGCAAATCGCAGAACACTCCCGGCAGAGTCATGCTGTGTGTGAATGGCCACAATCACCGCAACCATTTGAGTGTGGTCGATAATGTGGCATACTTTGATTTGAACTCGGCAACCTTTGACTGGGTGGGGAAACCGCATAAATTCTTCCCGGAAGAGTGGTACAAGAAATATGAGTGTGTGGGCAATCAGGTGATTTTCAGTGATCCTTTGAGTGCAGTTATCACGCTGGATACCGACGGTAATCTGGAAATTGAAGGCGTGGAAAGCAGTTTTGTCTGCGGTGTTACCCGCGAAATGACCGGTAATGCAGAGGCTCTTTATCCTTGCGAATGCAATGTGCTTTCGGCAAAAGTAAAACTCTGAAAACACTCTGTTTATGAAAATCATTGATTGCCATGTCCATCCGTCGGCGGTAAAAAATTACGCTGAAGAATTTGAGCATTTTATTTCGCACATGCGTTCTCACGGCATTGGGGCAATGATAGCTTCCGATCTCGGCGACGGGTGGCTGGCATATCCGGAGAGTGATACTTTGCGGCGGGCCAATGACCGGTTGCGTGATATGTCGCAAAAATACACCGGTGAAGTATTTTATCTGGTCTATCTTAATCCCCAACTGGAGGATTGGCAGGCAGAATTTGAACGGCACAAAGCGAGTGCCTGCGGAGTGAAATTGTGGATTTCGCTGCGGAATCAAGCTGATAAAAATGATCTTTCCGCCAGTGTAAATGTACTGAAGGCGGCGGCAGAATGTCAGCTTCCGGTATTGATCCATTGTTTTGAGCGTACCGATGGCAATGCCGGAGGCAGTGTCGGCATCGACGAGATAATTTATATGGCAAATCAGGTGCCGTCATGTAAAATCATTGCCGCTCACAGCAACGGCAACTGGCGGAAACTTATAGCCAAAGCAACTCGTGTGCCGGAAAATGTATTTTTCGATGTATCAGGCTCATACCCTGAACGGACAATGGTCAGACGCCTGGTGGATACATTCGGTTCGGAGCGGATACTTTACGGCTCCGATGCTCCGGGCAGATCATTCGGCAGTCAAATGAGTAAAGTTTTTTCTGCCAAACTTGCCCCGCAGGAAGAGGAAAACATCCTTTATAATAATTGCCGCAGGATTTTCAATCTGCCGGAAGTAAAGAGTGTTCCGGCAGTAAAACTTCCGAAATGGGATTTTCCGGAATCGCGTGAAGACAATTTCTGTTTTGCCGGAAGTTCCCCCTTCTGGGATCACGCAGTAAGTGTCGCGGAACTGGTTGCTCAAGCTGATAAACTGCAAGTCGATACACTTTATGCCGCCAGCCTCGGAGCGATAAAAAGCCTTGATTTTGTGCTTGAAAATACGCGTTGGCTCCGGGAAACAGCTTCTTACTGCAAGATAAAAGCTCTTGCCGCAGTGGATTTGTCTGATCGGGAACGCACTGTAAAACAGCTTGAAAATATGAGCGGTTTTGCCGGAATATGGGTGTCGCCATACTTGCATAACTGGAGTTTGGCTGACCGGAGTTTTGATTGGTTCTGGGCGGAGTGTGCCGCCAAAAAGATCAATATCTGGATAAATTGTGCCGTCAGCGATGACCGTTTCCGCAAAGATGATTTGATCACCAGAGTTGTTGGCAATGATGAAATAAAGAGTTTCAGTAAATTTGCTCCGCATAACCAATATACATTGCAGGGAGTTGGGCTTTTAGCTGATTTAAGTGCGGCTCTGCCGGAAAATTTCCGGCTTGAATGCAGTAAACTGACAGACAATGAATACCTTGCCGAACAGATTTTTACCGGCAAAAGCGGCTGTATCCGGCGGCTCTGCCGGGGCAGTGAATACCCCTTCCGCGAATTTGATTCCGGCGATATGGTATTGCAAGGTCGGCTTTGAGGGATTTTTCACCTCCGCTGAACTGCTGTATGATTGACCGCAATACCCCAATTACCTGTAAATCAAAGTGTTCGTAAAAGTCCATAAACTTATTTTTGGCGAAAACACCGTATTTTCAGCGGCAATACAGATGGCTTCTGCTCAAATTCAAGTGGTGTTGAGTGGTTAATTTGAAGTTTTTTTTGCAGTAAATGAGCTTTTTTTTCTTGCAAAATCGTCCTTATGCTATATATTTATCTTCAGAATTAAAAACAGGCAAGAAACACGCCGGCGGCTTGAACCGTTCCGGCAGGAACAAAAGGCAGTATATTTTTTATGGGTGGATTTTTTGGCGTAGCTGGCAAAAATAACTGTATCGGCGACCTTTTTTACGGCACCGATTACCATTCGCATTTGGGTACCAAATTCGGAGGTATGGCAATTATTGATGCTTCCGGTAATATTTATAAACGATCACACAGTATATCAAATGCACAATTCCGCAGTCGTTTTGATGACGAAATTGAAGATTTCAATGGCAATACCGGTATCGGGTGCATAAGCGATTTTGAGCGTCAGCCGGTTACAGTTACCGGGCCGCTGGGGACTTATGCTATTGTAACGGTCGGCAAGATCACCAACAGTGCCAGTATCCTGAAAGCGGCATTTGAAGATAACCGCACGCATTTTACCGATTGTCCCGAAAATGAAGTAAGCCAGACCGAATTGGCGGCATTTCTTATCAATCAGAAAAATAACATCGTTGCCGGTTTGGAATACGCTCAAGCGGCAATCGAAGGTTCGCTTTCCATACTGGTTTTGAAAGATAACGCGATCTATGCCGCCCGCGACCGCTACGGCAGAACGCCGGTGATCGTCGGAGAAAAACCGGACGCTTTTGCTGTAACTATGGAAACTACCGCATTTCCCAATCTGGGATACAATGTTAAATACGAATTAGGTTCCGGCGAGATCGTTCGGATCACCTCTGATGCAGTGATCCAGGAGCGTGCCCCCGGCAACAAGAAGCGTATCTGTGCGTTTTTGTGGGTCTATTACGGTTATCCCTCAAGTTGTTACGAAGGGGTGAATACCGAGGAGGTGCGTTACCGCAACGGTGATATTATGGCACATAATATCAAACCGGATGTGGATTTGATTTCGGGTATTCCGGATTCGGGTATTCCTCATGCGGTCGGTTTTTCCAATGCTTCGGGCATACCCTACAAGCGGGCATTTGTCAAATACACTCCCACCTGGGCACGCAGTTTTATGCCGCAGAATCAGGCAATGCGGAACCTGGTTGCTCAAATGAAACTGATTCCGGTGGAAAGCCAGCTTAAAGGCAAACGCATACTGTTCTGCGATGATTCGATCGTCCGCGGTACGCAGATGCGGGAAACGGTAACTCAACTGCGGAGTCTGGGAGTCAAAGAAGTACACATGTGTTCAGCTTCGCCGCCGCTTCTGTTCGGCTGCAAGTATCTGAATTTCTCCCGTTCCCGTTCTGAACTTGATCTGGCGGCACGGCGGGCGATCATGAGATTGGAGAAGGTCGAAGAACTTTCCATGGAAATAATCAGTAAATATCTGGATTGCAATTCAGATGATTACAAGGCAATGGTCGAAGAAGTCCGCAAGGAATTGGGACTTAATACTTTGCATTACCAGACCCTGCCGGGGCTTTTGGAGGCTATCGGCATTGAGCAGAGTGATATTTGCACCTATTGCTGGAACGGCAGAGAGTAATTTTTGTAAATTTTAGAATAAGGAAAAAGAATAATGGCAAAGATCGTTGTAAATCCTAAAGTTGTTTGTGAACTCGATCCGGCATTTGTACCGGCATCGCTTTGGAACAAAGCCTACCGCGAAGCAGTAGCCGCAAGCAGTGATAAATTAGATATTGTTATAGCTCTCAAACGGGCAAACGGAGCAGTTTCCACTTACAAAACGGCGATTTTCAAACATGAGGGCGAAAATGCGGCACTCAACTTCAAATATGTTGAACGCATTGTAAAGTTTCTGCTGTGGATGAAGGGCGGCTGGCAGGTGATAATTGCCGGTTGCGATGCTCTGGCTGATGAACTCAAAGCGGTTTACAGCGAAAAGGGGGCCCGTGCATTTGACTATGAATTTATGGGCGAACGGGTTTATGATAAAACCTTTGAAGTGGTATCTGTGCCTCTTGCCAAAGCTCCTGAATCGCAGGAAATTTCGGTGAAACTCGGCGGTCATCTTGACGGTTGCCGTATTGGTTTTGACCTGGGCGGTTCCGACCGTAAATGTGCCGCCGTTGTTGACGGCAAAGTAGTGCATACTGAAGAAGTGGTGTGGGATCCGTATTTCCAGAAAGATCCCGAATACCACGCTGCCGGTATCCGCGACAGCATCCGCCGTGCCGCTGAAAAGATGCCCCGCGTAGATGCTATCGGCGGCAGTTCCGCCGGTGTGTTTGTGGATAACAGCCCCCGTATTGCATCGCTTTTCCGCGGACTTTCTAAAGAAGATTTCAAAGCAAAAATCGTCAATCTTTTCCATGATATTCAGAAAGAATACAATGTGCCGCTGATCGTGGCAAATGATGGCGAAGTGACCGCTCTTGCCGGTGCCATGAGTATGGAATCCACCGGAGTGCTTGGTCTTTCGATGGGAACCAGTACTGCGGTTGGATATGTAAATACCAATGGCAATATCACCGATTGGCTCAACGAATTGGCTTTTGCTCCGGTCGATTACCGCGACGATGCTCCGGCTGATGAGTGGTCGGGCGATCTGGGTTGCGGGGCTCAATATTTTTCGCAGCAGGGTGTGGCACGGTTGGCGAAGTGTGCCAAGATCGACTTTCCTGAAGATATGCCGTTCCCCAAACGCCTTGAAGCAGTGCAGGCTATGATGAAGGAAAACGATCCGAAGGCCGCCGCCATTTACCGTTCGATCGGGGTGTGTTTCGGTTACGCTGTTGCTCATTACAGTGATTTTTACGACATCAACAAGCTCTTGATCCTCGGCCGTGTAACTTCCGGCGAAGGCGGTGAAATAATTCTGGAAGAAGCCCGTAAAGTGTTGCAGGCAGAGTTCCCGGAACTGGCGGAAAAGATTGAATTCCGTACTCCGGATGAACAATTCAAGCGGCACGGTCAGGCAGTGATCGCAGCCAGTCTGCCGGCATTGAATTGAGAAATCGTATCTTGAGCGGAGGGAATAACTCTCCGCTTTTTTGTATGTGATAAATTCAAAACTCCTGAAAAGTGAAAGACATGTCCGGTAACTGCCAGAAACTGCCTTTTACCGGACTCGTTTTTTGTTATCAGTCTTTGTTTTGAATGACTTGAGCGGGGGTATCTTGTATGGTTAAATGTTGCCGGCACTGTTCAGCAGAAAAATAAAGGGAGTTGTTTATGAAAAATTATTTTAAGAAATGTTGTCTGTTATCTCTTGTTTTGTGGGGATTTGCTTTCGCCGGAGTTGCTGATGTTGCCGGTAAAGATGACGATGTTGAAAGCGTAAAAGCAATGCTTAAACTTTGCGGGCATAAAAAAATTACTGTAAAATTGATCGCATCGCAGGAAATAAACGAAGGCGATCTTGAGCATGTGGATATACTTGTACTTAAAGTTGATGCTGTAAAGCTGAATAATAATACCGGCTTAACGGCTGAACTTTTGCTGAAAAATCTGTAATGTAAGTTGCAACTGCCCTGAAGTCCAGTCTTGTCTGCGGTATTTAAATAAAAAAACACCGGATCGTTTATATGATTTTATAACGCAATCCGGTGTCAGGGGGGGGAGGGGGATCAATCCTGTGGAGGTGCCTTGCGTCCGCCTTTACGCTGACGGTTGGGTCTTTGCGGCATTTTCAATTTGCCATCTTTGGCATCCTGCAAAAACTTTTCTACATTTTCGGCTTGCTTTTTGTCCAGATTTTCCAGTTGTTTTTTCAGCTCTGCTCTGATTTTTTCGGTCATCTCGGCAGATACTTTTTTGACCGCTTCTTCAAGTTTTTTGTAATTTTCTTCGGTTTTATTTTCGTTGTATGCTTTAAGTTCTTCTCTTACTTGCATAGCGATCATTCTGGAAGGATTGAATCGCTGCCAGTTGTCGCCGCCGCGACGCATGTTGCGTTCGCCTCTTGCCCCGCGTTTCGGCTGCGGTTTTTTGGGAACTTCGTCGGCATAAAGTGAAGATGCGGAAAACACGGCACCGCAAATCATAAGTGCGGCGGTCAATGATCTGATTTTCATTTTTTCATAACCTTTCGTTAAATTTGAATTATTGAACAATCAAGAATAACTTGTTGCTACCTATTAGATGCTTGCATAATAAAAAATATTGTCTTGGAGGCAGGATTTTTTGAGTTTTTCGTATTTTATTATTCTTCATGTTGGTAAAAAGTATATAATGTGCTATTTTATTGAGTTCAAAAGAGGTTATTTATGTTTAACAGAGAGCAATTCAACATAAAAAAGATTTTCAATGCAATCTTCAGTAAAAGAAAAATTGCATTGCTGAAAGTCGGTTTGTCCGTACTTTTGATTTTTTTGCTGATAAAATATTCCGGTTTGAATTTTCAATGTTTTGCCGGACTTGACTGGCGTTTTGTTGTGCTTGCCGGTGTTGTTCTGGTGTTGCAATATAATCTTGTAGCCTTGCGTTGGTGGTGGATCTTACGCGGTTTCGAGATAAAGATTTCCTTTTTTACTGCTTTATCTCTTACATGGCAAGGGTTGTTTTATATGCTGTTTCTGCCCGGCGGTACCTTGACTGCAGATGTATGTAAAGCGGCTTTGACTGCCGGAAAAACCGCTAAACAGCAACAGCTTGATGCGGCTTTTACCGTGATAGTTGACCGGGTTTGCGGTTTGACCGCTTTAGTGTATCTTACATTGGCTGTAATTGCAGTTGTAATACTTACCGGTGGATGCGGCGATTTGCTGATGAGCGGATTTTTCAACTGGCTGTTGAAGAGTTTTGTGGTGGTGGGATTGCTGTTGACAACAGCGACAACTGTTTTTTTCTGCGGCGGGCGTTTGTTGAAAAAAGTATTGCCGCAGAAGATTTTCAACTTGCTGGACTTTCGCAGCAATGGTTTGTTAAGCCGTTTGGCTGAAGGATTGCTTTGCAGTCGCAAGATGTCTTTAAAGTATTTAGCTCCTGCAATATATTTTTCGATGTTTGTAACATTTCCGTTGCTTATATTGAGCGTTTATTTGATAAGTTGCGGTGTTATAGGCAATAACCGTGCCGCTTTTTACGGGGCAATGATTTCAAGCAGTATTGGCGAACTGTCGGGCATACTGCCGCTTACTCCGGGCAGCATCGGGGTAAGGGATACTATCGCCTCGCAATGTTTTCAAGCCTGCGGTATCAGCAAAGATCTTGCAATACTTATACCGTTGGTTTATACCGCACTGATGGTTATAACCGGCAGTATAGGCGGTTTGTTTGCCTTGTACATGATTTTCAGCGGAAAAAAGAAAAACTGAATTTTATTTTGTCGGTTGATATATTCATTGGAACGGAAGATTTTTTTACAGAACGGTAAATCAACCAGATACCTGCAATTATTATGAATAAGCTCAACAAATAAAAATATCCGCCCAACATCTGTCGCAAAAACTCTGCCGGATGACCTTTGTGTAAAATTTTACCGGTTCTGGAAATCAGCTTCAGTGAATTGGCTCCTTTGCGGGCGATTTTTTTCAGCAGAGCAGGGGAGTCTTTGTGTTTGTTTACAGCTTCTATTACTTCGACAGTTCGTTCATTGGCGGTACGGGCAACCAAATGAGTTGCGTGGGGCGATGTCTTTGCACTTGAAGCTAAAAGAGCGACATCGTCAGCACTTTGAGCGTATTTTATGATTCGGCTGGAACGTATAAAACCGGTATTATTGAGCATTGTCTTCAAATTCAGGAAAAAGTTTTTACATGCCGAATCAATTTTTCCTGTTTTGAAAATGTCTGCAGAGGTTTTAATAATATATCTGCCCAGAGAATCTGTTATGGCTCCAATTTTGCGGAATGCTTTCAAGGCGGCGGGGGCCCAGTCGGCAACATCGACAAATTCAGTCAGCAATCCTGCCGCTGCCAATGCGGTGATTACCGGATCGGTTTCCCGGTTTGTCAGCTTGAAATAACCTTGTTTGACCAAATCCCTTATGTCGCCATACATAAGCATATCCGAAACCACACTGCCGCCGAGTTCTTCGAGCGATCCGTCCGGCTCTCCAGTGATAAATCCTTTGCCTGCTTTGTAAAGGCGGTTGTAAATTTTGCCTGACTCAAGCTGACATTTTGCCTGAAGCTCCCTGGCTTTATTAGCAGATGGCAAGTCCAAAGCAATAACATCTTCGCAAATGGTTTTGGCTTCGCCCCAGCGTTTCTGTTGCATAAGGTCATTGATTTCAGCAATATAATCATGATCCGGCAGTCTGTCCAGAACCGAAATATCATCGTCAGCTCTACCACCGACCAAAAGCCAGATTGCAGCAATTATCAACGCAATTCCCAGCCCGAAAAGATGTATTTTTTTATACATAGATGCTTGGTCAGCGGTATTTTTCTGCCAGTTCGGCGGCAACTCTTACACATTCAGCACAGGGAAAAGGCTTTGCTGAACCTTTGATTTCCCGGCAGGTTTCAAAACCGGCAGCTTTTACAAATTCAGCAATCAATTCAGAATGTTTTTCCGGCTTGGTCAGACAGAGAGCCGCATGGAGTGCCCCGCATCTGCCCAGCGGAGCTTTACCGCCGCCGCAAGCAGCCATTTCGCAAGCCAGTTCCCGATTGCCGGCACCATCGGCAACCGCCTGGGCACAGTTATGCAATTTAGGTACAGCAGTAAAAAGTTCAACAGCTTTATTCATTTTTTATCTTCTCCCGAATAAGGTTAAATTGTTTACTCCGCGGTACAGTGCCGGGTTTTTGTCCGGCTTGAAACTTAATCTTACATATTGAGCCCGTACCGTTGCATTACTGCGGAAATCTATCAGCAGGTCTTTATCGTTGCTGCTGTAATCCCAAACTGCGACCGTTTTTTTCTCTTCTCCGCTGAAAAATTCCAGTTTGTATTTTGCCGGTTCCGGCAGAATGTTGTTTTTCAAATCCACACCTTCTTCCGCCCAGATAACCTGAAATGCTGAAATATCAAACTCCTGCTGTAAATTCACTTCAAGCCACGGTGTTTTATCCGCCGCATCCGGCATCCACCAGGTGTGCGTGCAGTCATCAACCGCAAAGCCCGGATAGCAGCAGCCGTGTGAACTCGAAGCCCACACTTTTTTGCATACAGATATTGGCAAAAGCCCCAAATCACCGCCATTTACGGATTGCGGCGTTGCCGTGATTTTTACACAGGCATTGCCCCCTTGAGCGAACTCAACTTTATCCATGCCTATACGCCGCTCAAACACGTGGATACGGCGGTTCAAAACGGTATAAAACTGCCAGACCGTGTTGTCCGGCCCTTTGCACCAGCAGCCGTGCCCGGTACCGCAAACTCTGCCGGTTTTCTCTCTTGCCACCGGCGTGGTTTGTTTGGAGAACGGTCCCAGCGGGGATTTGCCGCGGGCAACTCCGACAGCGTATGAACGGAATTGGGTTCCGCCGACTGCAAATTGCAAATAGTACTCATTGTTATATTTGAACATAGATTCGCCTTCAAGCCAGGTCATATCGGAGTGTTCATTGAAATCGCCGTAACGTTCAAAGATATTTTCCGGCGAAAATTCCAACACCTTTACCGGTTTGCCTATGCCCTGAACTGGATTATCGGAGTCAAGTTCAATACCATATACACTGTCGCCCAAGCCGCTGTAATACCAGTAAGCATACAACCGGTCGTCATCATCGGTAAAAAGCATCGGGTCGAGCCATTCGGGCCCCAATGGGATATTATCTTCATCAACCGGTGTCCCCAATGACCGGTAAGGCCCCAACGGGGAAGTAGCGGCAAGGATTTCTGCTTTACCGGCAAACGGCCAACTGCTGGACAGTAGATACTGCCCTTTACATTTGGTGATCGTGGGGGCATAGCCGAGTTTTTCGCCGTTGGAAAATTCTATCTTATGATATTGCCAATGAGCTAAATCCTCCGATACATAAACTTCTCCGACCGAAGGAAACATATACCATTTGCCGTTATCGTAAAGCACTTCCGGGTCTGCCAGTTCGCGGAAATCACGCGGCGGTCCGGAATAATCCATGACTGCTTTGGGCGATAATGGTCTTCTGCCCGGAGCCAGAAATCCGATCGGGTAATTTTCCAGTACCAACGGGTTGCACCAAATATCAGCCGGTAAACTTGCATGTTTTTCCATAATCATTCTCCGCTGTTACGCTCTTTCGGCTAACTCCAGCCAGCGTTCGGTGGCTTCGTCCAACTCTTTTTTCAGCTTTTCCAGCTCGGTATTGAGTTCGTTGGTTTGTGTGCCGTATTTACTGAAAAAATCGGCGTCCTGAAACATCGCTTCGATTTCGGCTATGCGTTCTTCCAGTTTCGGCATATTGTCTTCGAGCTTTTTGAACTCGGTCTGCTCTTTGAAGGTGAGTTTTTTCGGTTTTTCTTTTGTTTGATTTTCAACTTTTACCGGTTCAGGTGTTTTTTCAGCACTCTTTTTTACTTCGACTGCCGGGGCAGGGCGTTTTTGCAGATAATAATCGTAATCGCCGGGAGTGTAAAAAATCCTGCCGGTGCCGTCCATACCGATAATGCCGTCGCAGATGCGGTTCAGAAAATAGCGGTCATGGCTTACAAGTAATATCGTGCCATCGTATTGCACCAATGCCTCTTCGAGCAATCGCAGGGTGGATAGATCCAGATCGTTGGTCGGTTCGTCAAGTATCAGGAAATTACCGCCGCGTTTGAGGATCTTTGCCAGCATGATACGGGCTTTTTCGCCGCCGGAAAGATATTTTATATGGGTGTTGATCCGGTCATCTTCAAAGAGAAATCTCCGCAGATAACTGCGGACTGTTAAACTTGCTCCGCCGAATTTGATCGTATCGCGGCCTTCGGCAACTTCTTCGTAAACGGTGTGTTCTTCGTTGAGTGCCATGCGGTTCTGGTCAATATAATTGAACTCCACCTGCGGAGCCATTTTTATGGAACCACTGTCCGGAGCCAAAGTTCCGGTTATCACTTTCAGAAGCGTGGTTTTGCCGCAGCCGTTGGCTCCGACTATACCGATTTTCCGGCCGGGTGTTATTTCCAGACTGAACGGCTCAAAAAGCGTTTTATTGCCGAGGGTTTTAGATATATTCTTGAGTTCCAGACACATGTTGCCGAGCCTTGCACCCGGCGGAATAACCAGTTCCACTTCGCCGGTGCGTTCCGGACCGGATTGGGACGCTATTTCGTTATAACGGCGTAAACGCCCCAGATTCCGGCGTAAACGGGCTTTTGGAGAACGGCGTACCCATTCGATTTCTGACCGCAAAAAGTGTTTGCGTTTGGCTTCGAGAGCGTCTTCGTTGGCTTCGCGTTCAGCTTTGTACGCCAGAAAATCAGCGTAAGAACCTTCCACGCTGTAAAATTTGCCATGATCGAGTTCCACGATGCGGTTTGCCACCCGGTCGAGGAAAAAACGGTCATGCGTTACCAGCAGAGTTGTGCCGTTGTAAGCTGCCAGAAAATCTTCGATCCACTTGACCGTTTCAATATCCAGATGGTTGGTCGGTTCGTCCAACAGCAGCAGATCGGGTTGCGAAACTATGGCACGGGCAAGCGACACCCGGCGTTTTTCGCCGCCGGAGAGATCGGCGATCTTTTTTTCCGGAAAATGGAGCTGAAGTTTATCCATTACTTCGTTCAATAAAACTTCCGGATGCCACGCGTTGTGCAAAGTCAGATAATGTTCCAGTTCTTCGTGGCGATTTTGTGTGGTGGAGCTGTTTTCGTATTCAGTTAATATTGAATATATAAAATCCTGACCGCTTTCAACACTTTGCCGGACGGTCAATTCGCCGGGCAGGGTGAAGTCCTGATCCAGCGATGCTATCCGCAGCTCACGCATTTTATTTATTTCGGCATCGTGCAGGAGCAATTCGCCTTTTATTACGCTCAAAAGAGTTGATTTACCGCAACCGTTACGCCCGACCAGAGCGACTTTCTCTCCTTCGGCAATGGAAAACTCCGCTCCGTTAAAAATATTCTGGGTGCCGATGGAGTAGTCCATCGCTTTAGCTGACCAGATAACTTGTTCCGCCATAATACAAACCTTTCCTGAATGAATTAATATACAATCAGGTAGATGGTTTTGCAAATTCTGTACTTATCGCATAGTTACCGAAAACAGAAAAAATGCGGCTGTTGCCAAACTCTTGAGTTTGGCAACAGCCCCATGAACATTTTTTTGATTCAGATGTTTTATTTATTGGGAATGAATTCAAACACTTCCACGGAGTTGTTGGTCAGAATTACATCGCCTTGCCAGAAGTTGGTGCATTTTTCATCCGCACAACTCTGCTCCAAACGGGCTCGCTGATTGATCTGTTCAGCTTCCCACACGGTCGGATTGGCTGGCGAACCGAGGCGGCTCCACGCGGTAAAGGCATTGCTGTAAACTGCGTCGATCCTGTAACGCTTGAGGGTGCATCCTGCCGGGAGATTATCGACTTTGAGCGTAACTTTTTCGTTACTGCCGAATTTTCCGAAATCCGATTCGTGGTTGTAGCAAGCCACTACCACCGCTCCGTCGGCACGGCGGGTGGCGATCATACCGCATTTTTCCGGCAGCTCTGTTGGAGTATCAAGGCGTTCTTCGCCCAGTTTGCTTGCCAGACTGAATGCCAATGCAATGGGTTTGCTCCAGCCGCGGGCGGTGTAGAAGGTGCGGTGTCCGTCAAAATCATTGGTATTGTAGTCCTGACCGGAAAGACAGATCATCATGCGTTCCGGCGGCATGGCAAGTTTGGTCATCAGGTCGATCAATTTGAAATAGAATGCCGAATAATATTCTGTTTCGCGGAAACGCATCCGGGGATCGCGGTCGATCCCCAGATACCCTTCTGCCGCCGCCGCCCATTCGTCAATAATGGCAGGACGGTCGCCCAGACCGTATTTTTCCATAATACTGCGGTAGGTCTGATACTGTTTGACTATGCTTTCGGGGCAGACTTTGTAGCGGTAGGGGTCGTGAACATCCTGCGGAATACTGCTGTAACAATGCAGACTGGCAAAGTCAAAACGGGTACCGGTTTTGCCGGTAACAAAGTTTTTGCCGCAGGTAACATGTTTCATGACCCGTTCAAAGAATTCTTTGTAGTGTCCGCAGGAAGGACCGCCGACTTTGATTTTATCGGAAACGCTGTGAACACCGGCTTCAAAGTAATCGTAGAGCTTGCAGTATTCGGTCATCTTGGCTTCTTTCTGCTGGGGAGTACATTCAAAGAAAAATTCCGGATACATCCAGAAACCCAGATCCGGCTCGTTCCAGCAATGGAAGAACCACTGCGAAATCGTTTCAATACCATAGCGGTCGATCAGGTGTTGGGTCTGGGCTTTACAAAGCATCTGCCACTCGGTGTAATCTGCCGGTTTGGAGCGGCAGAAGCGTTTATCCTTGTAGCGTTTACCGCTCAAATTCACCGGGTCTGCGGCCATGACTACGGGCATGAAGTTGAAGCATAGCAGAACTTTGAACCCCATATTTACAACAATATCAAAGCGTTTATCCTGTTCGGAAAAATCAAAGACCAGATTGCCGTTTTCATCGCGGGATACCACATCTTCAAACATGGAATAAAGCCGCAGATACTGGGCACATTTCTGATCGGAAAACTTGTTCAGAATGGTCTGCCCCCAGATATCTTCCACCGCATCGGTGGGGTGAAAATGCACATTGTTCCAGAAATTTCTTTTGCGTTCGCCGGTGGCGGCGGCGTTTACATTCAATAACATAATATATCCTCCTGATGAAATATTTAATCTTCTTTACAGCCCAGAGTTTCCAATATACCACGCAAATACCCGGTGGCAAACAAATTGCCCTGCATGGTGTAGCCGAAAGATTCGTTGCTTTCGCCCGCCATGGTCGGGGTGTGGTCGGGGCGGATCAGGCAATCGGGGGCACACTTTTGCAGATGTGCCAGCAATTTGGGCATATCGGTCGGGCCGTTGTCGTGGAAGGTTTCTACAAAGTTGTCGCTGACTCCGGTAATATCCCGGAAGTGGAAGAAGAAGACCTTTTTGCCAAATTCCTCCAGCAATGCAAAAACATCTTCCCCCATGGCACGGAATGTTGCCTGACAGAAGGTTACACCCAGTGCCGGACTCGGCACTTCACGCAGTACCCGGCGATAGGCATCGGCTGAAATAAGTATTCTCGGATACCCCAACAGTTGCGGTATCGGCGGATCATCCGGATGCATACCCATTTGTACGCCTGCGGCTTCTGCCGCCGGAGTTACGGCTTTGAGAAAATAAATGATATTGTCCCAGAGTTTTTCGTGGCTCATTTTCAACGGTTCGCTATTGTCGATATCTGCAACATTGAACCCGCTGGTCAATGCTCCGCCGCGTTCAAGCAAATCATTTTTACTGCGGTACCAGCCCACGCCTGCCATAAAGTTGAAGCAAAGGAGCTTCAAACCGAGTTTGCCCATATTGGTGAGCATGGCACAATATTTTTCAATATCTTCATCTCTGCCGGGCAGACCCAGTTTGATGCGGGTCATATCAAACTCATCGCCTTCAAGGGCGTAGAGCTTGAATCCGGCATCGGCAAAGCGGTCACGGACTGTTTTCAACGAATTGTAATCCGAGGGATCGGGCATTCCGGTAAGTTCCGGTGCCGCTTTGGTAACGGCATAATCAATTCCCAACTGGCGTGCCAACTGCCATTGCAGATTGGGCTTGGCCGGGAGCATAAGTGAACATTTCATAATTTTACACTCCGGTCGAAGCAAGGAAACCGCCATCTACCGGCACGGTTATACCGGTAACGAATGCCGCTTTGCAGTCATCGAGCAGCCATTCCACACAGCCCAAAAGTTCCGGAGCTTCGCCGAAACGCTGTAATGGTGTATGCTGCATAACGCGTTCACCGCGGGGAGACAAGCCGCCGTCGGGTGTACGCAAGTATTTGATACTGCGTTCATTGACAAAAAATCCGGGGGCGATGGCGTTTACGCGGATATTGGCCGGAGCATAGTAATTGGCAAGGAACTGTGTAAAGTTGCTGATCGCCGCTTTGCTCATGGCGTAAGCCGCCACGCGGGTGAGGGGCTTGTAGGTGTTCATTGAGGCAAAGTTGATGATACTGCCGGAACCGGCTTTGGCCATTTGAGCCCCGAAAATACGGCTGGGCAATACTGTACCGATGGTATTGATTTTAAGCACACTGGCAAACGCTTCCATATCAATATCGGAAAACCCCCGTTCGCCTTCGGGCAGGGTGCCGTCGAGTTCACGCGGGTCAAACTGGGTGATGGTGCTCATGGCATTGATATTGTTGCCGCCGGCACCGTTGATAAGTATGCGGCAAAGCCCCCATTCGGCGGCAACAGTATCCGCGATTTCCTGCATACGCTTTTCGTCAGTTACATCACCGGCTTCAATACGGCAGATGCCGCCATTGGCCTTGATTACATCAGCTACAGTTTGAAGTTTTTCAGCAGTTCTGCCGATCAAAACGACTTTGGCTCCTTTATCTGCCAGAAATTTGGCGATTTCCGAACAGAGCGTGCCGCCGGCACCGGTTACAACAGCTACTTTGTCTTTCCAGACCATTTCATTCATAATTCAATTCCTCCGAGGTATTCGGCGGCGTTTTCAAAACATACCGCTTTTACTGTTTTAATAAGTTCATTTTCATCGTCGGGCATTTCGCCTTTGGCGGCTTTTTCAGCGAGCCATGCACAGAATACTCTGCGGAAATATTCATGGCGGACAAAACTCAAAAAGCTCCGCGAATCGGTGGTCATGCCGATAAACTGACTCAATACACCGAATGCGGCGGTATTTTCAAAGCCGTCACGCATGCCGTAAATATGGTCGCAGTACCACCACGCGGGCCCCAACTGTACTTTGCCGCGTACTCCGTCGCCGGGGAATGAACCGGCAAGCACCGCAAACGCCGCATGATCTGCCGGGTTGAGCGTAAAGAGTATCGTGCGGGGCAAACCTTCAATTGAAGACTCCATATCATCAAGCATATTAGCCAATGCTTCGGTATTGGCTGTATGCCCGATAGCGGCAAAACCTCCGGCCGGTCCGGCGGCGGCACGCAAACGGCTGCTGGTTTTCCGCTGGGCTCCGATGTGCAGAAGCAGAAGCCATGAGCGTTTGCTGTAAAGTCCGGCAAGTTTTTTCAGGATCGCCGAAGCTAAAAGCATTTTTTCGGCGGCGGAAACGGTTTTGTTTTTTACTGTTTTATCGTAAATCATTTCCGCTTTCTTTTCGTCGCAAACAGCATACGCAAAACCGTTATCCAGCGAGTGGTCGGCAATGCGGCAATTTACTTTATGAAAATCGTCAATGCGTTTTTCCACGGCATTGATAAATGCTTCAAAGCTGTTGACCGGCATCCGGGTATCTTCCGCAAGTTTGCTGACAAATTCAGCCGTGGGAACAAGTATATCATCTCCGCGGAGCGACGGCACATTGCCGGGTATATTATTGAAACACTCCACATTGTCGTTCAAAGCACAGCACGGTGCAGAATAAACAACATTAAAGCGTTTGAGCAGACTTTGAACCGAAAAGTCATCACCGGAAAGCATTACTCTGGTAGTTTCCCAGATCTCATCGGCAGTTTCCGGCGTAAGTTTTTTTTCGATATTGAAAATCCGTTTCAATTCAAGCTGACTCCACGCGTAAAGCGGGTTGCCGATAAGTTTGGGCAGTGTTTCCGCCCAAGCGTTGAACTTCTCGCGATTGGAGGCATTGCCGGTGATGAGTTTTTCCGGCACTCCGCAAATACGCATGGCACGGTGTTTGTACGGATCACTGATGACCCACAATTCGGCAATGTCGGCAAATTTGCGGTTTTCAATAAGGTCTTTGACCGGCAGATGGTTGTGAAAGTCAACGACCGGCAGTCCGGCGGCTGCCTGATAGAGCTTTTGAGCTAAAGGATCGTTGAGCAGAAAATTTTCGTTAAACATTTTTACACCCATATTTTATGGCATAAGCTCCCCGCAGAAGCGGGCTGTTTTCCGCATGGATTCCAGCAAAACGGATAAATCGTTTTTTTCAAACTCTCCTGGCATACTCAACAATGTCAGAACTCCCCGCACCTCATTTTCAGAACAAACCGCTACGCTCAAGGCGTCGATCTGCGGGCGTTGCTCCGGATTTGCCGAAGAGCGGTTGAGTGAATAACCGTCACGCTTGTAATCCGCAAGCTGCTGTTTGAGTTTTGCGGGGTTCACTGCCTGCGACAGAATTGCTCCCCTTGGGGTTTTCGGCATATCTGCAAGCAGTATTATTGCTACCGAACCGCCGTCTTTAAGCTCAAAACGGGTTCCGGGGGCGGCGGTCAAAGCTATATCCCACGGTGCTTTGGCACTCAAAACGCTGACATGTTCGCTCGCGTCGGGTACGGAGAGTTTTACTGAATAACCCACCTGCCGGGCCAGATAGTCCAGTGCCGGCTGCAGCGGGCGGTATTTTTCCAGCTGCAGTTCGGTCTTGCGGCTCAAACGGGCAATGGCAGGGGATATATCGTATTTATTGCCGGGCAGTTTGACCAGCCAGTTTACCGCCACCAGCGTGGCAATGATCCGGTAGCAGGTCGCCTGCGGTATTTTCAAGGCGGCAATAAGTTCCGGCTGGGATACCCGCCCCGGATGGGAGGCTATGTATTCCATAACCTCCACCGAGCGTTCCAGTACCGGAATTTTATTTTTGATGTCAGTCATCAGAAATATCCGCCCTTGGCGATGATTTCAGAAATACTGTCGCCCTGATGCACCCAACTGAAAATATCCACTTCAGTTCTTTCAATACCTTCAGCCCGCAGCAATACCGGGTAAGCTATTTCGCGGGGGATGCACAGCACTCCGTCAATGTCGCCCATAATAATATCGCCGGGGCGGACAGTCACTTTACCGATGCGGATCGGCACCTGATAGTGTGTTATCATACAGCGGCCCAGCGAACCATTGCTGGTACGGTATTTGTAGAAAACCGGAAAATCCTGTTCCAGAATCTGTTTGGTATCGCGGATACCGCCGGCAATGACTGCACCGCGAATCTTTTTGCTTTTTGCGGTTGCGGTCATAACGCCGCCCCACAGACTGGCTTCGGTATCTTCAGAGGTATCCCAGACTACCACGCCTTCGGGCTTCATATCGTCAAGCATCTGTGCCCGGAAGGTCATTTCGCCTTCGATCATACAGTTTGGGGCACTTTTTACCGTAAAGGCTTCTCCGGCAACGACCATTTCGTCCCGCAGCGGCATGATGTCGCTGGGCAGATTCTGGTTGAGCAGACAGTTTTCACGCAATACATCGTTGATACAACCGGTGTAGAGTTTTTCGTAGCGTTCGCAAAGCTCTTTTACCGGAATGGGGAAGTCGTTGGTCGGGATGTGCTGGCGGTTTTCAATGAGTTTATCCAACTTCATCAGACCGGCTTCTTTGGCACGCTCACGCATATCCTGCAATGAAGGCATAGTTCACCTCTTTCTTTTTTGGTGTCAGGCAATATATTTTTTTGCAATTGCGGCGGCGTCGCGGATCACGGAATCTTCGCACTTATTGAGCCAGGTGCCGCCCACTGCCGCAACTTCCTTTATGGCCAGGTAATCTTCCACATTAGCCGGTTTGACCCCGCCGGTAGGCATAAATCTTACACCCAGATGCTTGTATGGAGCGATCAGGCTTTTGAGCATATTGACTCCGCCGGCAGCTTCAGCCGGGAAGAATTTGAGCGTGGTGAACCCTGCCGCCATTGCCTGTTCGATTTCACTGGGGGTGCAGACTCCGGGGATGAAATCAAATCCGCATTTGATAGCTTCTCCGGCAACCACCGGGTTGAAACCGGGAGCAACACCGAATTTGGCACCGGCATCAGCGGCACGGTGTAAGTCCGCTACATTCAGAATCGTACCCGCCCCGATGTACATTTCAGGGAAACGCTTGGAAGCCTCGCGGATAATGCTTTCAGCTGCGGCGGTACGGAAAGTGATTTCCGCAGCAGGCAAGCCGTTTTTGCACAGTTGTTCGCACACCTGCAAGCCTTCTTCAAGGGTGTTGAGTACCAATACCGGTACGATTTTGATTTGATTGAGTTTGTCAGCAATCATTTTTTTTACCTCAATTTGTTGGTTTTATTCTTATTTGAATAAATATTATTCTTTAATTGAGGTAATATACACTTATTTTCCAAATATTGCAAATTGAAAAGTCCCACCCCAAACAAAAAAATTTATTTGCTATCAGCTTATAAACTTGACAGTTCAAGTATTTGGGGTGTATCTTTGCGTACTTATTTATTTCTGCCGAAAATCAAAGCTCCCACGGCGGCGGTAAAAGGTGCTACCAGTACCAAACCGAAACTGCCGACGAGGGTTTTTACTGCTTCGCTTGCTACATAGGGGTTGTTGATAAAATCCACCGGACTGGTGCCTTGAGCGGCAAAAGTCATCATCAAAGTCAGATACCCGCCGGAATATGCCAACAGCAATGTAGTGGTCATGGTGCCGACCACGCTTCTGCCGATGCGGATACCGGACTGGAAAAGCTCTTTGGCGGAAAGTCCGCCGCGGCGGCGGTCGATTTCTTCGATACCGCTTGCCACATCCATTGCCAGATCCATGACTGCTCCGGAGCTGGAGAGGAAGATCGCCCCGATAAATATTTCTGACAGATTCAAATTCGGGTATCCGCTGTTGAGCAATGTCTGGCTGTAAGGCATGACCGCTCCGTTTATCTTAAAAAGATGGGTGAAGATCCAGCCGGTTATGCAACTTGCCAATACGCCGAGCAACGACCCTGCCAAAGCTGTAAAACCCTTGCGGGTAAATCCGCCGATCAGGATTATGATGACTACCGACAATACCATTACAGCCAGAAATGTTATCAGCAGTGCATTGGCTCCGGCAAGACAAAGCGGTATGACCGCTTTCCACACCACCAGACAACTGAAAACAAAAGAGAGCAGTGCATTGAACCCCGTCCAGTTGCCGAAAATCATTAAAAGCAGTGCGAATAAGAGAAAAAGCACTATTGCCCAGTCGATCCGGTAATGATCCTGGGCGTTTACTGTATCGCGTTCCGGATCGGCATCGTGCATTATGCCGACTAAAACGGTATCGCCCGGTTCAAAGAGTTTATCCAGATCCATTTGCATACGCAATTCATTGGCGGCACGGAAGTGTTTTCCCGCATATTTTCCGGAAAGCACTTCGATTTGCAACACCTGCGAACCGTAACAGAGAAAACCATTGCGGACAACTTCGCTGTTATCGGTGCTGATAACTCTGGCTTTTTCTTTGGTACCGAGCGACGGCTTTTTAGCCAGCGGTTCAAAAAACACCAGCAGCAGCGAAAATGCAATCATCACCAAGCTCATAATAAGCTCGTTGCGATTTGCAGACAGGTGTTTTTTCAGCCGGATAAAGAGTTTGTTCATCAGCGGACAGTTTGTTTGAGTTTTTTCGCTATATCTGTATTGTCGATAAAACCGTTGAACTCTTCTGCTCCAACTCCACTGGCGGTAGTCAGAACCGGCAACGCTGTATGGGCCCCGGTTGTCCAGCCGACTGCACACTTGTTGTTGAATATCCGCACGATGATCCGGGCAAGCCAGGAACCGCCTTTATTCACGCCTTGGGGGAATTGGTCATTAAAAGCTGTTTCAATTTCTTTAAGCTCTGCGTCGGAAAGTTCCAGCGAGCCGGCTTTGGGTTTTTTTCCGGCGGCGGGAACCATATTGAAATATTCTTTCATAAGTTTTTTTATGTCATCAAACTTCAGCGTGCCTTTGCTGTCGGCAAGTTCCTTGAGCTTGACGGCAAATCCGCTCTGCGAACACTTCTGATACTGCAGATTTTCGAGGTATGACTTGTAGCCGGTTCCGGCAAAACCCAGCGTAAGACCGCCGGTTTCGTGGTCGCCGGTAACAACGATCAGGGTTTCTTCGGGGTGTTTTCCGGCAAACTCAAGTGCCGCTTTTACAGCTTTGTCGAAGTCCAGTATTTCGTGCATAACAGTTGCGGCGTCGTTGCTGTGGCAGACCGGGTCAATACGGCCGCCTTCGGTCATGATAAAGAAGCCTTTTCCGTTATCCAGCAGTTTGATTGCCTGCTGAACAAAGTCGGCAAGAGACATATCGTCAGCGGTACGGTCAATGGCATAGGGCAGGGGCCCTTCGGCTCCGACGGCAAAAAACTTGCCGCTGCCGGGTTTGAGTGCAGTTATTGCCTGTTTGCCTTTGGCAACCTGATAACCGGCTTGGGCAGCAAGATCGTAAATATTGCCTTTATAGAGTTTGCTGGTTTTATCGTTATATTTAGCCACTCCGCCGCCGCCGAAATAATCAAAGTTGGAATTTACCAGGTCAAGGGCAATACCGTAATAGTTTGAGCGAGACGTTCTGTTGGCGTAAAACGATGCCGGGGTGGCGTGGTTGATAGTTATGGATGTAATGATACCGACTTTTCTGCCGGAATCTTTAGCGACTTTGGCAATCGAGGTCAGGTTGTTTTTGCGTTTTGCATCCATGCCGATACAGCCGTTGACCGTTTTTTCGCCGCAGGCAATGGCAGTACCGCTGGCGGCGGAGTCGGTGATGAATGAATCAGCCGAACTGGTGCTGGTTACAGCCTGACACGGCATGGAGTTGATGCAGAGCTTGCCTTTGCCGAGGCGTTTGCTGTATTCTTCAGCCATCATACGCTGGGGTACACTCATACCGTCGCCGATAAAGAGGAATACATATTTCACCGGTTTGATTTCAGCTGCCGACAGCATCAGAGATGCGGTCAACATGCCCATGAAAACGAGTGCTGTCAATAATTTTTTCATGATCAAAAAATCCTTTTCTTTGAGGTTGTTTGTATTACAGTAATATACATCAATCCGTACTCAAAATCAAATGATTTTATTCCGGAGCCGTGCTTTTTTCCAATTCTTCAAGATATTTCATTGCTTCGGCACGGCAACTGCCGCACATCTCCTGTGATGGCTGCAATGAACCGCAAAATGCCGGTCGGTCGGGCGAAGCAAATATTTTACAGCTCATATCTGCTGCTAAATTTACACACGGTACTCCAGCTGGTTTGCCATGAGGCATGTTGGGTATGAAACTGGTTATGGAAGGGGCAATACAGCACGCCCCGCAATTTTTCCGGCATTGGAACTTTTCCATTTTTATTTACCCAACTCTGCAAGTTTTTCAAAACTCGCACCTAAATCGCTGAAACGCCATGTTGCGTATTGATCCAAACCGGTGGGTTGACTGTTGATTATTGCCAGCTTGCCGCCGCCGCGGAGCGTGTATTGCGGCAGTAACGCCGCCGGATTGACCGTTAAACTGCTGCCCAATACGATCGCCAGATCGGCACTTGCAAAATCATTGAACGCCTGTTCCAGCAAGTCCTGGTCAAGTTGTTCGCCGTAAAAGACGATTTCCGGCTTGACAATGCCGCCGCAATCGCAACGGGGGCAGTTGCCGGATTGTACTATTGGGGCTATATCATTATAGCTGTAATATTTATGGCAGCTCAAGCAGTGATGGTGTGCCGGACTGCCGTGCAATTCGTAGAGGCGTTTGCTCCCGGCGTGCTGATGGAGTATATCTATATTCTGGGTATATGTTCTGTTTATGAGATTGCTTTTTTCCCAATCGGCTATGACTTTATGCACGATATTGGGCTGGTAATTTTCCAGACCGTAAACAAAAGTCTGTGCCCATTCGTAAAAATATTCCGGGTGTTTGAGAAAACATGGCAAAGAGAGGATCTCCTCCACTTCCAAACCATGCCATTTCTTGCGGTAAACACCTTTCACTCCCCGGAAATCCGGTATGCCGGACAAGGTGGAAATTCCCGCTCCGGTAAAGACCAATACTTTGTCGGATTCGAGAATCGTTTCATAAAGATTTTCTATATCATGTATCATACCCTGTCCGGCTCCGGAGGTTGTCAAAGATCAGTTGACTTGATGGTCTGATTGATCTTTCTGATGGTTGCTTTGTATTCTTCCATCGGCATAAGGTTTTCTTTATGTGCGGCAATGGCTTTGCCCCTGGCTCCGTCGCCGTACAGCAGCTCGATGGCGGTAAGGGCTTCGACTTGTGCATTGACAATGTAAGATGAATATTCATCGCCGATCCGGTAATCTATACCGTGAGCCTGCCCCTCGCAGCCGGGAACATATCCATGCACCGCAGGAATAACCGTTGCCACATCTCCCATATCGGTACTGCCGGCGGCAAAAGTCGTGTTGTCGTCAAAGGCGGCATCCGGCTGCAGATAGTGGACAATATCGCCGACCATGTGGCCAAGTTCCACATCGTCGTACAGCGGCAGAAAGCCGTTGACCGTTTCGATGGTCACTTCGCACTCGGCGGCTTTGGCGGCGTGCATTACTACATTGTCAAAACGCTCATTGAGTTTGAGCATTTCATCAAGTTTGGGCATCCGTACCATGTATTCCATAGTAACTTCGTTGGGGATGATGTTTACTGCGTCGCCGCCGTGAGTGATGATGCCGTGGATCCGGGCATAGGCGTTGTAACCCAGAGATTCACGCATCAAACCGATAGCATCCATGGCAAGCGTGGCGGCACTCAAGGCGTTGCGGCCGTTCTGGGGACCGGCGGCATGACAGCTTACCCCGTGAAAGGTCAGGCGTTTATTGATCGCTCCGTTATGATCGCGGTGCCCGAAGCCTTTGGAAAGGTGATTCATGTAAGCTATATCCACATCATCCAGCACGCCTTCGAGCATCAGCTGGGACTTGCCGGAGATGGCTTGAATTTTGCCTTCCTGCATGAGTTTTTTACGGTAATCCAGCTCAATACCTTCTTCTGCCGGAGTTCCGATAAGCACCACTTTGCCGCACAGATCATCTTTTACCGCCAGTATGGCTATGGCTGTACCGATCAAACCGGGGCCGCCGACATTGTGCCCGCAGGAGTGGACCGCACCGGTGTTTTTGTCGCACTCCGGGTGGTTGGGTATGAGCAGTGAATCCATCTCGCCCATGATCGCCACGGTCGGACCGGGCTTGCCGGTATCAATATCCGCCCGGAATCCGGTCATCGCCAGACCGGTTTTTACTTCCAAACCCAGTTTACGCAATTCGTTGACTATGTGGGCAGATGTTTTTACTTCGCGGTAGCCGGATTCCGGATTGTTCCAGATCCAGCGTCCGGTTTCAATAATGGAGTCTTTGGAGTTTTCGATCGCCGCCAGAGCCGTCTTTCTTACAGTTTCCAGATCTCGCATAAATTATACTCTTTCATTAAAAAAGCACCGTCAGCGTCTGCCAACGGTGCCTGATGTTTTACGATACCTTAAAGCGTACCATTCTGCAAGCGGATCTCGTATTCGGGATCAACATAACAGTCGCCGGTCGCTTTGAGTGCGTCCACCAGCGGGTTGAATTCTGCATCACAGAAACCCACATGGCTGTGGCGTACCCAGCCTTCAGCATATTTGTAGTTTTTGGAAAGTCTGCCGAAGTGTTCGCCCTTGTTGAGCAAGTCGGTAATGTAAGCATCTTTGCCCTGACTGACATCCAGCCAATGTTTCTGGCTGACATGGCAGACCAATCCGGCAACTTTCTGCTCAATGACCGGTTCCACATTCACATAGATTTCCGGCACCACCGGCCGACGCATGGCATCGGTCAGACTGTGAGGCATGGAGTGATAAACCCGCACATCGTTGGTCACGATCGGAGTCGGCGTGGCACAGAGAAAATTCTGCATGCCGCGGCAGAACGCCGCCGATACCGCCAGACGGCCGGTGTTGGTGTGGTCTTCCATGTAGTCATAAGGCCCATGGGTCAGAATGATTTCAGGAGCGACTTCACGCACAACGGGAACGAGTTTGCTCAAAAGTTCATGAGTGTAATAAACCTGCAAATCGTCGCAAAGGGGTTCGTGGAACACTGCACCGATGGTCTTGGCAGAGTTTTTGGCTTCTTCCAAGCGGATCTTTACGATTTCTTCATAGGTGTATTCTGCTGTACCCAGACTGCCGTTGGCTACATCCATGTAATGGATTTCGTAACCGGCTTTTTTAAGCATCATAAGCGTACCGGACATACCGAAGTCAATGTCATCGGGATGACAGGCAATCGCCATTGCAGTTTTAGCCATTTTATTTCACGCTTTCTTCAATAAATCAATGCATTTCCACGCCGCAGACACCGAAACCGCCACGGTAGAAGTTGAAGATGACCGACGGGTGATCGCTCAACAGCGACATCGGGACACGGCTGTCCGCGATCTTGCGGCTGATCATGTAAGTAGTCAGACGCTGACCGAAGGGGTTGTCGTGATGGCCGGGATGCCAGATCGAAACATTTTCCGCCTTCCAGGTCTGAACCGGGCCGACGGTTACGGCACTGGTCGGAACATTCTGCACGGTACCGCCGCCGGAGGTACGGGCATTCTGGATCAGAGTGATCGGGTGCAGTTCCACCTGACGGGTGGAGAGCTTGCGGTATTCTTCCGGAGTCGGCGGTTCATCTTTGTACTGACCGGCACGCTTCACGGGGTCGTTGAATGCCCAGTGTTTGGTTTCACCCTGACCGCCCTGCATGAGCAGACAGCGGGCCTGATCCCAGGATTTGATGTATTCGGTGGGGTCTTCGCTGGGGAAGTGCAAATTTTCCATGGGCATACGCAGTTCGGGGCGGATGCGGTTGAAGCACAGTTCCATATCAGCTTTGGCGAAGCCCAGCGGGAAGTTCATATCGGCGGCTTTGCCGTCAACAATCCACTCATCCATGCCCCAGAAATGGCAGTTTTTGAGGTTTATATCCAGAGCATTGACGATTTCAGCAACGATCGGCAGCTGTTCGGTCGGACCGATGGGGCCGCAAAGACCGACGGGGTTGGAGGGGGTGGCCTGTTTCCAGACTTTCACATATTCCAGAGCTTCTGCCGCGTAGAATTCCTGCAAAGTATCAAAAATATTGATTTTGAAACCGGGGCGTTCATAGCTCTTGAGGGTATCAATAGTGATTTTTGCGGCTTCATCGAGGATTTCCCGATCCAGAGTTGTGTAATCCCACCAATCCGGTGAAATCTTGCTGAAAGGTTTCATCTTTTCCTGCTTTCATTATTTGTTTGACTTGTATTTCCCCGGAATGTTGTATTTTCCGGAAAAAAGTTACACACCTTATCATTATAGCCCAAAGAGTAAAAAAGTCAAAACTTCAAGAGCATTTTTTGCATAATTTTTTAATATTTTACAAAAAAATGCCCTTTTGATTTGAAAAAAACACCTTTATGCAGTAAAATATAAAACTGTAAATTCAGTATTTGGAGATGTTATTATGTTGAAAAAAATTGTTGTTTCTCTGTGTGCTGCCGCATTGCTGAACGGTCTTGCCGGTTGTGCTTCGGCTCCTAAAAAGATGATTTCGGAAGATATTGAAGTTCTGGAGGTTTTTGCTCCGGAAATAAAAGTATTGAAAAATCCCAAATTGCGGGCAGGCTCGCAGGAAAAATATCAGGCAGCCAAACGACTTGCCGAAGGTGTGGATTTTTCGCTCACCCGCAGTGTTGAAACGCTTGAACAGATATTTTTACCGGCGGATGCTCTGACCACAACCAGTATTGAATATGGCGATGAGATAGCGTTTTATTATCCTTACAAAGATCATTATGTAAGATTCCGTTTCTGGCGTACTAAAAATGCGATCACCGATTCCGAGGTGCGTATAAAGTGAGAAGTCTGCTGAACGATGAGTATTTTATGCTCCGGGCACTGGCGGAAGCCGAAAACGCTTTTGCCGCCGGAGAAGTCCCGGTCGGAGCCGTGGCGGTAAAGGGTACGCAGATAATCGGCAGAGCTTACAATCAGGTCGAAACACTGAAAGATGCCACTGCTCATGCCGAAATTCTTGCTTTGACTCAAGCGGCGGCTTATCTCAATGACTGGCGGATGGATGAAGTTGAACTTTTTGTTACCAAAGAGCCTTGTGCCATGTGTGCCGGGGCATGTGTCAATGCCAGAGTCAAACGGGTGGTTTACGGTTTGCCTGATCCCCGTTCCGGGGCGTGCGGTTCGGCTTTGGATGTTACCGGTTTTCCGGGAATGCTCTGGCAAGTCGAGGTAAAAGGCGGGGTTTTGGCTGAAGAGTGCGGAGCTGTAGTAAAAGAGTTTTTCCGGCAGGTGCGGGAAAAAAAGCTCAATAAACCCTCTTGACCATTTTGCAATAATTTATGGATATAAACGACTTATCAATAAACCTCCTGCACTTTGCAGAAGTTGACTCCACTAATACATACGCTAAAGTTCACCACAGTGAACTTGCCGACGGCACGCTCATTTATGCTGATATTCAGACTGCGGGCAGGGGGCGGCTTGACCGGATATGGCTTTCACGCAAGGGGAATTTTTTCGGTACTTTACTGATGAAAAAACTTGCCAATCCGTTTTTGGGGACAATGGTGCTTTCGCTGGGGGCGTTGGATGCTTTGAAAAATCTGGCTCCGGATTTGCCGGTCTGGCTTAAATGGCCGAATGATTTATATATAGAAGATGCCAAACTTGCCGGTATTCTTTCCGAAACTGTTCAGCAATGCGATAACTCGCGGATCATCGCTGCCGGAATAGGTTTGAATCTGGTTCTTTCTTCCGATGACCGCTCGGTTATCGGCAAGCCCGCCGCCGCAGTTGAAAATGATAAAATAAATCCGGAAAAATTCGCTTTGGAATTGGCAAAATGTGCAAAAAAGTATTATATTATGGGAATAGCTTGTAGTGAGAAACTTTTTGAACTCTGGCGTAAACGCAACGATCTCGTTGGTATGGAACTGGTTCTGGAACTGGGCGGGGGTGTGAGTGTTTGCGGTACAGCTGCGGGAATTGCCGCCGACGGCGGGCTGATACTCCGCGATGGAGAGGGTCGGGAAAAAACTTACTATTGCGGCGATGTAAGCGTAAACCGGGAATCGGTACGCCGGGCATGGGAACGCAGAAAAGCCTTGAATGAAAATTGAATAACAACTTTATTGTAAAGTAAATAACAACCGCTGTCGGTGCGTCGGAGCAGGAGAAAAACTGTTCTTGCGTGCCTGCACACATTTAACCAAAAGGACTTTTTATGTCAGAAAAAGTACAGCTTTTGCTCGACGGTGTCAAGCTCATGGTCATGGGTATGGTCGCCGTGTATGTCTTTCTGATTCTGATGGTATTCCTGATGAATCTTCTGTCGAAACTTCTCGCTCCGCTCGGCAAAGCCGGATTTCTTGAACCGGCAGCTCCGGTAAAAAAGGCAGCTCCGAAAAAGGCGGCTTCCGGCAATGATGCTGCTCTCGTTGCAGCGGCAGTGGCGGCAGTCAAGGCACACACCAGCAAGTGATCAATAAAAATTTATCATAAAAAACAAGGAATAAAAATGAAAAAAATCAGTTTTATGGATTGCTCCTTCCGGGATGGTTTCCAGTCCTGCGTCGGGGCCCGTGTCAAGACCGAAGACTTCCTGCCTGCTTTGGCAGCCGCTAAAGAAGCCGGTATTGATAACTTTGAAATCGGTGGCGGTGCCCGCTTCCAGAGCCTCTATTTCTACTGTCAGGAAGATGCTTTTGATATGATGGACAAGTGCCGCGAAGTGGTCGGTCCCGATGTCAACTTGCAGACCTTGAGCCGCGGTGCCAATGTTGTCGGTCTGATCAGCCAGTCCACCGACATGATCGACCTGCACGCCAACTGTTCAAAAAGCACGGCGTTTCCACCATCCGTAACTTCGACGCTCTCAACGACGTCCGCAATCTGGCGGTTTCCGGTCGTGCCATTGCCAAATACGGTTGCAAACATCAGGTAACTGTTACCATGATGAGTCTGCCTCCCGGCTTGAATGAAAAATATGCCCACACTCCGGAATTCTACATTGACAGCCTGAAAAAGATCCTCGATGACGGCGTTCCGTTCGACAGCGTGGCTTTTAAAGATGCCTCCGGTACTGCCACAGCACAGACCGTTTACGAAACCATCAAGCAGGCCCGTGCTTTGCTGGGCAACGATGTAACCATTCAGTTCCACACCCACGATACCGCCGGCAGTGCTGTTGCCTGCAACATGGCGGCTATCGAAGCGGGTGCCAACATCATCGACCTGGCTATGGCTCCGATGTCCGGCGGTACCTGCGAAGCTGATATTCTCGTTATGTGGCACCGTCTGCGCGGTACTGACTATGATATGGGCATTGATCCTGAAAAGATCATCAAGGCTGAAAAAGTCTTTGAAGATTGCATGAGCAAATACTTCATTCCCCCGGAATCCATGGAAGTCAGCCCGAAGATCATCTTCTCGCCCATGCCCGGCGGTGCTTTGACTGCCAATACCCAGATGATGCGCGACAACAACTGTCTGGATAAATACGACGATGCCATCGCCGCCATGCGTGAAGTGGTTGCCAAAGGCGGTTTCGGTACCTCCGTTACCCCGGTCAGCCAGTTCTACTTCCAGCAGGCATTTGCCAACGCCATGCAGGGCCCCTGGAAGAAGATCACCGAAGGCTATGGCAAGATGGTTCTCGGTTACTTCGGCAAAACTCCGGCCGCTCCGGATCCGGAAATCGTCAAGCTCGCCAGTGAACAGCTGGGTCTTGAACCCACCACCGAAGACGTTCATGCCATCAACGACCGCAACCCGAAATTGGGTGTTGCCGCTATGACCAAGCGTCTGGAAGAAGCCGGTCTGCCGGTAACTGAAGAAAACATCTTCATCGTCGGTACCTGCGACGAAAAAGGTCTGGAATTCCTCAAGGGCAACAAACCCATGGGTATCCGTTACAAAGAAGCTGACAAACCCAAATCTGCCGCTAAAGGTGGTGAATACACCGCTACTGTTGACGGCAAGGCTGTTGCCGTTAAAGTCGATGCCAAGAACGGTGCTTACACTGCTACTGTCAACGGCAAGACTTTCAATGTCAGCGTTGCCGACGGTATTGTTGCCGCTGCCGCTGCTCCCGCTGTTGCCGGTGGAGTGCATGAAATCAAGACCCCGCTTCCGGGTACCGTTGTCAAGCAGGTCGTTTCCGTTGGCGATACCGTTGCCGAAGGCGATGTGATTTTGATTATGGAAGCTATGAAAATGGAACAGGAAATCAAGGCTGACAAAGCCGGTGTGATCGCCAGCTTGCCCGCCGAAGCCGGTGCAGTGCTTGCCGCTGATGATGTGGTTGCCACCATCACGGTTGAAGGTGCCGCTCCCGCCGCCGTTGCTGCTGATGCTCCTGCCGCTGCCGGTGCTGCCGGTGCTGCCGGTGGTCATGAAATCAAGACCCCGCTTCCGGGTACCGTTGTCAAAGTCGTTGCTTCTGCCGGTGATACTGTTGCCGAAGGCGATGTGATTCTGGTGATGGAAGCTATGAAAATGGAACAGGAAATCAAGGCCGACAAAGCCGGTGTGATCGCTTCCATCGAAGTCGAAGCCGGTGCAGTACTTGCCGCCGATGATGTTGTTGCCACCATGGAATGAGGTATTTTAAGATGAAATCAATAATGAAATTTGTAACAGTCATTGCACTTGCCATGGCGGCAATGTGCTCGATGGCTGCTGAAAAGGCAACCAAGATCTGTCCGGTCAAGGTTGAAAGCCAGATGAGTTATACTCAAGGCGATAAACTTTTTGCCGCTTTTGAGCAGAAAGACGGTTCTATCCGTCTGGTTTACACCGGCGAAAAACCTGCCCGCATTTACAGCTGGACAGGCGTGAAAAATGTTCCGCTCAAAGATGGTGTTGAGTTGATGATTTTGAACATTCCCGGCCGTTCCAAGGCAAAAGTCAAGATGTACATGGGCGGAAAATTTACTGATTTTGCCCGTGAATTCAAGGCTGCCGAACAGATCCAGCCCGGCGAATACATTGGTACATTCTGCCCGCTTCTGCTGGCTCATGACTCGGTCGAAGCCGGTACATCCAAACAGCGTTTGGGTGCTATGGGCGATATGTTCAAAGGCCTGTGGGCCAGCACCGGTATTTCTGACCTTATGCGTCAGGGCAAAGGCGACTGGGTCCTCGGCTGGGGTAAGGTAATTATGATTATTGTTGCCATTATCCTGCTCTATCTGGCTGTGGTCAAAGAATTTGAACCGTTGCTGCTGCTGCCGATCGGTTTCGGTGCATTGTTGAGCAACATTCCGCTGGCAGGTATCTCCGGACCTAACGGACTTTTGGGTATGGTTTAC
Source organism: Lentisphaerota bacterium (assembly GCA_015061885.1). Classification (GTDB taxonomy): domain Bacteria; phylum Verrucomicrobiota; class Lentisphaeria; order Victivallales; family Victivallaceae; genus SIG78. The sequence continues at coordinate 35,663 of SUVS01000011.1, forward strand.
GAAGTTGGTATCAACAGTGGCGTGTTCCCGCTGTTGATCTTCATGGGCGTTGGAGCCATGACTGACTTCGGCCCGTTGCTGGCGAACCCCAAGACCGCTCTGCTGGGCGGTGCCGCCCAGTTCGGTATCTTCTTTGCTCTGCTGGGTGCGTTGGTTCTCTCCTGCCTCGGTATTGACTTTAACTTGAAAGATGCCGCATCTATCGGTATCATTGGTGGTGCTGACGGCCCGACCTCCATCTTCCTGTGCAGCAAACTTTCTCCGAGCCTGCTGGGTGCTGTTGCCGTTGCCGCTTACAGCTACATGGCTTTGGTGCCGATCATTCAGCCCCCGATCATGAAACTCTTGACCACCGAAGCTGAACGCAAGATCAAAATGAAACAGCTCCGTACTGTTCCGAAAATCGAAAAGATCTGCTTCCCGCTGCTGATCACTCTGATGTGTGCCCTGCTGCTGCCCGATGCTGCTCCGTTGATCGGTATGCTCATGTTCGGTAACTTCATGAAAGAAGTCGGTGTGGTTGAACGCCTCAACCAGACTGCCCAGAACGCTTTGATCAACATTGTTACGATCTTCCTGGGCCTCTCGGTCGGTTCCAAACTTTCTGCCGACCAGTTCCTGCAGACCCAGACTCTGGGTATTCTGCTGTTGGGTGCGGTGGCGTTCAGCGTCGGTACCGGTACCGGGGTGATCTTTGCCAAGATCATGAACCTCTTCAGCAAAGAAAAAATCAATCCGCTTATCGGTGCTGCCGGTGTATCCGCTGTGCCGATGGCTGCCCGTGTGGTCAACAAGGTCGGTCTGGAAACTGACTCCAGCAACTTCCTGTTGATGCACGCCATGGGCCCGAATGTTGCCGGTGTTATCGGTTCTGCCGTAGCCGCCGGTATATTGCTCAATGCTCTGGGCAGTCTTTGATGTTTGCTGATTAAAAAACATTGCAAAGCCTCCGGTGGAACTCCGCCGGAGGCTTTTTTGTCATACAACTGAATGAGTGGCAAATCGCGAGCCTTGCTGCGTTATTTACCTCAGTCGAGTACGGAATGTACACTCCCTCGGTTCATGCCTTGCAAAACTTGAGCTTTGTTCACGCATTCAGTTGTATGTTGCAGCATGGAACACAGGCAATAACGGCAGTGAATGAAATTACCGTTGATTACCGTTATTTTCTGTTACATACAGTTTAACTTCCAAAGGAGATTGTTTTTTATGGATTGCGAAAGAAAGCCGTATAAACCGGGATTTTTCTGTGCATTGTTCTGGGTGCTGACCTGGCTGGGATTGTTTGGAGGAATAATATGTCTGTTCCTGACGCTGGAAAAAGCTCAAACGATCATGTACTGGTGCTGGGGAATTGCCGGAATATCTGCGATAATATCATATATGATCCGTTGTTGCGAAAAATCCAATTACGATGGCAAGTGGTCATGGCATTGGTTTGATTGACTTTTACCAGTTGCGACCTATGGTGCTGTTGGCTCGCAGAATTACTTATTTGTTCCGCGGCACCTTGCAAAAGAACAAGCACCATAAAAACCATACGGTTCCCCTCTGGGTAGCCGTATGGTTTTTATAGCACTTGCCGTATTTGCAATTCATCAGCAATCCATCCCCATCTTGCAGCCAGTTGTGAACAGTAGGGTTTGTGGCTTGCAATATTGAACGGAAAAAACGGCAAATAACGGTAATTAATGGATGGGAGTAAATTCTCGTGCAAAGCAGTGAATATAGCGGCAATATAAAACTCCCAAATCTTCCCAAATCTTCCCAAAATTTCCCAAAAATCCGCTATCAACCCTGCAACTCGCTTGCTGCACCGGAGCTTCAGCACAGGCGGGGCGGTACATAAAAAAAGCGTGATTCAAACGAACCACGCTTTTTTTGAATATTGAGCTGAACTTCAGAATTCGATCTGGAATGCAACTTTGGCATTGACCACAGTCTGAATGCGTTCAATGAGCAGTTCCGGCACAGCCATGTTGGTTTTGAACACTGCCAGCGAGTTGCCGCTCTTGAGGCACTGGGGAGCCCGCAAATCAATGATGTTGATGTTCTTTTCGCCCAACATGCTGGCGATCTTGCCGATCACGCCGGGTTCATCAGCGTATTCAACAAACAATACTACGCCGGTGGGCTCCAGATAGAGTTTGTCGAAGTTGTTGATACGGGAAATCATCATATTGCTTTCGGTAATAGTACCGCGGACACTTACCTGCTTGAGTTCACTGCCGCCGGCAACCAGATCAATGGTCATGGATTCGCCATAATTTTTGCTGTCATCCACATTGCGGTTGACCAGTTCCACACCGCGGCTTTCGAGAATCTTTTCGGCGGCGGCGGGGGCAGGGAGGTCTTCGCAGGAAGTCGTGCAGATAGCCGCTTCGATCGGAGCGGTCATATATTTGGCGAACTGGGCAAGTTTGCCATAAAAACTGGTTTCGATGCGGGCGGGCTGCTGACCTGCCAGATACTTGTGGGCAACTTTGGTCAGAGCATAAGCCAGCTTCTGGTACTGCGGATCCAGACCATCGGGCAATTCTTTATTGACGACCCAGGTGGTGATACCCTGTTCAAAGTAAGCAATGGTCTGTTCGGCGGAACGCTTGGCGGCCACAAAGTTGGCTTCGTGGGTGTTGGCTCCGATATGGGGCAGCATCAAATCAGCAACATCGGCAACGCTCTTTTCGCCGGCTTCGTCTTTGGGGTAAACATCGTTGCAGTAGATGAGTTTTTTGTTGGCTTTTACGGCACGCAGATCGGCTTCGTTGATGATACCGGCACGGGCACAGTTGATAAGCATGGCACCGGGCTTCATCATTTCAAACAAACGAGCATTGATCATGCCGCGGGTTTCATCATTTTCGGGTATGTGCAGAGAGATGTAATCACTTTCGGCAAAGATGCGGTCGATGGTGGTCAGTTCCACGCCCAGATCTTTAGCTTTTTCTGCATTGAGCATGGGGTCAAAACCGAGAACCTTGACTTCAAAACCGGCAAGACGCTTGACCAGCAGTTGACCGATGTGACCCAAACCGAGAATACCGACGGTTTTGCCGGTAACTTCGGTACCCATAAACTTTTTCTTTTCCCACAAACCCGCACGCGTGGAAATATCACCGGCGACCACATGGCGGCTGGCGGCAAGCATCATGGCGACCACTTCTTCGGCAACGCCGTTGCTGTTGGCACCGGGGGTGTTCATTACATCAACATGTTTTTTGCGGGCATATTTGGTGTCGATAGTGTTGAACCCGGCTCCGGCACGGACAACCAGTTTGAGGTTGGGCAGAGCGTCGATTTCGGCGGGGGTGATCTTTTCACTGCGGACGATCAGCACTTCGGCATCGCTGTTGGCGGCAATCAAATCGGCAAGCGGAGTGTCCGCATCCTGCACTACATTATAATTTTTGGCGGCAAGAAGTTCAGCCGCGACCTTATCAAGTTTGGTCGGAATCAAAACTTTTTTCATAATCTCTTTACAAATCCTTCTTTTATGGTAATTAGATAATGATGCTATTAATTTACCACAACATTGCCTATTTGCAAGAGTTAGAGAAAAAAATATCGTACTTTTTTACTTGAAAAACCGGAATACGGCAGTTTACTTTTTTGTACGGCTTGCTTTCAGACCGGGAAGCTCCTCTGCTCCGACAATATTCATATTGAGTTTCCGGGCGTGTTTAAGCAATTCTTCCAACATTTCGGTCGGCATGTGGATACTTTTGGCATTTGGGGTTATATTGTGCGAAAAAAAGACGATCAACGCATCGCGTTTATGTGCTTCATCCAATAAAGATTTGAGATTGTTCAAATCGCTTTTGTAGTATTTGCCGATACCGCCGCCGGCGAGAACCATTTTAGATGGCAAATCAGCAAGCGGAGTATAGACCGGTTGTTGGGTTTTGCCCCAACCGGCACGCAGATAATCAAAGTATTTGAACAGCATTTGATCGGTCTTTTCGTTCCTGCGATTGTTGGGATAAGCAAAACTGCGTACTTTGATGCCGAATTTTTTGCAGGATTCAAGTTGCGGCAATATCTGATTGGCGATATATTTATCTTCATTCCACCCATCGGGGAGGGGATGGGCATTGCGATGACTGCGGCTGTGCAAACCCACTGTATGACCTGCCGCCTGCAGAGTTTTCATAACTTCGGCTCTTTCGGGTGTTATTTCGCGGACGATAAAGAAAGTTGCATGGGCATCATATTTCTTGAATATTGCATCGGCTTTGACCCAGTTTGCACCGTGATAATCGTCGAATGTAAAACAGACCGCCCCCCGCCGTTCCGCCGGATTTCCGGCACTTACAGCAGTAAAGATAACGCAAGAGATCAACAAAGATAAAAATATTTTCATAAACACAACTCCTGAAAAAACAAAAAAAATGGCAACCCCACAGAGATTCGAACTCCGACTAAATGAACCAAAATCATTTGTGCTACCATTACACCATAGGGTTGCTTCATTCCATAATTTAATACCGTTTTTGAAAAAATCCAACTTTTAAAAGCATTTTTTTAAGGTTTTTGCGATATTGTGCGGTGTGAAAGTTGACTTTTTGCAGGGTTAAAGTATATTTTGCTTCAAAGAATAAAAATCAACTGCAATAAAGGATGATGTTTTTATGGATCCGGTTTTATTTTCAATAGGAAGTTTTTCCCTTCGTTGGTATGGTGTTATGGCTGCATTGGGATTTATTGTCGGGCTGACGATTTTTCAACTCAATAAGAAGTATGCCCGCCTTTCATCCGATCAGATCAGTAATGTTGTGCTGTTGGGAATGATTGCCGGTGTGGCTGGTTCAAGAATATTTTATGTAGTGCAGAATTGGAGCTATTACAAAAACAATCCGGCGGCGATTATCCGTGTTGATCAGGGTGGATTGGTCTTTTACGGCGGGTTTATTCTTGCTTTGATTTTAATCGTGTGGTATGTAAAAAAAATCTGTAAAGCTGATGTTATCCGCTCCTTGGATGCTTTGGCACCGGCTTTGGCTGTGGCTCATGCTTTGGGCCGTGTGGGATGTTTTTTCAATGGCTGTTGCTACGGCAAACCTGCTGATCTCTGGTGGTCGGTCGTTTATCCGGAAAATACTGAACCTTTTGTGCGTTACGGTGCAATGGCACTGCATCCGGTGCAGATATATGAAGCAATATTGAATGTAATTCTTGCCGCTGTTCTGTGGTGTGTATTACGCAAAAGCAAACGCGGTATTACCACTGCATGTTATGTTTTAGCATACGGTTTATTGCGTTTTGTCGATGAATTTTTCCGCGGCGATCATTCTGACTTTGTGCAGGGGTTTACTCCGGCACAGGTCATCGGTTTTGGCATGATACCTGCCGGGATAATATTGCTTGTGGTATTTTTGCGTAAGCAAGACGAATGTGTTGAAAGTGCTGAACAGCAATGATCCGTAAATTTTATCTTACCAAAGCCACTGAAAGTGTGCGGCTGGATCAGTTTCTTGCATCACAGTTGCCGGAGTATTCGCGGGCTTATTTGCAGAAACTGGTCAAATCAGGAACAGTCAAACTTGATGGGAATGTGTTTTCTTTAAATAAAACTCTCCTGCCGGGTAAAGGAATAATAACAGTTGAACTGCCGGAAATTCAGAGCAATAACGAGCCGGTTGCGGAATACTTTGCCTTTGATTTGCTTTATGAAGACTCCGTTATGGCTATTATCAATAAGCCCGCCGGAGTAGTTGTGCATCCGGCTCCGGGAAATCCGGATGGTACAGTCGTCAATGCCCTGTTGAGCCGTTATCCGGAATTGCGTTCGGCGGAACTGCCCGACGGCAGCCGTCCGGGTATAGTGCATAGATTGGATAAAGATACATCCGGCTGCCTTGCTGTTGCCCGTACTCCGGAAGCTCAAGCCAAGCTGTGCGAGGCATTTGCCGCCCGGGAAACCGGCAAGATATATCTGGCTCTGACTGCCGGTGTTCCAATGCAAAAAACCGGCAGGATCGAAAACCTTATCGGCCGCCATGTGGTAAACCGCCAGAAAATGGCAGTCGTTGAGCGTAACGGCAAGATTGCCATAAGTGAATATGAAGTCATGGCAGAAGGGCGGATAAACAATATAAAAACTGCTCTGGTAAAGGTGCGTATTTATACCGGGCGGACTCATCAGATACGCGTGCATCTGGCATCTTTGGGCTGTCCGGTGCTGGGCGATGAACTTTATGGTGGCAGTCGGGTGTGTCCGGGGATACCCCGGCAAATGCTTCATGCCTGGAAGTTGAAACTGCCGCATCCGGTCACCGGCGAAATAATCAAAGTTCAAGCTCCGATACCGGAAGATATTGAGTGTTTTTACAAGTTGATGAAATCCGGTTTGTGAGAATTTCAGGAAATAAAAAAAGCTCTGTATCCGCCGTTTGGCAGTTTACAGAGCTTGTTTTTTTTGCCTTTTTTATTCAGCAACGGCTTCCAGAATTACCACATCTTCTTTGGGAACATCCTGATGACCGGCTCTGCCGCCGGTTTTCACGCCCTTGATCTTGTTGACCACATCCATGCCTTCAACGACTTTGCCGAATACGCAATAGCCGTAGAACTGCGGACTGGGGGAACGGTAATCAAGGAAGTCGTTATTGTTGACATTGATGAAAAACTGGGCAGTCGCACTGTGCGGATCCATAGTGCGTGCCATGGCAATGGTGCCGATCTCGTTGGAAAGACGGTTGTCGGCTTCATTTTCGATGGGGGCACGGGTTTCTTTCTGCTTGAACTTCTGATCAAAGCCGCCGCCCTGGATCATAAAGCCGTCGATCACCCGGTGAAAAAGTGTGCCGTTGTAGAAACCGCTGTTGACATACTCCAGAAAGTTGGCAACGGTTTTGGGGGCGGCATCAGCAAAAAGTTCCAGCTTGATGTTACCGAAATTGGTTTTCAATGTAACCATGTTTTTTTTCTCCATTTTCTTTATAGATTGTTTTGCCGGAGTTTTCTCCGGCTTGTTTGATTTTTCGGTTGCGTCGATCTCTGTTACAGTAGATTTCAAAGAGCTGTGCTTGAAGTAGTAACGGATGATCGCCTGACTGCGTAAGCGTTTTTTCAACGCTTCAGCAGATTTTTCTCTGGCGGCAGTCAGGAGTTTGTTGCGGATTGCCTCCCGGTGGCTGGCAAATTCTGCTTTTTTACCGGCTTGAATGGCGGTGATTTTCAAAAAATAACTGCCTTCGGCTGTTTTGATTGGGCCGAAAATCGAATTTTCTTTCAAACTGCCCTGTGGTATGGCTTCGGCAAATTCACTGCGTAAGTTGTGCCGTTCAATAAAACCGACGATTCCGCCTTTGTCGCGGTTGGGGCCGCGGGAAAAGGCTTTTACGAGTTCCGCAAAACTTTCGCTGTTATCCGACAGCTGCTTTTTTATATGCTCAAAATCTTTTGCCGCTGTATTTTCCGGCAACAGCAGCAATGCCAACTGGATACGCTCCGGCTGGGAAAAATCTTTGATATTACCGGTAAAAAAGTTATACATTTCTTCCGGAGTCGGTTCGCCAACGGCGTAATATTCTCTGCCGACAACCATTTCTGCCTGCAGTTTTTCGAGGATTTTCTGGCGTATTTCTTCTACATTGCTGTTCATTGCCCGGGCTTTTGCCGCCAATTCCGAGCGGGTGCGGCAATTCAGATTTACTGCCAGTTCGTCGAGCATGCTTTCCACATATTTTTGCGGCATCACCAATTTCAGCCGGTGAAATTCATCGACCAGCAGCTTGCGGTCAATGATGCGATCTACAGTTTCTTCCCGTAGTTTGGCTATTTCGGCAGATAATTTGCTTTGATCGGTATATGCTTTTGCCAGAGCTTCGCCGGAACTGCTTTCCCGCAGGACTTCACCCAGAGTTACTGCTTTGCCGTTGACGGTGGCAAGAATTGAACTGGCTGCCGACGGCATCGGTGCCGGAGTATTGTCTGCATGTAATATGCCGCAGCACATCAGCAAAAAACAAATCATTGATAATATCATAAAAAGCTCCTCATGTTATCGGTCTTTATAATATACACTCTTCTTTGAATATTGCCAAATCCCCGGCACTCTCGCGGCAAAAATCATTGCCCACATCAGTAAAAACGGTACATTATACAACCAGCAAACTGTTACCGCACACGCCCCCAGCAGCATACCCAGAAACACCCAGCAAAGTTTTTGCCGTCCGATTGTTTTATCCGGCGTATTTATTGACGGCATGGCTCCGGTCAGAAGTATTGTCTGACACAATATAATTACAGCTAAAAGCGTATTATTGCCGCTGCTGTTGAATATCCACAATATTGCCGATAATCCGGCAAGCGATAACCAGACCCCGCCAGCTTTCCAGTTGCTTAAAAATAAAATAAATATCGTGGAGAGCATTGCCAGAAAGAGTACGGATGAACCGTTGTTTATCAGCAGCAGCGAAAGTATCAGCAGAAAAGTCCCCATGCCGGAAAAACCGTTTTCCACGGCGTTGAAACAAGCATACATCATATTGCGTCTTTCTCCGAAAAGCCGTATTATCCGCCAAAGCACCGCTATGCCGATCCCGGTCAACAGCCACCACCAGCTGCCAAGCAGCTGATTATTGCCATAACGGGGAGCTGTTTTCTGTTCCGGTGATGGGATTTGTTCCCACAAATTGCGGTTGCTGTAAATAATTTCAAACATATCCGCTGAAAGTCCAGGCGTGTTGCGGAAGACTTCGTGCAGATTTTTGCTTATACTTTTTAACGATATATCCAGCGGCACTTTGCTGAATACCCACCAATCGCCTGGTGTCGGCAGAATACTTGAATATGGGAAATTTTCGTGCATAAAGCTGAATACTACCGGGTTTTTCAGCAGATATTGAGGCAGTGCCACTACGCCGAACCAATTCATATTACTTGTAAAATATGTCAGAAAATTTTTCAGATATAATGGATACTGGTTTTCCGGCAATGCGGTCATTAAAAGTATATCCGTAGAATGATCTGTTTGCACCTGCCGGGGGTATTGCGGTAATACCGCCCGGAAATCCGGCTTTTTCTGATAAAATCTTCGTATAAACATGGATTCCGGCAACCGGTGATGCCGGATTTTTGCCGGTACAAGTTCACGCAAAATGCGGGGCAGGGCGGATGTTGCCGGGGCAACCACTTGGATTTGCGGTTTTTCTTTGGCGTGCAGACTCAATAGTGCCAGTATGGCTCCGGATGAATTTTCGTCGCATTTATCGTTCATTATCAAACTGCCGTCCGGTGTGTAAAAGGCGTATCTGCCGGATTTTTCCATCAGAATAAATTTTCTTCCGTTTACCGTGGTGTGAGTTTTTGTCCACAGTTTTCCGGCAATCTTTATTGTCGGCGGCGGCGAAAATACCGGTATAGTGTAAAAACTCCCGGCAATACAGAGCAAAAGCAATATCCGCCATGACCACTGGCGGTGTTGACTCCCGCGGCGGGTCAGCGGCGAAGCCAATGCCCAGGTCAGCAAAAGTAATACCGCCAGATAATGAAACAAAGTTTCCATCCACGCCAGCCGCGAATAAAATACACCATAGAGCCAGGGCAGGGTTCCGGCAAGAGTACCAATAATAAAACTCCAGCGGCACCAGAGCGTGTATTGAGAAGAAACAAAACTGTGTGCCGCTCCGGCAAATGCAACAGCAGATGCCGTTATGCCCATCGCGGCAACAGCCGTACCGTTACCGCAGAAAACAGCTGTTCCTCCCACCACAATGGTAAATAATATTGCAGTAAGTGCCATTGCCGGATAATATATTTTTGACGGTGCTTTCAGGTGGTTTATTATTGCTGAAAATATATACGCTGTTGCCGTCCAGATTATTCCGGCAAGAGATAATGCCGCCAGCGGTTCAAGTTTGCCATCGGTAAAACGGAAAATGGCGGCAATCGTATTGCCGCCAAGCACCAAACCCGGCAGCATAAACAAGATGATTATGTGCCAAAGGTTCTTCATTTATTTAAGAAAGTTTTTTATGCCGTCAAAAATACATTGAGCCGCCAGAGCCGCCAGCATCAGACCGGTAACTTTACTCAAGATCTGAATACCGTTGCGTTTGAGTATCCGTTCAAGTTGTTCAGCCAAAAGCAGAACCACACACAGCAGGGCTATTGCCGAAATGATCCCCAGCGATACTGCCATACGCATAACAAATTCGCCGCCTTCAGCCCCCATAACGAGCATGGCACCGATCGTGCCGGGGCCTACGATCGTAGGTAATGCCAGCGGTACAACGGTTATATCTTGAGCGTCGTCAATAACCTTTTTTGTGCCGCTGTTCCCGGTGGAACCATTCACCAGCGATATAGCGGTAAGCATCAGCACCAGACCGGCACCGATACGGAACGCATCAATGGTTATACCCAGCACCTTGAAAAGATATTCACCGAACCAGTAGATCAGAAGAGTTATAATAATGACTGCAAATGAAGTTTTGACCGCAGTCTTGCGTTTGCGTTTTTTGTCGTAATCAGCGGTGTAGCTCAAAAACATCGACAACGCAAAAAACGGAGTCAGCAGAAAAAACACTTTTATCATTACAGCTATAAATGTAGAAATCATTTTTATTCCTTTGTTTAAGTTTATTACAAGATGCAACTGCCGGAATTCCAGACATGGCGTTATGCTTTTATCGGCCGCATCTTACAAATGATGTATTTAATTTAACTTGTTTTTATGTTAAAGCAAGTATTTTTTCACTCAAAAACCTTATTTTAACTGCCATATTGCAATAAATATGTATAAAAATAGAATACAGATATTGTTTTTTTGCAAAATAGAGGTAAATTACTTTTGAGCATAAAGGCTTATCAAGCACGCGCAGTTGGTGGAATTGGCAGACACAAAGGACTTAGGATCCTTCGCTTCGGCGTGCGGGTTCAAGTCCCGCACTGCGTACCATTCTATACATTTTTGCCTTCGGTCAGATCCGGTATTGAAGTTGTACTGTTGCGATATTTTCCCGGAGGGATCCCCTTTTTCCGCTTGAAGAATCTGTTCAGATAATATTCATTGCTCAAACCGGTCAGTTTAGCTATTTTACTCAATGGCAGGTTGGTTGTTTCCAGCAGATCACAGATCCTCTGGATACGGGATTCGGTCAGCATATCGCTGAAACTTTTCTGAAATTCCTCCCGCAATACATGGCTGGTTCGGGATGTTGACAGATTCAGTTTTCCGGCAAGTTTATCCAGTGTGCAGTCCGGCGTTGTCAGTTTTTGCTGGAAAAAATCTTCAATGAGTTTGCGACGGCTTTTTTCTGTATTGGGGGTTCTCCGTTCGTTTTCCGCCCATGCCATCGCCGCCGCTCCGAACAGTTCCAACGCCCGCACTATCACCGGGTAATTACTGCGGTACCACAACGGCATCTGGTTATACAGCATTTTCCGGTGCGGATCCCAATCGGAGGGTATTGTAAAGTCTGCCGAACGGAACGAGCCGCCGAAAATCGTTGCCGCATGGATGCCTTGTTTGAACAGCGGCACTATCACTTCGACCACCCCGGCGTAACACTGACTTATCATCGGTGCATTGGCTTCGGAGGCTTTCTGTCTGGACTCCCAACTGCAATGCTGAAGGCAGTTTTTACCGGTTTTTTCCCGGCAGGAACTGCAATATAAGCAACGGTGATAATTTCCACCGGGGCGTAATGGTTTACCGTCAGAGAGTTGCAGACAGCCGATATGGTCGTGAACAGTTATGTGCAGTTTATATTCTTTTTCTATATGATCCCACATCTGCACCATATACTCACGGGTGTTGTACCCGGGAATTTTTTCGACTGTAAAATTTCCCATTACCAGCTGTCCGAGTAATTTATTCAAGTTCTTTCAGCGAAAATTCGTGGATTTTGATATATTCATTGACATTGAACTGATTGATCCACAAATTTATCGTGGCTGTTTTGCAGTTTTCCGGCACTGTCAGATCGCCTTGCAACGTTATGATGTCACCTTTTTTGGCAACTGCCGGTATCGTCTGGCGGGAATCGTCAAGTTTACCGTTGACCGAAAAACGCTTTGCGGGTATGTTGCTGCTGACTTTCATGACCGCACGGTAGGTTTTGCCGGGGGTAAGTCTGACTTTCTGGTTGATGACGATATTGCTTTTGCCGGATACACGCTTGAACGAGATCGTGTCTTTGCCTTTGGTGACTTCAACAAACTTGGCGGCACTCCATTTGCTGCCGGCAAGCTCCGGACCGACTGTTTTGCGGGCGGCGGCGGCTTCAGCTTTGGCAACGGATTCTTCATCGGCGATTTCTTTGAGCGATACCGAATCCAGCCATGCGTTTTTGTGCATGTTGGTTTTGGAACTCCACACCAGAAATACCGCCTGACTGCTGTTGGCCGGATTGGTAAAATCAAGCGAAACTGTCTGCCAGTCGCGTACATCCGCTGCCCGTTTGATGAAACTGCGGCCGGTTTTCGGACGGACTTCCAGACGCAAATTCAACGGTTCTTCGCCCTTGACTACGGCGGTGGCACGGTATCTGGCACCCGGTTTGAGATTTACATTCTGCCGCAACTGCCAGCTGCCGGGGGCTACGACCATGCAAATTTTCAGGGAGCGGCCGCCGGTTTTGAAGTTTTCGGTATCAAAAGTTATGTTTCCTTTGGCTTCGAGCATCTGTTCGCGGGCGGAACGCAGCCAGGCAGCCCAGCCGGGATGCAGAGGATTGTTCAACAGTTCATTATCGCTCTTTTCTTTACCGGACTGATCGGCGTTGAAAAGCAGTTCTTTGCCGATTACTTTGTATTTTTTATTGGGTATGACTTTACCGGCAAGTTCCATATATACATATTCGCTGCCGAGTTTTACGCAATAGAAAAATTTAGTACCTTTGATGAATATTCTTCCTGCGACTTCAGGTCCCGGCTCCGGCAATTCCTGATTTTCCGCCAGCCGGGCAGGGGGCAGAGTCAGCACATCCGGAGCCAGACCTTCTGTACTTTTGCCATCCACGACGATCGGCTTGGTTACATTGATAAAGCGGTTGCCGGAAATCAATTCCTGATAACCGGGAGCATTGCCGGAAAGGGCAAAACCGACTTGCGTATTTACAATAACATTATTGATAAAGGTGTTTTCGTAACCGCTGCGTACTACAAATGCCTGATGCGGCATGTTGAATACCATATTGTTTGCCCACAGCGATCTGCCGCTGTTGCACTCAAAGCCGAAACTGTCATCGGTATTGAGGGCACTGCCGTCAACGATGTTGTTCACAACGCTAACAAAGTGTTCTTTGCCGCCGGTTTTTATTTCGATAACGCTCCGCCAGCCGGAGTTGGTGCATACATTGCCCTGTACAACGGCTTTGTTGGCTTTCAGATAAATTGCCGCACCCGCCAAGCGGCGGCGTTTGCCGTTTTCAAATATCCAGTTATGTGTGAGGATCTTACCGTCTTTGGTACGGAACTGGCGGCCGTAATCTTTGCCGGGAATTGTTTCGCCGCGGTTGACATCGCGTACTACATTGCCCTGTACTGATACATTGTGCCCGTAAACCAGAATACCGTGGATGTAGGAGTGTTTTTCGTTAGTGCCCAAGCCGCCGGTAAGCAGCTGATTGTCGTGAATGATCGCACTGGATAAATGCGTGGTGCAGCCTTCAGAAATCTGACCGCCTTTGCCGACCTGAATACCCGCCAAGCCGAATCTGCGAAGCACATTGCCCCGAACGATCACCCCACCATGAATGGGCGAAGAAAGTGCTATCGGGTAATAGACGCCTTCAAAAATACAGTTTTCGATCCGGGCGGAACCGATTTCAGCACACCGGATGCCGATACCGTAAGAGGTGGTGAAGAATTTACAGTTTTCCAGTACAATGCTTTCGATTTTGCCGGCGATCGGCGGATTGGTAACGCCGTCAACAGCACGGGAACCGTAGAATTTGACATTTTTTACTTCCAGCGAAGGCGAGGCTTCCGGTGTTACCTGGGTCAGGTCAATGATTGCCGCCCGCTTCAGCGTAGCAGTGCGGTAATCGCCGACTGCTGAAGAATGGATTTCAGCGGGAATACCGCGGCCTTCGATAAGGAGTTTACCTTTTTTGAGTATGAAAAGCCGGTCTATATCGGTTTTAAGAGTGGCACCGTCGCTCAAGATCAGAGCCACATCTTTAGTGATCTCAAGAGATTTATCAATCTTGTATGTCCCGCTGGCAATATGAACTGTCCGTTCTTTGGCGATTGCTTCGATCAAAGCATCGGTCCAGCTGTTTTTTGCGTTTTTGTACTTGCTTAATTCCGCACCGTTGAGCATAAAAGCACAACACAGCAATCCTGTGATCAAAAGTTTCATTCTCACTCCATTGGTTTTGATGATTTTATATTGTTAAAATACTATAATTTCAAAATAGTTTTTTCAAGTTTTTATCTGGAGAGCAGACAGTTCTGCCGCAACAACTCCTTACGCAATACCTCATAAGGCGGTATATCCAAAGCCGCCGCTATGCCTGCGGCCTGACCGGAAGCTATGCATGTAACATTTAAGCGGACTGCACTTATCAATTCCGGCTGAACACCGATTATAGAACCGGCCGCCAGCAGATTGTCAAAACTGCGGCTGCGGATAGCTCCGTAGGGAATTTCCATTTTGCCGGTGACTCTTGTGCTCCAGGGCGATTTAAAACCATTTATAAAATGGCCGCCGATATATCTGCCGCAAAGTGCCACCACTTCTTCCATCGGTTCAGGATTGTGGATGTCTGCCAGTGTCAGCTGGCGGCGGCTTACAATACTGCGGGTATAACGGACACCCAGCATGGGAGCTATCTTGGTGACAGCCATATCTTTGAATTCCGGTATTTCTTTTTTCAGCCATGCCGTTATCGGAGGGATCTGCCGCAAAAGTTCTTCGTACATGGCATTGTACTGAACCGGATCAGCAGCATCGCCGACAACAGCAGTAAGATTGAGTACTGCTTCGTCTTTCCGCACCAGGATCGACCCCATAAAGCAATCCTGGATCGCCACCGGGAATTTTCTGGTTCTAACTATCGGGTCGAACCGGGCGTCGGCTGTGGCTGTGTCAAAAAATTTGACATTATTAACCTTGAACATCAGCGTTTTAGTCATGCTTTTATCGACTTCCGGCGTGATGACTTCGGCTCCGGCAAGCATTGATAAGCTGGCATTGCCGGTGGCATCAACAAAGTTTTTTGCTTCACAGATTATTTTTTCCGTGCCGAACTGCACCACAATTCTTTTGATCAATCGGCCTTCACTTTCAACGCCGGTTACGAGTGCATTGAAAAGAGTTTTTACTCCTGCATCGCGGAGCATATCGAGCATGACCATTTGCATGATATTTTCGTCATACACTGCATTGTTGACCCGCCATCTCAAACCTTTGCGTTCCAGCAGCAGCTTTGCCAATTCATCGGCAATACCGCCGGCTTGCCGGTGTTTCGGCCAACCGCTCAACATCGCGGGCATGGCATAAACCGCTGTGCCGCCGACCGAAGGCATTTTATCTATCAGCAGAACTTTGGCTCCGGCTCTGGCGGCGGCAACAGATGCGGAAAATCCGCTTATGCCGGCACCTGCAACAATGCAGTCGAATTTTTCCTTGACATCAAGCTGTTTGCGTGGTGTTTTGCTACCTTGCAAATCAGCGGCATTGAGTATAAATGAAAAACAAAACAATCCAATAAATAAAAATCTCATAAAACCTCTACAGTTCTTGCTTGGAGAGCAAACAATTCTGCCGGAGCAACTCCTTACGCAATTTTTCATAAGGCGGTATATTCAACGCCGCCGCTATACCGGCGGCCTGACCGGATGACATACAGCTTACATTCAAGCGGACGGCACTGACTAATTCTGGAGCAATGCCGATTATACGGCCCGCCGCCAGCAGATTATCAAAACTGCAACTGCGGATGGCTCCGTAGGGCACTGCCATCTTGCCGGTACTGCCGCTCCAGGGAGATGCGAAGCCTTTTACATAATGCCCCCCGATATAACTGCCGCAAAGTGATACGATCTCTTCCGGCGGTTCCGGATTACGCACATCAGCCATGGTCAACTGGCGGCGGCTGATGATATTGCGGGTACAGCGGACTCCCAGCACCGGAGATATTTTGGATACTGTAATATCTTCAAATTCCGGAAATTCTCGTTTCAGCCATGCGGTTACTTCCGGTATCTGCCGCAAAAGTTCTTCGTACATGGCATTGTACTGAACCGGATCAGCGGCATCGCCGGCAACGGCGGTCAGGTTGAGGATCGCTTCGTCATCCCGAACCAGCGTTGTACCCATAAAGCGATCCTGAATAACTACCGGAAATTTTTTGGTCTTGAGTTTTTCGCTGAAACGCCTGGCAATGGATTCTTTGTCAAAGTTTTTTACATTGTTTACCTTGAACATCAAAGTTTTGGTCATGCTTTTATCGACCGGAGGCGTGATGACATCGGCTCCGGCAAGTACTGACAAACTGGCATCGCCGGTGGCATCTACAAAGTTTTTTGCCTCAAAAATCAGTTCTTTGGTGCCGGTTTGCACGGTTATATTTTTAATGATTTTTCCGACACTTTCAACCCGGATCACAAGAGCATTGAAGATAGTTTTTACTCCCGCATCGCGGAGCATATCGAGCATGGCCAGCTGCATGATGTTTTCGTCAAACGCGGCATTGCCGCTCCGCCATCTCAAGCCGTTGCGTTGCTGTAAGACTTGTGCTAATTCGTCGGCAATGCCGCCGGCTCTTTGCGGCAGCGGCCAACCACTCAATAATGCGGTCATGGCATAAACCGCAGTGCCGCCGGCAGATGGCAGTTTATCTATCAATAAAACTTTTGCTCCGGCACGGCTGGCAGCGATCGCGGCGGCAAAGCCGCCCATTCCGGCACCGGCAACAATACAATCAAACTTTTCCATGAAAAATATTCTACTCCCTTGATGCTATCAAGATAATATAGCATCGCAGATCAAAAATTTCCACCTTTGAACAGGTAAAGCAGTCCGTTATCACCTTCGTATTGCTTGAAAGTACCTGTTTCCACATGCCCGTCGCACATCAAAACATTGGCAACGCTGTTGTGGCGGAAACTCATGCCGTATCCCTCGGGTTTGGAGGTGTCAAACGGATATTTGCCGGAGTCAAAACATACATAACCATTTATATCTTTTTCTTTGGTGACAGCCGCTCCGAAGCGTGAACTGTCGGCAAAAAACAATGTTTTGCCAGCATCAAAAAGATCACTGAATTTAGTCATAAAAAGTACGGATTCATGGCGTTCAGACCGGGTAGTGAAGCGGTCGCAGCAAGTGTAGGTGTTTTCGCCATAGCTGTAAACAGCGTTTTCTATTTTTGTGTCGCTCAAGCGTTCTGCATCGCTGGGGCAGATATATACCGTGTTGTGAGTATTGCGGTTCCACTTGGTATCGCCGCTGATATATGGCTGTAATGCGTTATAAAACATTCGGGAGTAAATTGACGGCGGGAAAAATCCATCGTGATCATCGCTGTACATAAAGCTGTAAATTCCCAACTGCCGGAGATTGGATGTACACCTGCTGCCTTTAGCCGCTTCCCGCGAGGCCGAAAGTGCCGGCAGCAGCATTGCTGCCAATATGGCAATAATGGCAATTACTACTAAAAGTTCGATCAATGTGAATTGGACGGTGCCACAGTTTTCTGCAAGTTTTTTCCTTGCAGATAGTACAATACTTTTTTTCATATGCTAAAAAACTTTCGTTATTAAAAATTTCCACCTTTGAACAGATACTTTGTTCCATATACTTCATACTGTTTTTCCGTGCCAACTTCCACATGGCCGTCGCACATCAAAACATTGGCAAGGTTATTATGACGGAAATCCATTCCTTTAGAGTCAGCTGCCGTTGCCTTCATCGGCCAGGCCCCGGAGTCAAATCGCAGGAAAGATTTGTTGCTTCTGAAACAGTCTGCAAAATAGAATGATCTGGATGCATCAAAGAGCGTAGTAAACTTTATACCGAATAATACCGAAGAGTGGCGGCCGGTAGGCTGTTCATCGTGAGCAGTATATAAATTTTGACCGTAACTGAAAAATGTGTGCTGGTTGTTTTCCTGGATCCGGTCGGCATCGCTGGGGCAGGTGAAAACGCTGTTGGCTCTGTTTTCATTCCATTCTTCATCTTGCGATATATACCGATGGATCACCCGGTAAAAGTTGAGACCTTGGATGGACGGCGGAAAATGGTCTTCCCAGTCATAGCTGTACATCAAACTGTAAATACCTATCTGCCGCAAGTTGGAGGCACACTTACTGCTCTTGGCTGATTCCCGCGAAGATGAAAGTGCGGGCAAGAGCATAGCCGCCAATATGGCAATGATCGCAATGACCACCAGAAGTTCAATAAGAGTAAAGCGTTGGAAACGAAATGAAGAAACGGCAAGTTCACAAGTAGAGCATTTTTTCATACCAATCAACCCCTGATTTTAAAATTATCTTTTTTTCCGGTAACATACCTCTTTCCATAAATAGTTTACAGCTGTTTTCTCTTGTAAACAATGCACTTTTGATGTGTTGATTTATACTTTTATGCTGTTTTTGCGTTTTTTTTGTAAATAAAAAAAGGCTGCCGTCTTATGCAGACAACAGCCTTGCCGGAGATTTGGCTTATGCCACCGGGACTTTGAACGGTTTTACATGATCGGCTTTGGGCAGTTTCAGCATCAGGATACCGTCTTTTACTTCGGCGGTTATCTTGTTTACATCGACCGCACTTGAAAGCCGGAATACTCTTTTGTAGAGTATCGGGCGTTTGCCGCGGCGGAGCGTGCTGGCACATTCCACGGTCAGAATATTGTTGGCAACCTCGGCTTTTACCGAACTTGAATTACTGCCGGGAACTTCAAAATACATATTGTAGCAATCGCTTTCTTCGGTAATATCCACCGGAGGCATGATCTCGATATTTTCTTCAATCGGGGCAGGGGAAACTGTTTTGCTTACTTCGCTGGTCATATTTTACCTCACTTGATTTCGATCTTGCTGGTGTGATTGCATCCGCAAGTTTCGCGGGGGATGCTTACAGTCAGTACGCCGTCTTTGTAACAGGCGGCAGCTTCGGTTGTTTTGACATGAGCCGGCAGTCTTACGCTCTGGCTGTATTCGGTATGGATGCGTTCGTTACGCAAAACTTTTTTGCCTTTGCAATGGCAGTGAGCGTTTTCGTTGTGTTCGGTCTTGACATGCAGAAAATCGTTTTCGATTTCCACATTGATCCGGTCTTTGCAAACTCCGGGCAGAATAAAACGCACCGTAACGGAAGTGTCGCTTACGCTCATATCCGGATGAATATAATCATCCAACTCTGAACGCATTTCTTCGCCGTTTAAAAGATCAAGTTTGCCCATTACCGAGTCAAACATGCTGTCCCACCGGCGTACAGCCGGCAGCAATGAGTGTTTTTTGAGGTTGTTCAACATAAAAACTCCTTGTTTTTTGCAGAGCAAGTAAGTTTGTCTGCAAAAAATTGGAGTTCTTACAGCAGTTATTTGTTCAATAATTTTTTATTTTTTTCGCCATGGGAAAAACCAGACTGCGGCGTAAAAAGTAATTCCCGAAAAATCCCACCAGCGAGGCGATAAATTTACTCCACAGCGGTGCTTGCAGCCATACTGCCAGAACTTTGGTCAAGCCCAGATCTATGCCGCCCATTATTGCCAGCGTTGCAATATATGCCAGCAGTTCGCCGCCGGTATTCCAGCGGGCTTTATGGCGGAAAAGTATGGCAATGCACAAAAGATAATTTGCCGCCGCACTGATAATGTACGCAACAGCGACCGCCCGGTAAAAATCCATCTGGCAGCTGTTGAGAAAAACTGTAAAAGAGATCTGATTGACCAGCAGTGACAGTGCCCCGATGAAAAAGTAAATAATCAACTGCATGGGTATCGGGGCATTGCAGGCTCCATAGTGCATAATGCAATAGAGTGCCCGTACACCGTCTTTCCAACCGATCTTTTTGCCTTCTTCAAAAGTCCGCGGTGTGTAGCTTATGGCACATTCGTAAACCCGGACTTTGGCTTCGGCCACATAGGTGGTGACTTCCGGCTCAAAGCCGAACCGGTTTTCTTTCAGTTTGGGGGCGATCGCCTGAATGACTTCCCGCTTGAAGAGCTTGTAACAGGTTTCCATATCCGTTATGCCCAGATCGGTGAACATGTTGGAAACAAAAGTCAGGAATTTATTCATACAACTGTGCCAGAAATAAAGCACCCGCCGGGTATCCGGCTTCAGATAACGCGAGCCGTAAACCACATCGGCTTTGCCTTCCAGCAACGGTTCAAGCATGGTCAGGTAATCAGCCGGGTCGTATTCCATATCGGCATCCTGCACCCCGACAAAATCCCCGGTCGCTTTGAGAAAACCGGTACGCAGTGCGGCACCTTTGCCCATATTTACTTCGTGTTTTGCCAGAGTTATCACCGGATATTTTTCTGCCAGAGTCCGGGCGACATCCCAGCTTTTATCTTTTGAACAATCGTCAACGATGATTATTTCCAGAGCAAGTTTTTCGCTCTGCAAGGTCAAAACCCGTTCCACTATTTCTGCCAAAGTATTTTCTTCGTTATAACAGGGAACCACCAAACTGAGTTTTGTTGCCATATAAAATCTCCATGTTTTGCTGTTATTTTATCATAAAATAATATAATACCATTTACCGCAACATGCAATACTTTTGATTTTTTTTGTTTTAAAGGTTGCAATATATTCTTTTGGTTGTATCTTATCTTCCGGGTTCCTTTTAAGATAAGAGGCAATTTCAAAATTACTCAAAAGTCGCCAAAGGCATAACCTTCGCTCTTTTCACTGGACTGTGGTTTTGCTCTTTGCCTTTGTTTTGAATGATTTTTGAAATTACCACATAAAAAATGATTTTTTTTGAAAATATTAACAATAAAACTGACTGGTCGGTCATTTATATGAGTGAGCAGATCAATTTGCAGCGTTGATCAAGTAAAAACAAACTTCAGGAAAGGGTAACAGACTTATGAAAAAGCTCATGATCGGTTTGGTGGGAACTGCAGCTATATTGGTTGTTGTTCCGGAAGCGATGGCAAAAGGACATCATCATCATCATAACGACGGCTTGCATCTTGCCGCCGGAATTGTCAATCTGGTAAAAGCAGTTATTGCACCGGCTCCAGTAGTAGTTGCCCCGCCACCACCGCCGCAACCGGTGGTGGTAGTACCGGCTCCAGTAGTAGTTGCCCCGCCACCACCGCCGCAACCGGTGGTGGTAGTACCGGCTCCAGTAGTAGTTGCCCCGCCTCCGCCGCGTCCGGTGG
>SUVS01000012.1 GCA_015061885.1 Lentisphaerota bacterium
TAAAACGGTTTACAAATGCCAAAGCGTGGGAGGACTATTGGCAAAACAAAATGAATTGTGTAGGCAATGTTGTTATCAACATTGGAAATTATAAATGTTTTTCACAAAATTTAGGACAATAACAAAATTTTACAATGGCGAAATCGCCTTTGAAGGTGCCAGCAAAGTGCTGTTCGATATGCGGAAAGCCGGAAGACTTGCCGCCGGGTATCTTTTGGAAAACAACTTCCGGAAACTCGTTTTTCTGACCCAGGAACCGGCCAAAGAGGCGATCCGCCGCAAACACGGCATAAGCAGTAAACTCTTTGATATGGATATACTTGACGGCATCGAAGATGCCTGCCGGGAATACGGAGCTGATTTTTACAACTCCGGCAGGATAATCGCCCGCAATATACCCTACCATGAACACGAAAATGAAGTTAAAAACGAGATCAATGCCGCACTGGATGCCGGATGCAACGGCTTTGTATGTATGAATGATATACGGGCGTTGTCGGTCTATCAGGCGGTGGCTGAAAGAGGGTTGATCATCAATAAAGATGTCAGCATCGTCAGCCACTTCAACACCAGTCTGTGCGAGTCGCTGACTCCCAAACTCACCAGTGTGGATATGAATATACCCACGCTGATCGAAGGCGTGGCCGCCGCGGTGAATTCCGCCTCGGCACCCGGTACGATATATGTGGAACCGAAATTGATAAAACGCAAATAAACAACAACCCTGAAAAGGAAAGGTCAAAAATTATGAAAGAAAGCAATCGCACCGCCCATGGGCGGGTAAAGCAGTACTGCTTTACCCTCATTGAACTCCTCGTCGTAATTGCCATTATTGCCATACTTGCGGCAATGCTCCTGCCGGCTCTTTCGGCGGCACGGGAGTCGGCAAAAGAAAGCCATTGTACCAGTAAATTGAAACAGCTGGGTTTGGCAAATATCCTTTACAGCGGCGATAATACAGATAATTTCCATTGGAGCGACCCTACCAAGGGTTTGGGTGATGCCGGCGGTACCATCTATGATGAAAGCGGCTTTAATCAGTGGGAGCCTACTTCAAAAAAATATGGTCTCTGGTTTGCCCGTCAGGCAATGCTTTATCTGGAAGGCGACCCCAAGCGCAAGCCCGGCGATATCACTAACTTTATATGTGATTCTGTCAGCAAAACTCTTGTTAAGTGGGATGCCGAAGCTACCGACCGACCTAACTACGGTGTTTTGAGCTACTACTACAACGGTCGTCTTTGCGATCGTATCGGCACGACCACCCGTGCCAATGCCACTATCGGTTCGGTAAAAGATCCGGCATCTATGATCATGTATGCTGAATCCAACAAATATTACAAACGCCAGCAGCTTATGCCGCGGCGTAATACTTCGAGTATAAGTACGATAAAGAATCTTGTCGGTACCGGCGACGATCAGCTGTTGGGTACTACCCACGGCGGCGGTAGCCGCGGTAATGCTGTAATGTGTGACGGATCGGTTGCGAGTTTGGCTAAAAAAGCTTATCATGAAGCGAAGTACTACGGTTTGGATTGATTACAAAATAGACAAATAAAATATAAGGAAAAAAATGAAAAAACTGTTTTCAGCTCTGTTGGCGGTCGGCTGTGCTTTGAGCGTGTCGGCTGATGTGATCCTCGAACGCTTTGACTCTCCCGAAAAAGTCGCCGGTA
The DNA here is from genome assembly GCA_015061885.1 of Lentisphaerota bacterium. Taxonomy (GTDB): domain Bacteria; phylum Verrucomicrobiota; class Lentisphaeria; order Victivallales; family Victivallaceae; genus SIG78. The sequence continues at coordinate 1,677 of SUVS01000012.1, forward strand.
CTGTCATTGCCAAAAATGGCGGCGAAATCCTCCCCGATGGCGGTACTGAACGCGGTTGCCTTTATGCCAAAGGCAATAAACACCCTTATCAGTATATTTATTCATGCACAGTCAAGGGCAATCCCGGCGATAAATTTGCTCTGGCATTGAACTACAAGACCACGCCGTTTTCCGGCAAAGGTTTGATGTTTATTGTTACCTATCAAATGCAGAAAGGCTTCAAAGCCGTTCCTGCCACGCGTTTTGTCCTGTACCAGAGTTTTGCCCGCTGGACACACCGCCAGTTTGAATTTACTCTTCCCGAAGGTGCGGTAAGTGCCACTGTCGGGTTGCGGCTTGCCGGTATGGATGCCAAAGATCAGGTATGGGTGGATTTCCTGCGTATAGCCCCGATCGTCAACGGTGTGGCAAAGGGTATTGATTTAACGAACTTTGAAACCACTTTCGACCAGTGGGCTTTTGATAAGCACCTGATCTACGATCACTTTATGCCGGGCAAAGGCGGCAGGATCGTCAACGAATGGCGTCATGCCAAAGTCGGCGAAGCCTTCTTCCAAGCCGAAGGCTCCGACGAAAAAATGCAGTACGCTCTTTATATTGACAATATCAAAGTAAAGCCCAACAGCAACTATGTCTTTGAAGCATGGATCAAAGCCACCGAAAACTTCAAATACAACGCCAACGGTATGCTCATATTCTTCTACAAGACCAAGACCGGAGCCATCTGCAAAACCAAAGTTTCCCAGAGCCGTTATCATGTGCGTTACACCAATGGGCAGTGGAAAGAACTTATCCATACCTTTACCACCCCGGCTGACTGCGAATTTGTCGATATCGGGCTGAACATGCGTAAAATGAAAGCCAAAGATATTATCCAGCTTGACCATCTGCGGTTCAAGGAAGCCGGCAACAAGCTCTATATCAAGACCGAAACCGACAGCAAAAAAGCTCAAATGACCGTTACCACGGTTCTGACCGGTAATATCAAGGCTTCTGACATTACTGCCGGAAAATTGGTTATTACCGACACAAAAAAAAATGAAGTAAAAAGCATCGCTCTTGCCGCCGGTCAGGTCAAAACCGTTGTTGACCTTAAAGAGTTGAAGGATGGCGAATATTATATCGCCCCCGAAATCACCCTCAAAAACGGCAAGACCATGAAATGCGATCCCGCATTTTTCGGCGTTTACAACAATCCCGACTGGGTCAATGATATTGGTGTGCAGAAGCCGGAAATGACTCCGCCCGCTCCGTGGAAAGCTCTCTCCGGAGCCGGCGACACCGTCAAAAACTGGTCGGGTGAGATCAAGTTCGGCAAAGACGGCATGATCCAACAGGTCAATGCCAACCGTGCCGACATACTTTCTGAACCGGTAACATTGTCGGTCAACGGCGGAAAACTTGCGTTCAACGCTCCCGATCTCAAAGTTCAGCCCAGTCTGGCGGAAGCTCCGCTGGCGGGCAAAGTTGGTAATTTCACTGTCAGCGGCAAAGTCACCAGCGATTACCTCGGCCATACACGTTACACCCTTACGGTCAAAGCCAACAGCGATGCGGTTCTGAATAGCTTTACGCTCAAAGTTCCGGTAAAAGATATTGACTTTGTTCACCGTTGCGACGGCAGCTGGTCGCATGTCGGCGTGATCGACCTCAACGAAAAGAAAGTTTTTTCCACCAACCGTTTTTACGACAATGTTCTGTTCGGTAACATTGAACGCGGCATGAGTTTCTTCCAGCCCAAAGTTTACCCCTCCACCAAGCGGCAGTTCAAAAACAACTATCTTGTGGTCGATAAAAAAGGCATGACCATCAATATGACTGCCGAACCCGTGAGCCTGAAAGCCGGTGAAAGCCGGGTCTTCGACTTTTCACTGCTGGCTTATCCCTACCGCCCCGCCGAAAACAACTGGCGTAAACTCCGTTTCCGGGCCGGCAAAAAATACAGCAACTTCGGCTTGATGTGGCATTCGCACAAAATGTTCAAGTATGCCGGCAGTCTGGCGGCAACCGATGAACCGGAGATGATGAAAAATTATCTGGCGGGTACCAAAGGCTACCCCATGTTCTACCAGATACCTATGTATATACTTGAAAGCATCCCCCAGTGGAGCTATTTCAAAGATCAGTGGTTCGTCCTGCCCAGCCGCGGCTACAATATGAAGGGGGCACCCTGTACCAAAGGCGATTACCGCAGTAAACTCTGGCAGGATCTTTATGTGAAATATCTTTCGGAAATGCTCCGCGATTATTCGTGGAAAGGTGTCTATTACGACTGTTTCGGCAGTGATCACTTTATTGAAAACGGCGAACACTTCACCCCCGTATTCGATGTTAAAACCTTTGCTGAACGCATCTACATTGCCCAGCGTATGCACGACAAAAACAATCTGACCGTTCAGCACGCCGGTGCCGATCAGGGCGGATTCATGTGTGCATACAGCAATGTGGTTCTTATGGGCGAACAGTATCGCGGACAGTTCTACAAAGCCACATATTTCAATGACTTTATGAGCATCAACCGTTTCCGCTACGAAAACGCCAGCAACATCGGCCCCGACCGTATGCTGCTGCCCCAGTACCGGCAGGAAGAAAAGATCACCAGTCCAAAAGTTGCCACCCACTTGAGCGGTATGGCAACTTTGCACAAACTCCTGATATATCCGAACTTTATCGACAGCAAAACCGAATTGAGCATCCGCGACCGTATGCACAGTTTCGGTCTGGAAGATGCCGATTTTGTCGGCTACTGGCAGAAAGAAAAACCGGTCATCAAGACCGGCAGTAAAGATGTCTATGCCAGTTATTTTGACAAGAAAACCGGTGCGTTTGCCACGGTTCTGAATTACTCCAAAGAGAAAAATACCGTAAAACTCACAGTACCATTCAGCTACAAGAGTGCGGTGATTTTTGACCCCGTAACGCAGAAAGAAACCGCCTACACCGGGCAGTCGATAGAACTCGAAGCCAGCATGGCAAAATTCATAACTTTTGTTAAGTGAGGGGAATTCTAAAAGCCCTCAAAAGTCGGCGATGGCATAACCTTCGCACAACGCGGGGAGCGTTTTTAGCGGTTACCTTACAGGTAGCCGCAAAAACCTACCCCACCTTGTACTGTGGTTCTGCTCATCGCCTTTGTTTTGATGGCTTTTGAACTCCCCTCTGCCCCCCATACTCATCGAAGTCTGTTATTGGTGCTGGCATAACCTTCGCACAGCACGGGGAGCGTTTTTAGCGGTTACCTTACAGGTAGCCGCAAAAACCTACCCCACCTTGTACTGTGGTTCTGCTCATCGCCTTTGTTTTGATGGCTTTTGAACTCCCCTCTGCCCTCCATACTCTTCGAAGTCTGTTATTGGTACTGGCATAACCTTTGCACAGCGCGGGGAGCGTTTTTAGCGGTTACCTTACAGGTAGCCGCAAAAACCTACCCCACCTTGTACTGTGGTTTTGCTCATCGCCTTTGTTTTGATGGCTTTTGAACTCCCCTCTGCCCTCCATACTCTTCGAAGTCTGTTATTGGCGATGGCATAACCTTCGCACAACGCGGGGAGCGTTTTTAGCGGTTACCTTACAGTTAGCCGCAAAAATCTACCCCACCTTGTACTGTGGTTTTGCTCATCGCCTTTGTTTTGATGGCTTTTGAACTCCCCTCTGCCCCCCCATACTCATCGAAGTCTGTTATTGGTACTGGCATAACCTTTGCACAGCGCGGGGAGCGTGGCATACGGTATTGTGTTGTAAGGTGACCGCCTGTGTGCCGTGCGATAAATATGGGAAAGTATGAGAGTGTATGGGAGGCGGGCAAAATAGGCGGCAAGAATTTTTCTCCCAAATCCTCCTAAAATTTCTCAAAACCTCCCAAAATCTCTCACATCCGCCACGCATACTATAGCCCGCTCGCCACGGCGTAGTGTAACGAAGCCGGGGGAATGTGGCGGACATGGCATACGGTATAGTATCGCAATGCAAACACCTGCGTACCGCCTCCGGCGGCTTACAATCCCAACATACGGCAGAAGTTTTTCAGCGTTGCTTTGAGCTTGAATGCGGCTTTTGCGTGCATTTTTGCTTCGGAATGGAGTTTTTCTTTGCGGGCTTCGCGGCAGAGTTTATTGTGAAGATCGGCCCGGCGGTTATTCAACTCGCGGGCGTAAAGTGTTTTTATTTCGCTGTGCCGGGCGGCAAAATTTTCCACTATATTCAGCACGGTCAGCATTTTTTTATAATTGGCTGACGACATATTGCTGTTATGACGGCGGCGGAGAAACACCGGCTGTGGCACGGCGTAAAATTCACTGTTCAGCGAAAGCTCCAGAAAGAGTGCATAATCATACGATACTTTCAATGCAGTATCAAACATGCCGGTTTGTTTAAAAATTTCCAGCGGTATCAATGTGCCGCAGTTGCATACTACTATATGTTCCAGCAGGTTGCCGGTCAGTTTGCCGGAGGGATATACTGTAACTTTCCGCTTGGTCGGGAGTTCATTGCCCTCCGGATCAATGGTAATATATGTGCCGTAGCTTATGGCATTTTTTTCTTTATCTTTTATGGCGTTATACAATCTTTCCACACTGTCGGGCAGAAAAAGATCGTCGGAATCGTTGAAGACTATGTATTCGCCCTGTGCCAGTTTTGCCGCGTGATTTTTTGCCGCCGCATCTCCGGCGTTGGCTTGATAAACATACTTTACTTGCGGATAACACTCTCTGACCATTTTTTCAGTATCGTCCACCGAACCATCATCCACAACTATTATTTCGCAATTCGGGTAGGTTTGTTCCAACAGCGAATCGAGCGATAATTTCAAATAATCCTTGCGGTTGTAGGTGGAAACCCCAATGCTTATCAGCGGCAGATCGTTCATTTTCAACATTTCCCCAGATCAATAACAAGTTTTTCCAATGTAAGCAGTGAATCGCCGCCGGAAACCATTTTCCGCTGGGCCTCGGTTATCAGATCCAGAGCCTTTGCCAGCGATTGCGGGCTCCAGCGGGCGGCACTTTCGCAGAGTTTATACGCCCGGTAGGGGTGATAACTCAAGAGTTTGTTTTTCGGAAAACGCTCTTTGTAAGAACTGTCGAGCTGACTGAAAAAGTTCGGACCGAAGCTGGCGGGCATCTCCAACTCCTGCATAAAACTGTGGGTCTGAACTATATCGGTAAATGTGCCGGCGGCACTCCAGAGCAAACTCAACTCCTGATTGCCGGAGCTTTTTTCTTTTTTCAGCGTTCGCAATATGGGCGTAAGCAGTGCCAACGCTCCGGCGGTGTTGCGTTCGCTCAACGCCGAACCGAGTTCCCAGCTTACTGCCGCGGCATCAAAAGTTACCACTTCCCGGCAGTCGTCGAGCGTAATGACCTTTTCTCCGGCACAGAAGCAGTAGAGTTTTTCCAGCTCATTACCGCGTAAAGCTGAATCACTGCCGGTGGCGGCGGCAAGGTACTCTGCCGCATCGGGCGTGATCTTGTATCCGGCATTTTTTACCTGGGTACTTATGCTGCTGACCTGCTGACGGACAAAATCTTTGGCTTTCTGATCGGGCAGATTCAGGAGTTCAAACTCCACATTTTCACTGGTTTTCAGGAGCTTTGCCAGTGATTTTCTGCCGTCAAGACCGCTGCCGTCAACCAACAGCCGTATGCCGTCGATCGGGTCGGGTTTGACCACTTCTTCGGCAAAACGGTTCATAAGTGCTTCGCCGGCTTTGGTACTGCGGGCATCGCTCATGACTTTGAAGCCGCTCCAGTGCCGGAGCCAGACGGTTTTGCCGTTGCCGAAAAAGGGCGGAGTTTTTGCCGAAGCAAGAAATTCGTTCAAACTGTCTTCGGCGGCAATGGTTTCGTCATCGCCCCGGATTATTTCCAAATCAGCGGAACTGTCAAATTCCGGCCCGAGCCATTCGGTTATCAATGCCAATGCCCGCGATTTGACTGCCGCATCATCACTGCCGGATATTACATAGAGCTGCATAACACTTTATCTCCCCTGCCACGGAATTTTTTCCGGCTCCGGCAAACCCATTGCACGGTACCAGGTGCGGAAGTGAGTCTTGCTGATTTTTTTCAACAGCTCCGGATCTTTGGCGGCGATTTCGTTGGCCATAGCCTGAACATTGGCTCCGGCTCCGCGGGGGAGGGTGATTCCGGCACTTTCCGAAAGTTTTGCCATAATACGGATAAAACCGTCGCGGGCGAGAATACTTGCCGCGGCTACTGCCACATCGCTTTCAGCTTTGGTTTCCTGATCCAGTATGATCTGACGGCCGCGGGTCTGCAAGGCGTTGCGGATGAGCGACTCATTACCGAATTTATCCGAAAGCATCCGTGGACATTCCGGCACTTTTTCCAGCAGTTCTTCAATAACTTTGGCGTGTCCCCATGCCAGAAGCCGGTTGAGGTTGCCGAAACTGCCGTAGAGGCGGTTGTAGGCTTCCGGCCCCACCGTTACCACGGCAAATTTTCCGGCGGCGATATTGCGGATCTGGTGGGCTATTTCGGTGATTTTTTTATCGGATTTTATCAATTTGCTGTCGCAGACTCCGGCGGAAGCGAGTTTTGCTCCGATTTCGGCATCGGCATAAACTCCCGCTACGACCAACGGGCCGAAAAAGTCCCCTTTGCCGCTTTCGTCGATGCCGCCGTGCGGTGTGATATTGCCTGTATTCAATACTGCGGCGGGTTCTTCGTAGCCGAAACCGGTGGTGTGAAGTACTTCCGGCTCCAGAAAATAGAGTACAAACTCTGCCGTGTTCGCACCTTGTACGGTTAATTTGCCGCTTTTGTATGCCGCAACATTTATCTTATTGCCGGCGGCTTTCCAATGCCCGTAAGCGAGATCCGAAAATTGCCAGCCGTGTTCGCGGCAGTAATTTTCTACTTGCATACGCTGTGCGTCGTTGACCGTACAGACATAATTTTTGGGCATGGATTTTTCGTCAGCCATTACCGCACCTGTTTCAAGTATGCTTCGATAAATTCCTGAATATCGCCATCGAGTACGGCGGCGGTATTGCTGGTTTCCACTTCGGTACGCAGATCCTTGACCATCTGATACGGCTGCAGAACATAACTGCGGATCTGGTTGCCCCAGCTGTTGTCGGTTTTGGCTCCACGGATGGCATCTTCGGTACTGCGGCGTTTTTCCAGTTCCAGTTCGTACAAACGGGCTTTGAGCATGTTCATTGCTGTGGCACGGTTTTTGTGCTGTGAGCGTTCATTCTGACATGCCACCACAGTGCCGGTGGGTATGTGGGTTATTCGCACCGCACTGTCGGTGGTATTAACATGCTGACCGCCGGCACCGCTGGAACGGTAGGTATCTATACGCAAATCTTTTTCTTCGACTTCCACATTTATATCTTCGCCCAGTTCCGGGATCAGATCGACTGATGAAAACGATGTGTGGCGTCGTGCGTTGCTGTCAAACGGCGATATACGCACCAGACGGTGTACGCCGCGTTCGGCTTTCATGTAGCCGTAGGCAAATTCGCCGGTAACTTTCAAAGTTACGCTCTTGATGCCCGCTTCTTCACCGGGCTGAAGATCCAATACTTCATCTTTCCAGCCGCAGCGTTCAAAATACCGCCGGTACATACGCATGAGCATACTTGCCCAGTCGCAGGATTCTGTGCCGCCGGCTCCGGCGTGGATGCTGAAATAGGCGTTGTTATGGTCAAGTTCGCCGGAGAGAAAACTCACCAGTTCGAGCTGGTCAAGTTCTTTCTGCAACTCTGTTACCATGTTGGAAACTTCCTGAAGCATCTCTTCATCTTCGGCGGCCATTTCAATAAGTTCGTCCAGATCGCCGATTTCCTTCTGCACTTTTTCGTAAGGCTCGATCACATTTTTTGCCGCACTCAATGCCGCAACCGTGTTCTGGGCATCTTCCTTGTGATCCCAGAAATCGGGAGCCGCCATTTTTTCGTTGAGTTTTGCCATTTCGTCGCGGCGGTCGGCGATCTTGAGGAAGTCGCCGAGATGTTCCACCCGCTCAACTGCCGCACCGGCAAATGCCCGCAGTTCTTCAATAGTTAATACAGCCATAAATCGTTCTCCAAAAAAGTTTTTATCCAATATAAACACGCTGTACCCGGTTGCTTACAGCACACAGTATATCGTGAATATGAGTATTTTTGCCCTTTGCCACTTCTCCGGCAGGGATGTGTTCATTACCGTTACTGCCGAAAATCGTTACCGGAGTGCCCCACGCCACTTCGCCGGGTACATTGCTTACATCCACCATGGTGTAATCCATGGAAACTCTGCCGATGATCGGACAGCTTGTACCGTTTATCAACACTCTGCCGTTGTTGGAAAGTGCCAGCGGCAAGCCGTCGGCATAACCGGCACAAATCGTTGCAATCATTGTTTCTCCGGTCAGTTTGACCGTCCGGTTGTAACCTATGGTAGCACCGGCGGGCATCTTACGCACCGCACCTACACATGTGACAAGTTCAAGAGCCGGCTCAAGGGCAAATGCTTTTTCGGCTTCGGTCTGGCAGACTCCGTACCAGCAAAGCCCCAGCCGTGCCATGTTGAACGGTTCAGCGGTACTGGCTTGCTGGTAGAGTATGCCGTCGCTGGCGGCAATGTGCCGGTAAGCAAATTTCACATCGTTTGCCGCCAGTTCATCGCATTGCCGGATAAACTCCCGTATCTGGGCAACTGTACCTTCCTCGCCGGGAGTTCCGGCACACGGAAAGTGCGAATATACACCTTCAAGCTGCAAGTTGGGTAATGCCGCCGCTGCTTTTATCTCTTCCAGGCAGAACCCCGCCAGCCAACCGAATCTGCCCATGCCGGTATCCAGAATAAGGTGTACTCTTACGGTTTTATTCTGCTTGACCGCTTCAGATGAAATGGCTTTTGCCATGGCAAGACCGTTGACCGGCAGAACCAGATCATTTGCCACTGCAACAGGTAATTCATCGGGCGTTACCACACCGAGGATCTGTACCGGGACTGCATTGGCCGTTGCCTTTTGCATGGCAAGAGCTTCGTTCAGATCAGCTACGCCGATGCGGTCGGTGCCGCACTCCACGACCAATCTGCCCATGACATCTGCTCCGGTGCCGTAAGCGTTGGCTTTCAGCACACTCAAGAGCGAGCAGGAGGCAACCTTTCCGGCAATTTTGCGGAAATTATCACGCAGTTTATTTTTGTTGACGATCAGTTTTACCCTGCCGGAGAGATCATTGCAAGACATTTTTTCACCTGACTGTAATTTATTTTGCGTATTCGACCGAACGGGTTTCGCGGATGATCGTTACCCGGATCTGGCCGGGGTAGTTCATTTCGTGTTCAATTTTCTGACAAATATCTCTTGCGAGCATCTGGGCTTCGCCTTCGGTAACTTTTTCGGGATTGACGATCACGCGGACTTCTCTGCCTGCCTGAAGAGCAAAACAGGATTCAACACCGGAAAATTCGTGGGCGATGGCTTCGAGCTGTTCCAGACGCTTGAGATAGAGTTCAGTAGTTTCACTGCGGGCTCCCGGACGGGAAGCCGACAAGGTATCGCACGCATTGATAAGTACATCAAACAGACCGGCGGGTTCCACTTCCGCATGGTGTGCCGCTACAGCCTGTACCACATCTTTGGGTTCGTTGTGCTTACGCAGGATTTCTGCACCGATGGCGGCGTGTGAACCTTCAACTTCGTGGTCAACAGCTTTGCCAATATCGTGGAAGAGACCGATGCGGCGGGCTTTGCTGGCATCCAACCCCAGTTCGGCGGCGATCACACCCATAAAGTACGCAGTTTCCAGCGAGTGCTGCAAAACATTCTGCGAAAAACTGTAACGGTATTTGAGTCTGCCCAGCAGTTTGATAAGCTGCGGAGCCACCCCGGTCAGACCGGTTTCCAGCACTGCCCGTTCACCGGCACTGTAAGCATCTTCTTCCACTTCGCGGGTGATCTTGGCGGTGAGTTCTTCCACGCGGGTGGGATGGATCCGGCCGTCGGAGATCAAACGCTCCATGAGCTGACGGGCAACCTCTTTGCGGATGGGGTCAAAACAGCTTATGACCACCGCTTCAGGCGTGTCGTCAATAAGAATGTTCACCCCGGTAGCCGCTTCCAATGCCCGGATATTGCGGCCTTCACGGCCGATGATGCGGCCTTTCATTTCGTCATTGGGCAGCGGAATGGTAGCCGTGGTACGCTCGTAGGTGCAGTCCGAAGCATAACGCTGGATGGCGTAGGTCAGCAGACGGTTGGCTTCTTTTTCGGAACGGGCTTTGGCTTCGTCCAGAATATTGCGTACCAGCAGACCGGATTCGTTGCGGACTTCGTTCTTGAGTTTTTCCAGCAGAATTTCTTTGGCTTCTTCGCGTGCCATTCCGGCAATGCGTTCCAATTCGTCGATCTGGCGGGAAATATTGGCGGCAAGTTCAGCTTCGCGGGCGGTGAGCCGCTCACGCAAAACGGTAATATCCTGCTGCTGTTTTTCCAGATTTTTCTGCTGATCTTCCAGATTGGCGGCACGCTTGTCGAGCGATTCTTCACGCTGGACGAGGCGTTTTTCCTGATTGGATTGCTCTTTGCGGCGTTCTTTGAGTTCGGCTTCGGCTTCGTCCCGCATTTTCAGGACTTCTGCCCGGGCGGTAACTTTAGCTTCACGTTGAATATGTTCAGCTTCTCTGCCGGCTTCGGCTTTGACTTTGGCGGCTATCGCCATTGCCGATTGTTTGGTGAGGCTCTGGATGATAAATGCCACCACCGCTCCTACTGCGACGCCTCCGGCGCCGATCAAGATTTGTGTAACCATTTCTTCAATCACTTTCTTTGGTTGTTCAATTCCGCTGCTGTTGCCAGACACCGTGTCTTTCAAATTGTTGCGGATTAAAATTTATACACTTTATCTTCCGTAACTGCCAACGCCAGTTTCTGATCGTGTTCTGCACAGGGCAGAAGCTCGTCACTGTACTGGTTCTGGTAGAATACTCCAACTTTTCTGCCCGGATACTCTGCAAGCATCCGGTCGTAAAAACCGCCGCCCCGACCCAGCCGGGTGCCGGTTCTGTCAAATGCCACGGCCGGTATCAGCCACAGCGATTTTTCGCTTAAAACTGCTGTTTCAAGCCCTGCTTTCGGTTCTAACAGACCGAATTTTGCCGGTTCCAGATCCTCCTGAAAGGAATGTATTTCCACCGGCTCATAAGATTTTTTTGCTTCGTTATAACGCACGAGAGCAATCTTTTTGCCCAGAATGAGGGCGTTTTCCAACACGCTGCGGATATTGACTTCGTTACCGTCAGAAGCGTATCCTGCGACCACATCCGCTTCGGCAAACTCTTCTGAAGCCAGCAATCTGGCGGCAATGGCTCCATCCAGAACCAGATGTTCCACCGGCGTCATGGCTTTTCTTGCGGCGATGAACTTTTTCCGCAATTCAGATTTCTGCGTTTTCAGATCGCTCATTTGCCTGCTCCTGCTTCCTGCCGCAACCGGTCAAAGTAGTCCAGCCGTTCCTTTATCTTGGCTTCGTAGCCGGAACCCTCCACCCGGTAATATTTTTTGGGCACACTCATGTAATCCTGCACGGCAAAACCGCCGGTGTTATGCACATAAATGTAATCTTTGCCGTGGTTATTGGCTTTGCCGCCGGCTGAATGAGGGTCACGCAACGCGTAGGGTATGGGTTGGATGCGGTTGTTTTTTACATCGCTCAATGCTTCGTTTATGGCAGTATATGAAGCATTGCTTTTGGGGGCGGTCGCCAGATAGGTCGCTCCCTGGGCAAGGATTATCCTTGCTTCGGGCATACCTACAAAGTCCACGGCTTGCATCACCGATACGGCAAGGGTGATCGCCCGCGGATCGGCATTGCCTATATCCTCGCTGGCAAGAATCACCATTCTCCGGGCAATGAAACGTATATCTTCGCCGGCTTCCAGCATTTTTGCCAGATAGTACACTGCGGCATCCGGGTCGCTGCCCCGCATGCTTTTGATGAACGCACTGGCGGTGTCATAGTGGGCGTCGTCATCGTAATTGACAACCTTTTTCTGAACCGATTCCTGCACTGTTCCGAGCGTAACATGGATGATCCCGTCTTCGCTTACCGGCGTGGATAATACTGCCATTTCCAGAGCGTTCAGCGAGCGTCTGCCGTCGCCTTCGCACACTTCGGCGATAAAATCCAGTGCTTCGGGAGCAACTTTTACGGCAAGTCGGCCGAAGCCCCGCTCATCAGTAATGGCGTTGTTCAGGAGTTTTTTGATCTCATCCTGCGAGAGCGGTTCGAGCTGAAAACTCAACGAGCGGCTCATAAGAGCATTGACCACATAAAACGACGGGTTGAAGGTGGTCGCTCCGATCAGCCTGACCACGCCGGACTCCACATCCGGCAGCAGTGAATCCTGCTGGGCACGGTTGAAACGGTGGATTTCGTCCACAAAAAGAACAGTCCGTCTGCCGGAATTGCTCCGACGCTCTTTTGCCATGGCAATTTCTCTGCGGATGTCCGCCACGGTACTGGTAACACCCGAAAGCCGGATGAATGCCGCATTGGTCGAAAGTGCAATAAGCTCTGCCAGACTGGTTTTGCCCACCCCGGGGGGGCCTGAAAGGATTATGGAACTGAAATTATCGGCAGTAATGGCACGACGCAGGAGTTTGCCTTCGCCGAGGATATGGCTCTGGCCGCAGTATTCCTCCAGATTACGCGGACGCATCCGTGCCGCCAGCGGCATACGGTCGCCGGCGGAAGAATCGCTTTTTCCGCGTGCAGGTGTTGCGTTGAAAATGAAACCCAGTTCGTCCATTTTTATATATTCCGATCACTTAAAATTCCATAACAGACCGGAAAATGGCACAAAAAATCAAGCACAAGCTCAAGATTTGCACCTCAAGCCGCAGAAAGCATACTTGCAGAACCCGGAAAACCCGGACAAAATGAATAACACGGCCGCAAAACAGGTTTTTTAACTTGTTTTACAGCGTATAACCAACCGCAAAACAGGCTTTGAGCCTCCATTTATTGCGGTTTGAACAACATGTCAGACCCTCGTGGTTCATTTGAACTGCACTGTCTGACCTCAACTCTGCATCAGCAGAGAATAAAAAAATATTTCACTTCGCCCGCAGCCCTCCGGCATTTTTTGCCATGCCCGATACGGCGCGGTCTGTTTTATATAATCCGGATCTGAAGAAAAACTTCACCCGGTCTAATTATAATATAATACTATATGTGCCGTTTAACAAATAACTTTTATATACAAAAGCTACTTTTTTCAAAATAAATCCGGATTTTGTGTTTTTTTGCTTAAATCTTATGCGAAAGGCGGATTTGGATTTGCAATAATTCAACTTGTGGTTTATAGTAGCAGAATTTTATTTGCAATTTAACCGTCCGGAGAGTTACATTGAAAGTCCGTTCCGCATTTGAAGAACGTTTGATCGCCAACTCCAGCGAGAGCATTTTCAAAAACGCCAAACAGCTTTTGAAAAACAACTGTATCGAGGGGGCGTTCAAGGATATGCACGGGGTCCTGCACGCTGTTTTTACTGATAAAAACGGCGTCAAAAATCACACCCATCTGGAATTGGGTTCTGCGGTAAAAGCTCAATGCGACTGTGCCGAATCCAATGACCGCAGTGCCGATGCCGCTGTACTTTGTTCTCATGCCGTGGCTCTCTGGATGTATTCCGGGCTTTTCCGTCTGCCGGAATATGACAGCAAGGTCGATACCGATCAGGCAAACTATACCGGACTGAAAAATGTCGGGCTGGAGTCGCTTGCCGCAGAGTGCCGCAATCAGGCAACCGCCGAAGTTATCATCAATGCCGAGTCGGCGTTTCCGCATGTGCCGAGCAAATGGGAAAATGCGGTGCTTTCTGTACGGTTACGCAGCGGCAAGCGGGAGTATCTGGGCAATCTGGGCAATCTCCGTCAGCTTTTCTTCGATAAAGTGCTTGCAGTTCAGCTTAAATTCAGCGATTTTTCTCTGCTTGACCGGCAGATCATCCGTTTTCTGGCGATCAATGGCGAGGCGGAAAATTCCAATATATTGCTCAATTCGGAACTGACCAGTGAGTTTTTTCACTCGCTGGGGAATTTCCGCAACTTTTTCCGCAACGGCCGTCGGGTGATTATTCACAACGATTGTGCTGCCGAAGCGGTGGTGCTGGCAAAAACCGTGAAAAATATCCGCGAATATTCGCCGGGGATCATCTATCGCAATGCACCGCTGGAAATCCATTCAGCCAAGGTAATCACCGGCAAATCCGGTTGTTGGGTGGGGAAAAACGGTGAATATTTCTGGCTGTGCAGTGATTGCGAAGTCGGGATGGTACGCAACTTTTTCCGGCTGGGCAAGTGGACTAATGAACATGAGTTTTCCGGCGAATTTCTCAAAAATATGCCGTTCAGACTTGTCCGGCAGGAAAATAATACACTTGCTGAAAAACCGCTTGCCATAGTGTTGAACGGCAATCTCAAGGCTGAAGATCTGAATCTTGATTTGCGTTTTGTCTATGACAATATGGCTTTTCTGCCCGATGGCGGCAGATTGGCGGTCGATCGCAGCGGCAGTTTTTTTCTGCGGCAGGAGATGGTCGAACGGGAGCTGGTCAACAATTTATCAATGCTGAAAGTTTCCGGCAAGGTCGCCGACGGCAGTTTTACGGTTGCCGGTCTGGAAAATACCGGTATGTTTTTAAATGACGTTCTTCCTGATTGGCTCAAACGCTATAAAAACCTTGCTCTCGGCGGCGAGTTGGCAAAACTTGCCAACGGCGGTAATCCGCTGGAGCGTATTGCCCTGGAGTGTGAGTGTCTGGACGCATTGAGCGAGCGGGGCAATTACGTTGTCAAATATAATTGGCAGACTGCCAACGGCGGCAGAGCCGTCTGGAGCGATGTGGCGGATTGTGCCCGGATGCGTCAGAAGTTTATCAAAGTTGCCAACTGCCGCATAGCACTGCTTGAAGGTTTTGACGATATAACCAAACTCAACAAACTTGTGCAGAATCTGAACGAAGAAAGTTCAACTTTTGAACTGCCCCGCATGAGTTTGCATTATTTCCGGCATCTGGTACGCCGCTGGCGGGGGGCACTGCCGGCGGAGTTGAGCGAACACAGCGGAAATATGCTCAACACCAAAGCACTCCTGCCTGATCGTCAGCTGAAACTTAAAGTTCAGTTACGCAGTTATCAGGAGCAGGGTGTGCAGTGGATGCGTACAATGCTTATAAATGACTTTAATGTGATATTGGCGGACGAAATGGGGCTGGGCAAAACTTTGCAGGCATTGGCTCTTTTCAGCGAAATGCGTCAATATTCACCGCATCCGTCGCTGGTGATCTGTCCGGCAAGTCTGGTGGAAAACTGGCACCGGGAGTGCGGAAAATTTCTGGAGGGGTGCAAAGTCGGTTTATTCTATGGTGAAGAACGCAATAAGGTTGCGAAGGCTTTCAACGACTACGATCTGATAATTACCTCTTATACTATGGCACGGCGGGAAATTGCCAAACTTTCCAGGATGCAATTCGATCTGCTGATACTTGACGAAGCACAGCATATCAAAAATCCCGGCACCGCCAACGCCCACAGCTGTAAAGCCGTTAAAGCGTTGCACAAAGTTGTCCTGACCGGTACTCCGCTGGAAAATTCACCGGAAGACCTCTGGAGCATGTTCGATTTCCTGCATCCGGGATTGCTGGGCAGTTTCAACAGCTTCCGCAAGGAGTATGCCGACATTGCCGAATCGGAATTTCTGCGGCACGATCTGGCGGCGAGAACTGCACCGTTCATCAAGCGGCGGGTCAAAAAAGATGTGGCTCCGGAATTGCCGCCCCGCGAAGATCTGGCGATGTTCTGCACTATGGATGATGAACAGCAGCAGCTTTACGATCAGGTACTTGCTGAAGGCAGAGAAAGTTTGCAGGAATTGTCCAAGAGTAAAAGCAAAAGCCCGAAAGGCAATATGCAGATTCTTACAACTCTGCTGCGTTTGCGGCAGATCTGCTGTCACGCCAGACTTATGGATGAAAGTCTGGCTGTGCCTTCGGCTAAATTCGAGCTGTTGCAGGAACTGCTTTTAGAACATATTGACAGCGGGCATAAAGTATTGCTGTTCAGTCAGTTTACCAGTATGCTCAAGCTGGTCGAAGAATATTTGCAGTCGGCCAATATCAACTACTGCTATCTGGACGGCTCCACGCGTAACCGGCAGGAAGTGGTCGATAAGTTCAACAACAGCAGTGATATACCCGTTTTTCTGTTGAGTTTGAAAGCCGGCGGTACCGGTTTGAATCTGACCAGTGCCGATACTGTGATGATTTACGACCCGTGGTGGAATCCGGCAACCGAACTGCAGGCCGCCGACCGTACCCACCGCATCGGACAGACTCGGGCTGTAAGAACGATCAAGCTGCTGGTGAAAAATTCAGTCGAAGAAAAGATACTTGCATTGCAGGAACGCAAGCAGGAAATATTCGATCAGGTAGTGGAAAACCCCGCACTTTCCGCCGAAAAATTCTCCATCGAAGACCTGAAATTCCTCCTCGGCTGACCGGGAAAGCGTTACAAGCCGAATTTTGGCAGTTCCTGCGGCTTGATGTTGACACTGTTACGCGATTTCCGGCGGGCTTCTTCGAGCAATACCGCCGCCTCGTTCATGCCGTTGGCGTAGGCCTGTTCCAGATACGCAACTGCTTTTTCTGCATCAATTTCTGTACCGTTGCCGTACAAATAGCGTTTGCCGCTCTCCAGTAATGCCCGCGGTTCGTACCGCATTGCCGCCTGATTGAACCAGTAAAAAGCACCCTTCTGATCGGCAACAGTGCCTTCGCCGTTGGCAAAACAGACTCCAAGTTCATATTGGGCGGGAGCATGATCCATTTTTGCCGCCTGAAAAAAGAGTTCAAATGCATTGGCTTTATCGGCTTTCATGCCAATACCGTTTTTACTGCAAACTGCCAACTGGGTGATGGCTTCCGGAATACCGGCGGCGGCGGCTTGAGTGTAAAGTTTCAAGGCGTGCTGTATATCTTGCTTAACGCCGGAACTGCCTGAATAATAATAATTTGCCAGTCGTGCCGCCGCCAGCGGGATGAATACTTTTTTCAATGCTTCTGAATAAAGTTTAAACGCCTTTTCCGGTTCCGGCGGAGCCCCGAAACCATGTTCCACGGCAAACGCCAATTTTGCCATGGCTTCGGGATTGTCTGCTGCAGAGTTTTCCAACAGCCGCCTTGCCCGGATCTCGTCGCGGTATTGATCGGTGCGGTTCAACAGAAAATCTGCCAGCATTACCGGGGCGTTGCGGTCGCCGCCGGTGATCGCCATTTCCAGCAGGGCAATGATTTTCTGCGGTTTCTGCTGACGGTATTTTTTTATTAAATATTCAGCATAGACCGTCATTGCCGGTGTGTAGCGTTTGGCGGCGGCTTTTTCCAGCAGTGCAACGGCTGTCTTTTCGTCGGGTTCGATCGCTTTGCGGGGAGGGCTGGATTCCGGAACTGCCGCTATGCCATTAAGGAGGAGTTTGGCGGTTTCCAGCTGGGCGGGAGGCAAATCATGCTCTGAAGCAAGTTTGAAAAAATCCAATGCCTGATGCAGATTTTTTTCCACGCCGTATCCGGCAAGGTAACAGCGTCCGGCATTATATTGAGCTTCGGCAATACCTTGTTTGGCCGCCGCCTGAAACCAATACGCCGCCCGTACCGGGTTGTTGTTCCGGTAAAAAGCAAAACCCGCTTCCAGCTGGGCTTGAGCCTCGCCGTTGCGGGCACGCTCCAGCAGTGGATCACTGATACTTGCCGGAGCGGTTTTTTCTGCCCCGCAAAGCACGAGTGCATGGAAAAAAACAACCAATGCAACGACTTTCAGGAGCAGTTCAGCATTATACATCTGTTACTTTTCTGCCTTGAGTTTTTCAAGTTCAGCGGTAAGAGCTTCGATTTTTGCCTGAAGTTTTTCCACCTTTTTCGGCAGCATCAGACGGGCCATGAATTCACGCTGACCTTCGGCGGGCGTACCCATGACGATCGAACCGGCCGGCACACTCTTGACCACGCCGGAAGTACCGGCAACCTGCACGCCGTCGCCAATGGAAATATGACCGTTGATGCCGACTTTAGCCGCCAGAATGACCCCTCTGCCGATTTCAGCTGAACCGGCAACACCGCACTGGGCAACGAGGATACTGCTTTCGCCGATTTCCACATTATGAGCGATCATAACCTGATTGTCGATCTTGACATTGTCTTTGATGCGGGTTTTGCCGAAACGGGCACGGTCAACGGTGGTGTTGGCTCCGATTTCCACATCGTTGCCGATTTCCACGATACCGGTCTGCGGTACTTTGACCAAACCCTGCGGGCCGGGAATAAAGCCGAAACCGTCGCCGCCGATGACTACTCCGGAGTGCAGAATAACTTTATCGCCCAGCGTACAGCGGAACATCACCACGGCGTTGGGGGCAATGTAGCAGTTGCGTCCGACTTTGGCTTCCACACCGATGTAAGCACCCGGCAGAATGACCGTGTTATCGCCGATCTCGGCATTGCGGTCGATCACGGCACAGGCTCCGATATGCACATCTTTGCCGATTTTAGCCGTGGGATCGACTGATGCGGCGGGATGGATGCCGGGTGCATAGACCACAGGTTCGGGAGCAAAGAATTCCAGAACTTTGGCAAAGGCAAGATCTACATTCTCGCAGACGATAAAGGTTCTGTTGTTGAGCGGTTCCTTTTCCAAGTCCTTGTTGATAAGCACGATGCCGGCGGCGGTGCTTTCCAGCTGATGCTGATATTTTTTACTGCCGACAAACGAAACGGTATCGCTGTTGGCATCTTTTACACTGGCAACTCCGGTACAGACTTTATTTTCATCGCCGAGGATTTTTCCGTTGACCATTTCTGCAATGGCAGAGGCACTCAAAGATTTCATGATCTTTACTCCTGAATTTATATACTCTATTGTTTTAAGTTCTTGTTTGCTGCGGATTTTTCCGCTCCGCGGTTCAGTTCTGTCAAAACTCTTTCAGTTATATCCAGAGAATCGGCACTGTAAAGGATGATTGCCGCATCGCTGGTGCTTTTGGCTGATTTATCCAAGACCAGCGTGTAACCGTCAAAAGCGGCACGGCGGCGGATCTCCGAACGGATCTCTTCAATAACTTTCAAGCGTTGCTCGCCGGAGGCTTTCTGCAATGCTCTGGCTTTTCCGGCGGCATATTGCTCAAGCTCGGCACGGCGGCGTTTAAGCTCATTTTCCATGCTCTGAACTTCATTGCGGCGTTTTTCGCGTTCCGCCGGAGCCAGTGCTACATTGAGCGACGCATCCAGTTTTTTCCGGTATTCAGCTTCGCTTTTCCGCAACGCTTCTGCCTGACGTGCTATGTAGTTGCGATAGACCTTGCTTTGTTCATTGAAATCCTGTTCAATGATTTTAGTGCGGTAATATTCTCTGAAAAGTCTGGTCAGGTCAACCGTGGCGACTTTCAGCGGTGCCGCCGACAGCACAACACTGCCGCCGATCAGGAATACTGCCGCTGAAATAATGACTTTGGGGCAAAACATCATCAGCCTCATTACATACTGCTGCGTTTGGCGGCGAGTTCAGCTTCGGCCCGTTCCAGCACCTCGGCAAGAAATTTCTGCTGATCTTCAGCATTGAGTGCGGCAAACGCATCCAGCAGAATTTTTTCATCGCAGGTCAAACTGACCATGTCGTGATGCATCCTTGCCGGACTGCCGATGATCTTGGGTATATCGGTGTTGCTGTTGGGACTGTTCAGATACGGCTTTATCAGCGGGTAAAGCTGCCCCCAGGTATCCTGTTCAATGGACTTGGTCTGGCGGTCAAGATAACGGCTCAAAAGTTCGATCCGCACCCCGGTGCGGCGTGAAAGTTCAGCAATGGAACCCAAGCCTTCCACGCAATTCTGCAATGCTTTGGCTACTTCGTCAGTTAATTTCATAACACTTTCCCTTGATTTATATTGATGACATTTTACTATAATATAGCCTGTATTATTGATTTATGCTACTTGAGCATTTCAAAAATCCTGGCAAAACCTTCATTTATGGAATCGGCACTCAACTGCTGGATGAATTCGTAATCATCGCCGCAATCGGTCAGATCTTCCGGCAGTCGCAGCAGAAAATCCGACGGCGTTGAACGCTCCACCTTGCCGTAACGGAACCGTTCTCTGGCATGAGTGATGACCAGATGGCGTTTGGCTCTGGTCAGTGCCACATAAAAAAGCCGCAGTTCCTCATCCAGAGAATCTTCTTTCAATGCACGCTCATTGGGGAAGATATTCCGCTCCATCGCCACCAGAAATACCAGCGGGAACTCCAGGCCTTTGGAGGCGTGGATGGTCGAAAGCACTACGCCGTTGCCATCATCGGATTTGTCGTCGGTACGGTCGTTTTCTTCGAGCAGAGCAAACTTTTCCAGAAATTCCTGCAAAGTAGGCAATTCGGGCTGCTTGCTTTCAAATTGAGCGATGGCGTTGATGAATTCGTCAACATTCTCCCGCCGTTTGGTGGCATCTTCTATATCCTTATATACTTTCTGCAAACCATCGAGAAATCCCGTTTCATAGAGATAAGCCCGGGTTTTTGCCGCCAGATCGCCGGGAACAGTAAAGAGGTTGCGGTATTTGATTACTGTATCGTAAAGAGAGCGGGCGGCGGCTTTGGCTTTGCCGGTACAGCTGGCAATAAATTCTTCCGATCCAAGTGCGTTCAACATGCCGGGCGTGCCGTTCAGCCGCATCTCTTTGAGTTTTTCCACGGCCTTATTGCCCAGACCGCGGGGCGGATTGCCTAAAATCCGCAGCAGACTCTGATCTTCGCGGGGGTTGGCAACGATCCGCAGATAGCTGACGGCATCTTTGACTTCACTGCGTTGATAAAACTCCTGCCCGCCGACCAGTTGATAAGGTATATCTGCTGCCCGCAAGCCCTGTTCAAGCTGACGCGAGAGATAGTTGGAGCGGTAAAGAATCGCACAATCCGAATATTTGTACTCCCGGTGTTCATCAAAGAACTGATGGATATATGAAGCAATAAATTCAGCTTCCGATTCCGCCGTATCGCAGCGGGCTACGGTCAGAAGTTCGCCGTCGCCGAAACTGCTCCACAAATTTTTCTCCTTGCGGGCGTAACCGCCGGCAATGGCGGCGTTGGCGGCTTTCAGAATATTATTGGTGGAGCGGTAGTTCTGCTCCAGCTTGATCTCCTGCTGTCTGGCACGGGGGAAGTGATCGGTGAATTTCAGGATATTTCCGGCATCGGCTCCACGCCATGAATAGATGCTCTGATCGTCATCGCCGACTACACAGAGGTTCTGGCGTTTGCCGGCAAGGAGTTTGACCATTTCAAACTGCACGAGGTTGGTATCCTGATACTCATCGACCAGCAGATATTGATAACGTTCCTGACAGCGTTCACGCACTTCCGGGTAATCCCGCAGCAGCCGGTGGGTGTAAAACAGCAGATCGTCAAAATCCAGCATGTTCTGCAAAAGCAGCTGATTCTGATACTTCATATATATCTGGGCAAAAACCTCATCGCCCGGTCTTTCCGGAGCCGCCGCCGCTTCGTCCGGCGACAGCATGGCGTTTTTACAGCGTGATATATATGCCGCCGCTTGCGGTATGGGGGCATCATCGCGGGTTATGCCGCAAGCCGCCACAGCCTGTTTTATCAGCGACTTCTGATCGCTGTCGTCGGCAATAGTGAAGTTCGGCAGAAAACCGAAAACACCGATCTCTTTACGCAGAAGCCTGCCGGCAAAAGCATGAAAAGTCCCCAGCGTAACTTTGGATGCGGCTTCTTTGCCGCACAGTTCCGCCAGGCGTTCTTTCATTTCCGCCGCCGCTTTGTTGGTAAAGGTCATGCCCAGAATGTGTTCCGGGTTGATGCCGGAAGCAAGCATGTAGGCTATGCGGTAGGTTATAACACGGGTTTTGCCGGTTCCCGCCCCGGCAAGCACCAGCACCGGGCCTTCAATGGTGCTGGCAGCACGGCGTTGCTCCGGGTTCAGCCCCGCAAGGATTTCATCAGGACGCATGAAGCAATTATTCCTCAAGCGTCAAGAGTGGCAATATCAAGTTCACCATCTTTCCAGACCGCACAGGCGGCAGTCACCGGGTTGGTGAAATCTTCAAACACGCCGCCATTGATGACATACTGGCAGCATTCAGCGGCATTGGTTGCCGTGAATTTGTCGTCGGTAAAGCAATCGCAGGGATAGTTGCATTCGTAGGTCGAAATGTAAAAAAGCTGACCGGGCTGGAGCTGAAACTCACGCACCAGCAGAGCGTTTTTGCGGACGATCCCCAGATAACCGGTGGTGTCGCCGTTGCCGATAGCCGCAACGATGCGGGGGGTGTCAAGCTGATCTTTTTCGTAATCCATGGCAAGCAAGCCCATGGCAAAAGCATCACGCAGCGGCATACCCATGGCGATTTTTTCAATGATCGGGTCAGTCTGGCTGCCGTTGGAAGTCAGCACATACTTGCCCGCAGTACGCAGACAGTTGTAGGCAATGTAGGGGTTCTTCCGCAGGTCGCCTTCAAAGCCGGCTTTGGGCACAATGGCGATGCCTTGAGCGGTTTTGATGGCTTCGCGGTTGGGAAAACTGCGGCTGGATACACGGTACATGGCACTGGCGTTGCCCTCTTTGGTCAGCCCGATGGCTACGATTCTTCCGAGATACATGATATGAAACCTTTCTATACATTAGTTTAAAAATGTTGACTATATAAATAAAGCTCAACAAATGCGTTCTGTCAAGTGGATAATCAAAAAAAAGTCAAAAGAGATGCGAAAAAAAGCTGAAATCCGCAAAAAAATGAAAAAAATCGAAAAAAAATCCGAAATAAACTTGCTTTTTCTGCATATTGTGTTAAATTAAACTCACGTTTTCAATCCTTGTGTGGTTGATGACGCCCAATGCAGTGCTCGGGTGGCGGAACTGGCAGACGCGTACGGTTGAGGTCCGTATGGAGCAATCCTTGGGGGTTCAAGTCCCCCCTCGAGTACCAAATTTCAAAATATTTTGTGCCTTGGATTTGACAAACGGGGCAACAAAGTCTATATTATGTGTTGTGTGTGCGGGGAACTGTGCCGCAATGGTCGATAACAGGCCTACATAGCTCAGTCGGTAGAGCACGTCCTTGGTAAGGACGAGGTCATCGGTTCAAGTCCGATTGTAGGCTCCATTTTTCGTATTGGTAAAGACTAAAAAAGTCAATTCAAATAAAAACAAACTCTAACGGCAAAAAACAACCGGAGGAAAAAAATGGCTAAAGAAAAATTCGAAAGAACAAAGCCGCATTGTAACATCGGTACCATCGGTCACGTTGACCATGGTAAGACCACTCTTACCGCGGCTATCACCATGGTGCTGAACAACAAGTTCGGTACTGGTGTCAAGATGAACTATGCTGACATCGACAACGCTCCCGAAGAACGCGAACGTGGTATCACCATCAATACTTCCCACGTTGAATACGAAACCGCCAGCCGTCACTATGCTCACGTTGACTGCCCCGGACACGCTGACTATGTTAAGAACATGATCACCGGTGCCGCCCAGATGGACGGTGGTATTCTCGTTATCGCTGCTACTGACGGCCCGATGGCTCAGACTCGCGAACACGTCCTCCTGGCCCGTCAGGTCGGTGTGCCCGCTCTGGTTGTCTTCCTGAACAAATGCGACCAGCTCGATGACCCCGAACTGCTCGAACTCGTCGAAATGGAAGTTCGCGAACTGCTCAGCAGCTATGACTTCCCCGGCGATGATATTCCGATCGTCCGCGGTTCTGCTCTGAAGGCTGTTGAAGCCGAAGGTAATCCCGATGATCCCGCCTCTGAACCGATCCTGGCCCTGATGGAAGCTGTTGACAGCTACATCCCGCAGCCTGCCCGTTCCGTCGATCAGGACTTCCTGATGCCGATCGAAGACGTGTTCAGTATTGAAGGTCGCGGTACCGTGGTGACCGGCCGTATCGAACGCGGTATCATCAAGGTCAACGACGAAGTCGAAATCGTCGGTATCCATGACACTGTCAAAACCACCGTTACCGGTGTTGAAATGTTCCGTAAACTTCTGGATCAGGGCGAAGCTGGCGATAATGTCGGTTGCTTGCTCCGTGGTACCAAGAAAGAAGACGTTAAGCGCGGTCAGGTTCTGGCCAAGCCCGGCACCATCACTCCTCACACCAAGTTCTCCGGCGAGATCTATGTGTTGACCAAGGAAGAAGGCGGCCGTCACACCCCGTTCTTCAACAACTATCGTCCCCAGTTCTATTTCCGTACCACTGACGTGACCGGTTCGATCACTCTGCCCGAAGGTACCGAAATGGTCATGCCTGGCGATAACGTGTCCATCAGCGTTGAGCTGATCGCCCCGATCGCTATGGAAAAGGGTCTTCGCTTCGCTATCCGCGAAGGCGGTCATACCGTCGCCAGCGGCCGTGTGGCAGATGTTGTTGAATAATAACTTTTGACGACAGAAATCCCGGGTCTGCGTCCGCAGATCCGGGTTATTTCATAAGATATGCCGGTTCCCCCGCAAGGGAGAGACGGCAGTTTTGTGAAAAACCTAACACAAGGTTGTATAAAAATGCGTGAACTGGTAATTATGGAATGCACGGAGTGCAAGCGTCGTAACTATACTACGACCAAAGAAAAACGCAACACTCCGGCTCGTTTGGAAAAGATGAAGTTCTGCAAGTTTGATGGCAAGCACACACTTCATCGTGAAACGAAGTAAGTGATTTTTGGTGCAGGAGTGTAGCTCAGTTGGTAGAGCAGCGGTCTCCAAAACCGCAGGTCG
The DNA here is from genome assembly GCA_015061885.1 of Lentisphaerota bacterium. Taxonomy (GTDB): domain Bacteria; phylum Verrucomicrobiota; class Lentisphaeria; order Victivallales; family Victivallaceae; genus SIG78. The sequence goes on from SUVS01000012.1 coordinate 26,488, forward strand.
TGAGTTCGAGCCTCGCCGCTCCTGCCATTTTTTTTGTTTAACAACAGGCGCAATGCGCCGGAACTGAATAACGGGATTTATGAAAACTGGTGTAATGAGCAAAGTCCGTCAGTTTGTTGGCGGTACAATAGCTGAACTTGGTAAATGCACTTGGCCGGATCGTGCGAGTGTGTTTGAGTCAACGCTCCTGGTGTTGTTCATGATCGCGGTTCTGGCGGTTTTCGTAGCGGCTATTGACTATGTCAGCCAGGGATTTATCCGGTTGATCACCACTTTTTAATTGGAGTAGCAAATCATGGAAGAAACTGTTCAGATGCAGGGCAAATGGTACACTCTGCAAGTGCTTTCCAATCAGGAAAACAAAGTGCGTGATACCATCAAGCGTCAGTTGGAACTTACGGATGCCGTACCTGTGTATGATGTGTGCATCCCCACTGGCAAAGTGCTGGAAGTCAAAGATGGCAACCGCAAGACGGTTGACCGTAAGATGTATCCTGGGTATGTATTTGTCCGGATGGATCTTTACCGCGAAGACGGTGTGATTGATGAAAATGCCTGGTATTTTATCAAAAATATTCAGGGTGTAATATCTTTTATGGGCGGCGATCATCCGCTGCCGCTGGCTGATTACGAGCTGTTGAGCTTTCCGCCTCCGATGGGGCCGGAAGTCGATGCAGTTGCAGTACCCGCCACGATTTGGTCGGTTGGCGACCGCGTGGTGGTTATTGAAGGCGTATTTCAGGGTTCAGAGGGTACAGTTACCGCAGTTGATGATGAACGGCTGCGTTTGACGATCGAAGCAATGGTCTTTGATCGTATGACCCCGATTGAATTGGAGTTTCGGCAGGTCGAAGCTGCAGAACAGTGATCCGGTAACGGATCGTTGTAAAGCACTTCGGGACTTTTGTTAAAAAATGTAGTAAAATCCGGTGCGGGAGGATCCCTGCCGATTCGCACCACACCGGGTGGAAAACAGGAGTTACTATGGCAAAGAAGGTTACGGGTCTGATTCGTTTGCAGATTCCGGCCGGAGCGGCCAACCCCGCACCCCCTATCGGGCCTGCGTTGGGTCAGGCAGGCTGTAACATCATGGAATTCTGTAAGCAGTTCAACGCTGCAACACAGCAGATGGAAAAGGGACTTGTTGTCCCTGTGGTGATTACGGTCTATCAGGATCGCTCCTTCACGTTTATCTGCAAGTCGCCCCCGGCTGCTGTCCTTATCAAGAAGGCAGCTGGTCTTGCAAGTGCCGCCAAGGCACCCGGACGTGAAACCGCCGGCAAGATCACGATCGAACAGATCAAAGAGATCGTGAAGATCAAAAAAGATGACATCAACGCTCGTGATGAAGAGGCCGCTATCCGCGTTATCGCCGGTACGGCTCGCAGCATGGGAATCGAGGTGGCTGATGCGTAGAAGCAAGTTGTATAAATCACAGGTCAGCACCTTTGAGACTACTGCTCGTTACACGATCAAAGAAGCATTGAATGCACTCAAAGCAATGCCGGCTGTCAAGTTTGACCAGACTGTGGAAGCAGCTTTCCGTCTGGGCATTGATCCCCGCAAGAGCGATCAGAACGTCCGCGGTGCAGTTGCACTGCCCAGCGGTACCGGTAAGAGCGTTCGCGTAGCGGTGGTGTGCGATGGTCCGCAGGCTGAAGCGGCGACTGCCGCCGGTGCCGATTATGTAGGTTACGAAGATCTTGTAGAAAAGATCAAGAACGATTGGCAGGAATTCGATATTCTTATTGCCACTCCGAATGCCATGAAGCTGGTTCGTCCTCTGGGTCGTCAGCTTGGTCCCCGCGGTTTGATGCCGAACCCCAAGACCGGTACTGTTACAGAAGATGTGGCAAGTGCGGTCAAGGAAGCCAAGGCCGGTCGCGTGGAATTCCGTGCCGACAAAGGCGGCTGCGTGCATGTGCCCTTCGGTAAGTTGTCGTTCACCGCAGAAGCTCTTGAAGCTAACTTGCGTGTAATCATTGATGCTCTGGTCAAGGCCCGTCCCACCAGTGCGAAAGGTGCCTACATGCTTGGCTGCACGCTCTCTGCTACGATGACCCCCGGCGTTAAACTGGTTACCAAAGAACTGTCGGGAGAGTAAGTCATGAGAAGTGAAAAAACTTATATGGTCAATCAGATCGTAGCCGGTCTGACTGAATCCGATTATGTTTACTTTATCTCCTTTCAGGGGTTGAAGGTTAAAGATTTTTCCGGACTTCGCGACCAGCTCGTCAATGTCAATGCCAACTGCCATGTTTACAAAAACAAGCTGATCCGCAAAGCTGTTGAGCTTAACAATATCGAAGCTCTCAAAGACGTTGCGTTCGCTGGCGATGTGGCAATGGTTTTCGGCAAGGGTGATCCCGGTGCTGTGGCGAAAGTGATCGTTGAGTTCGGTAAGAGTAACGAACTGGTTCAGGCCAAAGGTGGTTTGTTTGAAAGTGCTGCTCTCACCCCGGCGGAAATCGCCGACATTGCAGCTCTGCCGAGCAAAGACATTCTGCAGGCCCAGTTGCTGGGTGTTCTCCAGGCGCCGGCGCGCAATCTGGTCAGCATCCTCAACAACAAGGCTGCTTCGATTCTCAATGTGCTCAATGCATACAAAGACAAACTCGAGAAGTAAAAGACAACAAAGTCATTAATGGAGGAATATTATCATGGCTGAAGTCAACATGGAATCTTTTATCGATTACGTCGAGAACATGACTGTTCTGGAACTTTCCAAGCTGGTCAAGGCTTTGGAAGAACGCCTCGGTGTCAGTGCCGCTGCTCCGGTTGCTGTTGCTGCCGTTGCCGGTGCCGCTGCTCCCGCAGCTGCCGCTGAAGAAAAGACCGAATTCGACGTCATCCTCGCCAGCTTTGGCGACAACAAAGTTGCCGTCATCAAGGAAGTCCGTGCTATCACCGGTCTGGGCCTGAAGGAAGCCAAAGACCTGGTCGAAGCCGCTCCGAAAGCTCTGAAGGAAGGCGCCACCAAGGAAGATGCCGACAAGATCAAGGCCCAGCTCGAAGCTGCTGGTGCCAAAGTCGAAATCAAGTAATTTTCCGGCTCTTGTATCAGAAAAAAATAACGGTGGAGGGGTGTCAAAACCCCTCAACCGTTGTTTTGCGTTTTGGGTTTGGCTGCTTTTTTACCCTGAAAATTGCAGTTGCCGGCAGTTGGTTCCGGCAGGATTTCTGGCATGAAATCCGCACAACGATCACATTCTTGACCGAATCTTTCCGGTCTCTGCTGTGTTACATGCCGCATTATTGCGTAATGCAGACGGGGATCTAACTCACTTGGCAAGAAACCCTTCCCGTTCCGGGAATGTTGTGCCGCAATATATTTTTGCGGTGTGGATTGAATGCAAGCAAAAGATCAGACTTTACTTACACCAAGGATGAGTAGCATGGCGAAGCGAATAAATTTTGGCAAGCTTCAGGAAGTTCTGCCGATTCCGGATTTGATCGGTCTTCAGATCGACTCCTACCGTGATTTTCTGCAGAAAAACGTACCTCCCGCTGATCGTATAAATGCGGGGCTTCAGGAAGTCTTCAACGAGATTTTCCCGATTGAAAGTTTTGATAAACACATGTCGATTGAGTTTGTAAGCTATACGCTTGGCGAACCCAAGACCGATGTTATTGACTGCATCAAAGACGGCAAGACTTACAGTGCCGCTTTGTATGTGGATTTTCTGGTAAAATGCAATGGTACCGAGATCCCCGAGCGTGTATTCCTCGGCGATATGCCCATGATGACCGATGGCGGTACTTTTGTTATCAACGGTGCTGAACGCGTTATCATCAGTCAGTTGCACCGTTCACCGGGTATTTGTTTTGAACGCACCCGTCACACCAACGGTAAGATGCTGTACAGTTACCGCATCATTCCGGATCGCGGTTCGTGGATGGAAGTGCAGTTCGATACCAACGACAATATTTATATTTATCTTGACCGCCGCCGCCGCCGGAGAAAGTTCCTCATCACAACTTTCATGCGTGCGATCGGTTACGAAACCAACAAAGATATTCTTTCGCAGAATTATGAGATCAAGAGCTATACCCCTGTACAGCTCTTGAAGGAAGATGATCTGACCACGCTTTACACCATCGACGATGTTACCGGCGAAAACGACGAGCTGATTCTTGAAGAACTCAAGCCCATGTCGGAAAAATCCCTGCAGCTTTTGCAGGATAAGCAGATCAAGAAGATCGAGCTGGTGCGTATTCCCGATGGAGCTAATTACATCATCAACTGCTTGAGCCGCGACCCCGCCCGTAACGGCGAAGAAGCTCTCAAGGAAATCTATCGCAAGATGCGTCCCGGTGATCCGCCGAACCAGAACAACGCCAAACAGCTTATCAAGCGTTTGTTCTTTGATATGAAGCGTTATGACCTCGGTGCGGTCGGCCGTTACAAGATCAACGAGCGTCTGGGCTTGGATCTGCCGCTGACTGAACGCAGTCTGGCTCCGCAGGATCTGATGGCGGCAACGGTTGAATTGATCAAGCTGCGTCATACCGGCGGTCAGGTCGATGATATTGACCATTTGGGCAGCCGTCGCGTGCGTACCGTTGGCGAATTGTTGCAGAATCACTGCCGCATGGGTCTGCTGCGGACGGAAAGACTTATCCGTGAGCGTATGACCATGCACAACAACGATGATGTTGCTCCGACTCCGAGCAAACTTATTCATCCGAAGGCATTTTCCAGCGTTATCCGCGACTTCTTTGCCCGCAACCAGTTGTCGCAGTTCATGGATCAGACCAACCCCTTGAGCGAATTGACCAACAAGCGTCGTCTTTCGGCATTGGGCCCCGGCGGTTTGAGCCGCGACCGTGCCGGATTTGAAGTCCGCGACGTGCATACCAGTCACTACGGCCGTATCTGCCCGATCGAAACTCCGGAAGGTCCGAACATCGGTTTGATCTCGTCCATGTCGCTTTATGCTCTGATCGACCACTTCGGGTTCCTTGAAACTCCCTACCGGAGAGTTGTTGACGGCAAAGTCACCAATGAAATCGACTATCTGACCGCCGACCGCGAAGAAGAATTTGTTATTGCCCAGGCGAACGCACTGCTGGCGGAAGACGGCAGCTTTGTCCGCGAAATGGTCATGACCCGTCAGTATGGCGAAAGCGAAGAACGCCCGCGTGAAACTATTCAGTATATGGACGTGTCGCCGAAACAGCTGGTCAGTGCCGCTGCCGGTACCATTCCCTTCCTTGAACACGACGACGCCAACCGTGCGTTGATGGGGTCGAACATGCAACGCCAGGGTGTGCCGCTTTTGTGTCCGGAATCTCCGCTGGTCGGTACCGGTCTGGAAGGCCGGATCGCGGTTGACAGCCGTGCTGTGGTCACCAGTGTTACTGACGGTATCGTTGCCGAAGTCTGCAGTAACCGCATTGTGGTTACCGAAGACGGTCTGCCGCTGGAAGAAACTGCCAAGCCGGAAACTGCCAAAGTTTACCGCTTGAAGAAATTCCTCCGCAGCAATGCCGGAACCTGTATCAACCAGAAACCGATCATCCGCCGCGGTACTGCGGTCAAAGCCGGTGATGTGCTTGCCGATGGACCTGCCACGCAGGAAGGTGAACTCGGTCTGGGTAAAAACGTGCTGGTGGCATTTATGCCCTGGTGCGGATACAACTTTGAAGACGCTATCATCGTCAGCGAAAGACTGGTGAAAGAAGATGTTTACACCAGTATCCATGTTGAAGAATTTGAAATCACCAGCCGCGATACCAAGCTCGGTCCGGAAGAAATCACCCGCGATATTCCCAACGCCGGCGAAGGTGCATTGCGTAATCTGCGTGCCGACGGTGTGGTTTACGAAGGTGCCGAAGTCGGCCCCGGCGATATTCTGGTCGGTAAGATCACTCCCAAGAGCGAAACTGAATTGCCGTCGGAAGAAAAACTGCTGCGTGCCATCTTCGGCGAAAAAGCCGCCGATGTTAAAGACAGCAGTCTGGTCGTACCCAGCGGCAAGGGCGGTATTGTCATGGATGTGCGTATCGAATACGCCAAAGATCCCAACCGTCAGGGTAAGAAACAGAGTGAAAAACGCCGTCAGGAACGGGCGATCAAAGACACCTACCGTGAGCGTTACAATGATTTGGTCGAAGACCTCACCGACCGTCTGTCGGATGTGATGCTGCAGCAGAAACTGCCGTTCCCGATATTGGATTCTTCGTCCAGCAAGGAAAATACTGTATTGATCGGTTCCAACCGCAAAGTCACCCGCAGTGCCATTCAGAAACTGGCCGCCAAGTATGACTCCTGGACGATGGAAGATTGCCCGCTCAAGGACTCCATTACCGAGATCATTGCCGGCTTTATTCCCCAGTTTGAAGAAAACGAAGCCCAGCGTAACGACTCCACTTTGAGTTTGGAAAACGGCGAAGGCATCAACAACGGTACCATCAGCCGTGTCAAGGTCTATGTGGGTTGCAAACGCAAGTTGCAGATCGGGGACAAGATGGCAGGCCGTCACGGTAACAAGGGTATTGTTTCGCGTATCGTACCGGTTGAAGATATGCCGTTCCTGGCTGACGGTACACCGGTTGATATTGTACTCAATCCGCTCGGGGTGCCGAGCCGAATGAATGTCGGTCAGGTGTTGGAAACCCACCTGGGCTGGGCGGCAAAGATGCTGGGCATCAAGGTTGCCACTCCGGTCTTTGACGGTGCGGTCGAAGAACAGATCGTCAAACTTATGGAAGAAGCCAATGAAAAAGCCGCCGAAAAGACCGGCGTCAACTATCATTGGGGCTTCCGCAAAGATGCCGACGGCAACTATGTATATGACGGTAAAGCCGATGTATATGACGGCCGTACCGGCGACCGTTTCGACCAGCGTGTCATGGTCGGTCAGATCTACATGCTCAAGCTCGACCACCTGGTCGCCAACAAGATCCATGCCCGTTCGACCGGGCCCTACTCGCTGGTCACCCAGCAGCCGTTGGGCGGTAAAGCCCAGCACGGGGGTCAGCGTTTCGGGGAAATGGAAGTGTGGGCTCTGGAAGCATACGGTGCAGCGTTCAATTTGCAGGAAATGCTTACCGTCAAGTCTGACGATAAGAATGGCCGCAACCGTATTTATGACTCGATCGTGAAGGGTCAGAATATTCTGGAAGCCGGCCGTCCTGAATCGTTCAACGTTTTGCTCAAGGAAATGCAGAGCCTTGGTCTTGACATTCGTACGGTCAAAAAAAATCAGGCTAACTAATCAGGAGGATTTCTACTGTGAGTGATAAAAATTTCGCTAATCGTGACGTTGCGGGGAAATCATCTACCAACGCTTTTAATGCAGTTTCTATAAATGTAGCTTCGCCGGATGTGATCCGTTCCTGGAGTTTCGGCGAAGTCAAAAATCCGGAAACTATCAACTACCGTACCCTTAAACCGGAACGCGGCGGTCTGTTCTGCGAACGCATTTTCGGTCCGACCCGCGACTGGGAGTGCAGCTGCGGTTTGCACAAACGCGTCAAGGTCAAGGGCGTGGTCTGCGACCATTGCGGTGTGGAAGTCACCCAGTCCAGTGTGCGTCGTGAACGTATGGGCCATATTGAATTGGCAGTGCCGGTTTCGCACATCTGGTTCTTCAAGTGTATGCCCAGCCGTATCGGTTTGGCTCTGGATATGACTGCCAAGCATTTGGAAAAGGTGATCTACTACGAATCGTGGGTGGTTACTGATCCCGGTGATACTCCGTTCAAACTCGGTCAGGTACTGGATGAATTGCAGTACCGCGAAGCCCGCGAAGACTACAATGACGCTTTTATGGCGGATATGGGTGCTCCGGCAATCAAGACTTTGCTGGAAAAACTCGATATGCCTGCCAAACTTGCTGAATTGGAAGTTGAATTGCAGGGAACCAAAAACAAGGCGATCCGCAAAAAACTTTCCAAGCGTCTGCGTCTTATGGAAGGCTTTATCAACAGCAATTCGCGTCCTGAATGGATGATTATGACGGTGCTGCCGGTTATTCCGCCGGATCTGCGTCCGCTGGTTCCGCTGGAAGGAGGCCGCTTTGCCACATCGGACTTGAACGATCTCTACCGTCGTGTCATCAACCGTAACAACCGTTTGAAGAATCTCTTGAGTCAGCGTACTCCGGAAGTGATCATCCGCAACGAAAAGCGTATGCTTCAGGAAGCGGTGGACGCTCTGTTGGATAACGGTCGTCATGGCCGTGCCGTAACCGGAGCCGGCAACCGTGCCCTCAAGAGCTTGAGCGATATGCTTAAAGGTAAGCAGGGCCGTTTCCGTCAGAACCTGCTGGGTAAGCGTGTAGATTACTCCGGCCGTTCGGTGATCGTGGTGGGGCCGGAACTGAAGATCAATCAGTGCGGTCTGCCCAAGAAAATGGCTATGATCCTTTTTGAACCGTTCATTATCCGCCATTTGAAAAACCGCGGCTACGCTCACACTGTGCGTGGAGCCAAAAAGATGATCGAACGCGGCGAACCGGTGGTGTGGGATATTCTCGAAGAAGTGACCAAGGGCCACCCGGTGATGCTCAACCGAGCCCCGACTCTGCACCGTTTGAGTATTCAGGCATTCGACCCGGTGCTGATCGAAGGTTCGGCATTGCGTATCCACCCGCTGGTGTGTACTGCGTACAACGCTGACTTCGACGGTGACCAGATGGCTGTACATGTGCCGCTTTCCAACGAAGCACAGATGGAAACCAAGCTGTTGATGCTGGCTCCCAACAACATCTTTTCGCCCGCCAACGGCAAGCCGATCACTACGCCGACGCAGGATATTACCCTGGGTTCGTACTATCTTACCTGCGAACCGCGTAACCCGGATCGTGCCAAGCTCTACAAAGATTACTTTGAAGTGCTTTACGCCATGGATGCCGGATTCCTTTCGATCCACGATGCAGTGCGTATCCCCAATCCCGACTTCGGCAAGGATACTGTGTACGGCGATAAGGACAGCAAATATATATTGACCACTCCCGGCCGTTGTATCTTCAACGAAATCTGGGATAAGCGTCTTGGTTTCTACAACCAGCTTGCCAAGAAAAAGGATTTGGGTAAACTTATCAGTGTATCCTATAAGATCTGCGGTCATGATGCAACTATCAAACTGCTGGATGATTTGAAGGCTCTGGGTTACCGTCATGCAACCCGTGCGGGGCTTTCCATCTCCATAACTGACTTGCATGTGCCGGATAAGAAAGAATCTCTGATTGCCGATGCCCGCGAACAGATCGCCAAGGTTGTAGAACAGTACAACAGCGGTGTGCTGACCGACGGCGAACGCCACAACAAAGTTATTGACATCTGGACCCAGACCAGTAACTCGGTGGCAAGTGCATTGTTTGCCCGTCTGGAAGATGAATCCCGCCGCGGCGACATCAACCCGGTTTACGCGATGCTTGACTCCGGGGCACGAGGCAGCAAAGATCAGATCCGTCAGCTTGCCGGTATGCGTGGTCTTATGGCAAAACCGTCGGGCGATATTATCGAACGGCCGATCATCTCCAACTTCCGTGAAGGTCTGTCGGTGCTGGAATACTTCATTTCCACCCACGGTGCCCGTAAAGGTTTGGCAGATACCGCGTTGAAGACCGCTGACTCCGGTTACATGACCCGTAAACTTGTTGACGTGGCTCAAGATGTGATCTGCCGCGAAGAAGATTGCGGTACTGTTAAAGGTATCTGGATGTCGGCTATTGTGGAAGGCGACGAAGTTATTCTGCCGCTGCGTGACCGTATTGTCGGCCGTTTTGCGGCAATGGATCTCAAAGATCCGGCTTACAGCGACGGCAGAGTCATTGTCAAGGCCGGTGAAGAAATCACTTCCGCCATTATGGATATGATCGAAAAACGCGGTATCCAGCGTGTATTGATCCGTTCCAACCTCACTTGCGAAACTCCGCATGGTGTGTGCGTCAAGTGCTACGGCAGAAACCTGGCCAGCGACCGTGTGGCGAAGGTCGGCGATGCTCTGGGTATCATTGCAGCCCAGTCCATCGGTGAACCCGGTACCCAGCTGACAATGCGTACCTTCCACATCGGGGGTACAGCTTCAAGTGCGTACAAAGAGCCGGTCATCAAAGCCCGTAACGCCGGTACACTGCATCTGGTGAACGTCCGTACAGTGAAAAACCAGAGCGGCGAAACTGTGGTGGTCAGCAAAAACGGTTATGTGATCGTTTACGATGCCGAAGTTGCCAAGAAAGCTGAAGAAGAAGCCAGAAGCCGTGCCAAAGCCGAAGCCGAGGCTATCGGTTCCTATTATAATAAGGATTATGACTACCGCAGCGATGCTTTGCGTGAAGCCGAGCTTGACCGCTATGATATTGAAGCCGGTGCAGTCATGAGCAAGGGCGAAGGCCAGACGGTCAAAGCCGAAGAACAGTTCGTGCATTGGGATCCCTATCATGTGCCGATCATTATCGAAGAAGCCGGCCGCGTGTCGCTTATCCACCTGATCGAAGGTATGACCTTGAGCCGTCAGCGTCGTGGCGGAACCGAAGAATTCACGGTTATGGAACACCGCGACGACTTGAGTCCGCAGATCGTGGTCAAAGACGACAATGACGAAGTTCTTGCCAGCTATCCGCTGCCGGCAGGTGCATTCGTGATGGCCCGCGAAGGCGAACATGTCGAGCCCGGTGTAACGGTTGCCCGTGTGCCGCGTCAGTCTGCCAAGAACAAAGATATTACCGGGGGTCTTCCCCGTATTGCCGAGTTGTTTGAAGCCCGTCAGCCGCGTGAAATTGCCGAAATCGCCCGTATCGACGGTTTTGTGCAGATCAATGCCAAGAACTCCAAGGGTCGTCGTCAGATCCTTATTGAGAACCGCGAAGCCAAGACCATTGAAGAACACGGCAACATTCCTGCCAACAAGCATTTGCTGGTAAGCAACGGCGACTATGTGCACAAGGGCGACAAGCTGACCGAAGGTTCCATCGTGCCGCATGCATTGCTGGAGATCTGCGGACCGCATGAACTTCAGCGGTTCCTGGTCAACGAAATCCAGCTGGTGTACCGTGCCCAGGGGGTGGAAATCAACGATAAGCACATCGAAATCATCATCCGTCAGATGATGCAGAAAGTTCGTATCACCGAACCCGGCGATACCGAATATCTGGTTGGCGAAGCCATCGACCGGGTCAGTTTTGATGCTGAAAACCGCAAGGTTGCCGAACGCGGCGGCCGTCCGGCGGAAGGCGAACCGATCCTGTTGGGTATCACCAAGGCGTCACTTGAAACCGACAGCTTCATCTCGGCAGCGAGCTTCCAGGATACCACCCGTATTCTGACCGAAGCCGCCACGCTGGGCAAGAGCGATGAACTCAAGGGCTTCAAAGAAAATGTTATCACGGGGCATCTGATCCCTGCCGGTACCGGTACGGAACAGCTGCAATACCTCAAGTTGAAGTATTACGGCGAAGAGATTCCGCGTGAACAGCCTGAATTGACTGAAGAAGAAGAGGAAAACAAGGTTCTGGAAGAACAGATCTTCGAAGATGACGATGATATGTTCGGCGACGATGCACCGCTCTTCGGTGAAGGTTCGATTCTTGATGACGAAGCTGACTTGGACGATATGTTTGCTGACGATCAGGACTTTGATAACATGGAACTTGAAGATGTTATCGAAGACGATTTCAGCGACGATGACGACGAGTAAATCATAACGGATAAGAGCCGTTGAAGCTGCTCTCAAAACGGGTAAAATGATACAAAAAAGCCCGTTTTGGGAGCAAAATTGCTTTTTTTTTCGGGATTTATGGGTTTTAAATTTGTAAATTCCGAAAAAAAATGTATTTTATATGGCTATTATTTTTAGATAATTGTAAATAAAAAAAGTTTTTTGCGTGTAAAAATTGCAGAAAGAAAAAGAAAGGTTGGAGCTGGAAAGATGCCCACGATTAATCAGTTGGTGAGATTCGGACGGACCTCCAAGGTCAAGAAGAGCAAGTCGCGCGCTTTGAGCGCCTGCCCGCAGCGTCGCGGAGTCTGTCTGCAGGTGACCACTCGTACACCGAAAAAGCCGAACTCGGCTTTGCGTAAAATCGCCCGTGTCCGTTTGACGAATGGTCAGGAAGTTACTGCCTATATCGGCGGTGAAGGTCATAACCTCCAGGAGCACAGCGTAGTGCTGGTGCAGGGCGGTCGTGTACGCGACCTTCCGGGGGTGCGTTATCACATTGTCCGTGGTTCGCTGGACAGTCTTGGTGTGGAAGCCCGCCGTCAGGCGCGTTCCCGTTATGGTGCCAAGCGTCCGAAGCCGGGCCAGGAAGCTGCCAAAGGCAAGAAGAAGTAATTGCGGATGATTTTTTTGCCGGCTGGCGAGGTGCCTGCCGGGGTTGTTTGAAAATCTGAATTGAATGCAATATCAAGCTCAACAGGAATGATAGGCAAATGAGAAGACGTACAGCTACAAAGCGGGAACAGACCCCTGATGTCAAGTACAAGAGCGTGTTGGTCGGCCGTTTGATCAATACGATCATGACCCGTGGTAAGAAATCCACTGCACAGAGCATTGTTTACGGTGCTTTGGATCTTATCAAAACCAAGAAACCCGAAATGGATGCCCTGGAAGTATTTTTGCAGGCTCTGGAAAATGTTAAACCGAAACTGGAAGTCAAAAGCCGCCGCGTTGGTGGTGCGACCTATCAGGTTCCGGTTGAAGTCAGTCAGGAACGCCAGGTGGCGTTGGCGATGCGCTGGATCACCAGCTACAGCCGCGGCCGTAAAGGCAAATCCATGACCGAATCTCTGGCATCTGAACTTCTGGATGCTTTTGAAAATACCGGCGCGTCGATCAAGAAGAAAGACGACACCTACAAGATGGCAATGGCGAACAAGGCTTTCGCTCATTACCGTTGGTAATTTGTTGTAAATTGCTGCTTCAAAGGAACTACGATGAGCGACGATAAACAATTCAAAGAGTCCCCGAACCGTCAGGTTGCCCTTAAAGATGTGCGTAACATCGGTATTATGGCACACATTGACGCCGGTAAGACTACTCTTTCTGAACGGATCCTCTACTACACGGGTATCAATCACAAGATCGGTGATACTCATGAAGGTACTGCTACCATGGACTGGATGGAGCAGGAACGCGACCGCGGGATCACTATTACCAGTGCTGCAACGACTGCTTTCTGGAACCGCAATGGTGTAAAGCATCGTTTTAACCTGATCGACACTCCCGGACACGTGGACTTCACTGCTGAAGTGGAACGTTCTCTGCGTGTACTCGACGGTGCAGTTGCCGTGTTCTGCTCGGTTGGTAAAGTCCAGCCGCAGAGCGAAACTGTGTGGCGTCAGGCTCAAAAATACAAAGTGCCGATCGTTGCACTTATCAACAAAATGGACCGTACCGGTGCCGACTTCTACGGTGCTGTCGAAGAAATCAAGACCAAGCTGGGTGCCACTGCTGTGCCGCTGTTGCTGCCGATCGGCAAAGAAGCTGATTTTGTCGGTCAGATCGACGTTCTTGAAAACCGTGCTATCTACTTCAAGGGCGATGACGGTTCCACCATTGAATACACTGAAGTTCCCGCTGACTATGTGGAACTGCGTGAAAAATACTACAAGCACATGGTCGAATGTCTGGCTGAAGTCGATGAAGAAATCATGGAAATCTTCCTGGCCGACGAAATGCCCACTCTGGAACAGATCCGTCCTGCACTGCGTCGTGCGACTATCGCCGCCCAGATCGTGCCGGTTGCCTGTGCCAGTGCGTTCAAGAAACGCGGCGTCCAGCCCGTGCTTGACATTGTAGCCGACTTCCTGCCCAGCCCGATCGATATTTGGGACATCAAGGGTTCCGATCCGGCTACCGGTGAAGAAAAGACCCGTCACGTTGGTGACTTGCAGCCCTTCTCTGCATTGGTCTTCAAAATTATGACCGACCCGTTTGTCGGTAAACTCTACTACTTCCGTGTGTACAGCGGTACTGCCTCCCAGGGTATGGAAGTGCTGAACCCGCGTACCAACCGCCGTGAACGCCTCGGCCGTTTGCTGCAGATGCACGCCAACCACCGCGAAGAACGCAAAGAGATCTTCTCCGGTGACATTGCTGCCGCTGTCGGTTTGAAGAACGTTACCACCGGTGATACCATCTGCGTGGAAGACGATCCGATCGTGCTGGAAAGCATGACCTTCCCGGAACCGGTTATCAGTGTTGCTGTTGAGCCCAAGAGCTCCGGCGAACGCGACAAGCTCTCCAAGGGGTTGATCGCACTCTCTGATGAAGACCCGACTTTCCGCGTCCGTTCCGACGAAGAAACCGGTCAGACCATTATCTCCGGTATGGGTGAATTGCATTTGGAAATCATCATCGACCGTTTGATCAAAGAATTCAAGGTCGAAGCCAACACCGGTGCCCCGCAGGTTGCTTACCGCGAAGCGATCACCTGTGCTGCTGATGCCGATACCAAGTTTGTCCGCCAGACTGGTGGTCATGGTCAGTATGGTCATGTTATCATCCACATGGAACCGGGCGAACAGGGCAGTGGTTTGATCGTCGAAAACAAAGTTGTCGGCGGTAACATTCCCAAAGAATTCATCAAGCCCGTGGAAAACGGTCTGCGTGAAGCCGCTGCTACCGGTGTACTTGCCGGTTATCCGTTGATCGACCTCAAGATCGACATCGTCGATGGTTCCTACCACCCGGTTGACTCCTCGGAAATGGCATTTAAGATCGCCGCTTCGATGGCGTTGAAAGAAGCCTGTAAGAAGGCGAATATGATTCTGCTCGAACCGATCATGAAAGTCGATGTGGTCGTGCCGGAAGAAAATATGGGTGATATTATCGGCGACATCACCAGCCGCCGTGGTAACATCGTTGAAATCAGTTCCAATGTCCAGGCAGGGTTCAACAAACTCAATGCCCAGGTGCCGCTGGCAGAACTTTTCGGTTACGCCACGGCGATCCGTTCACTGTCCAGAGGCCGTGCTTCCTACACCATGGAACCCTCGCACTTTGAACGGGTACCGAAACAAGTACAAGAAAAAGTTGTAACGGAGAAGAAATAAAATGAGCAATAAACAGAAGGTTCGTATCCGTCTGCAGGCCTATGAGCATCGCATTCTGGATCAGTCTGTGACGGAAATCCTCAATACCGTCAAACGCACCGGTTCCCAGGTTGTCGGCCCTGTGCCGCTTCCGACCCGTATTGAACGTTTCACCGTGAACCGTTCACCCCACGTTGACAAGAAGTCGATGGAACAGTTTGAGATCCGCACCCACAAGCGTGTGCTGGACATCATTGATCCGACCAACAAGACTGTGGACGAACTCAAGAAATTGAGCTTGCCCGCTGGTGTTGATATTTCAGTCAAAATCGGCTGAAAAAAGTAAGAGCCGCCGGATAGGGCTGGAGTTGGCAGAATCAGAGTTGCACAAGATTCTGCAACAAACGAAAGTGCCGGCGGCAATAATCTCGCCGGGAGTAAAATCCCGGTAAAGATGCGATACCAATGCTCCCTGAAACCGATTGGAGTATGTATCAGAAAGGACAAAAAAGTGAAGAGTTTAATCGGTAAAAAGATCGGTATGACTCAGATCTACGACGAAAAGGGCAAGACTGTTCCGGTAACGGTCATTCAGGCTGGTCCCTGCGTTGTGGTCGATGTCAAGACCGTCGAGCGGGATGGCTACAGTGCTGTCCAGCTGGGTTTCGGCGAACGCCGTGCCAAGAATGCCAGCAAGGCATTGCTTGGTCATGTTGCCAAAGCCAACTACACAGACAAAGCTCCGGCAGTGCTGCGTGAATTCCGCACCGCTGCAGACGAAGCCATCGAACTGGGTACTGTACTCAGTGCCGATGTCTTTGAAGTCAATGATTACCTTGATGTGGTCGGTACCACCAAAGGTCGCGGTTTCCAGGGCGTTGTGAAACGCTGGAACTTCGGCGGCGGTCGTGCCAGCCATGGTGGTGCCTGGACCCGTCGTCCCGGTTCTATCGGTCAGTGCGAATTCCCCGGTAACGTTGCCAAGGGCAAGAAGATGCCCGGTCACATGGGCAACACCCGTTGCACTGTGCAGAATTTGCAGGTTGTTAAAGTGCTTGCTGAAGACAATGTCATTTGCGTCCGCGGTGCAGTCCCGGGTGCCAAAGGCGGTCTTTTGCTGCTGAAGTCTGCGATCAAGAAATCGAGCAAGTAAGGATTGGTGATTACAATGTCGAAAGTTTTGGATATTCTCGATTGCAAAGGCGTGAAGGTCGGCGATTATCAGCTGCCCGATAACGCTATCGAATTGGAAAAGGGTGAACAGGCTGTTCATGATGCTGTGGTGGCGTTCCTCGCCAGCCAGCGTGCCAACACTGCCTGCACCAAGACCCGTGCAGAAGTCCGTGGCGGCGGTGCCAAACCGACCCGTCAGAAGGGCCTCGGCCGTGCCCGTACCGGTTCCAGCCGTTCTCCGGTCTGGACTGGTGGTGGTGTTGTCTTCGGACCTACTCCGGAACGCAATTACAACCGTCATGTGAACCGCAAGGTCATGAAGCTGGCTCTCCGCCGTGCCTTCAGCGAACGCGTGGTTGACAATGCGGTGATGGTTCTGGACAAGTTTGAACTTCCGGATCACAAGACCAAGAATGCTTGCGAGATCCTGAAGAACCTCAAGCTGGAAGGTACCGCCCTTCTTTCTGTGCCGGAGTACGAAGAAAATGCAGTTCTGGCCACCGACAACATCGCCGGTCTGCTGCTGATCCGTGCTGCCAGCGTCAATGTTTATGACCTCTTGCGTTATGACAAGCTGGTCTTCACCAAAGAAGCTCTTGATGCGTTCATTACGCGTCTTAACTGATGGGGATATAAAAGATGAAGAACAATTTTGAAGTCATTATCGCCCCCGTCATCACCGAAAAAGCCAGTGCTCTGGCTGCGGAAAACAAATACGCTTTCCGCGTGCATGTCGATGCCGAAAAGATCGAAATCGGCCGTGCAGTTGAAGCACTGTTTCCCGGTGTGAAGGTTGCGAGCGTAAATGTGATGAATTATTCGGGCAAGCCCAAACGCATGGGCCGTTCTCCGAAAGTCGGCCGTCGTGCCAACTGGAAGAAAGCGATCGTTACTCTGTCCGAAGGTGCGATTGAAATCGCTTAATTGTGAAAGGTTGAACAATGGCTGTTAAAAGTTACAATCCGACGACGGCGAGCCGCCGGAACATGACGGTCAGCGATTTCAGCGAAATCACTGCAACGTCTCCGCTTAAGAGCTTGACCAAGGGTAAGAATTCCACCGGCGGTCGCAATAGCTATGGTCGTGTTACCACCCGTTTCCGTGGTGCCGGCAACAAGCGTCGTTATCGTATGATCGACTTCCTGCGTGCCAAAGATGGCGTGCCGGCAAAAGTCGTGAGCATTGAATACGATCCCAATCGTACTGCCCGTATCGCTCTGCTGGCTTATGCCGATGGCGAAAAGGCATACATTCTTGCCCCGAATGGTTTGCAGGTCGGTCAGACCGTGATGAACGGTTCCAAAGCCGAACTGAAACCGGGCAACTGCCTGAAGATCAAAGATATTCCGGTTGGTGTGACCATCCACAATATCGAAATGCTGCCCGGTCAGGGAGCCAAGTTGGTTCGTTCTGCCGGTCAGAGTGCAGTTCTTCGCGGTAAGGAAGAAGTTTATGCACAGATCAAGCTGCCCTCCGGCGAAGTCCGTATGATCAATATGGAATGCAAAGCTACCATCGGTGTTGTCGGCAACGAAGAACACATGAATGTCAAGCTGGGCAAAGCCGGTAAGAAACGCTATATGGGTAAACGCCCGCATGTCCGCGGTGTTGCCATGAACCCGATCGACCATCCGATGGGTGGTGGTGAGGGCCGCAGCTCCGGCGGCGGTCATCCCGTATCGCCCTGGGGTCAGCTTGCCAAAGGTAAGCGTACCCGTTACCCGAAAAAGACTTCGAGCAAGTTTATCGTTGAACGGAGGAAGAAATAATGGCGAGATCAATCAAAAAAGGACCGTTTGTCGATGCATATTTGTACGACAAAGTCGAAGCGATGAACAAGTCCGGTCAGAAGCGTTCGATCAAGACCTGGTCGCGTCGCAGCATGATCGTTCCGGATTTCGTCGGTCATACCTTCGATGTGCATAATGGTCGTGCATTTGTTCCGGTATTCGTTACCGAAAACATGGTAGGTCACAAGTTGGGCGAATTCGTCCCGACCCGTACCTTCAAAGACCACGGGGTCATGTCCGGTAAGTAATTGCCAGACAAGTACGATAAGTACTCTCCAAAACCGCTGCAGTTTTTACTGTGGCGGTTTTTTTATGTGTGTGGAGGGGAGAGATTGGGGAACGGTAAGTAACGGTAAATAACGGGAGGTTGTGCATTTATTCTGGCGGCATGAGCAATGCGTACCGTGTTGCCCGCGAGTGCGGTCAGCCTGCCGTAAGCGAACAACTGTGTGCCGCTCGATGGATATGGGAGTGTATGAGAAAGTATGGGAGGGCGGGCAAAGCCGCCACCGTTGCCCGCATATGCGGAATATGGCGGCAGGAAAAACCCGTTACTTACCGTTACTTGCCGTTATTTTCCGTTATGCCGCCATCAACCGTATTGCCCACTTGCCACGGCGTAGTGTGATGAAGACGAACCATATGCGGCGAAACTCTCTGCGGTTGCCGCTGATTTTTTGCAGAGAGTATATTTGCTTTTCATTTCCGGCGTGATATATTAAACTTTCACAAGGAGTTTTTATGTCAGCGGATAAATATAACAAGCGAGCTTCTGCACTTTTGCATTATACGGAGCCTGCCACTTATTGGGAAGCGGCTTTGCCGATCGGCAATGGCCGTTTGGGGGCTATGGTGCATGGAGGGATTTCGCATGAAGTGCTTTCGCTGAACGAAGATACGCTTTGGTCGGGCTTGCCGGATATGCGTTTTTCTCCTGCGGTAAAGCGTAATCTGGAACACGCCCGCGATCTGCTCCGGCAGCGGCGGTTTGTCGAGGCTGATAAATTTGTTACTGAAAATATGCTCGACCACGACTGCCAGAGTTATCTGCCTGCCGGTGAATTAGTTCTGGATTTCGATCTGCCCGGCGATATTGAAAATTATCAGCGGCAGCTGGATTTGGAACAGGCGGTGAGCAGTTGTTCATTCAGTTGCAGTGGAGTTGAGTTCAGCCGGGAATTTTTTGCTTCTTATCCCCGGCAGCTCATTGTGGGAAAAATCGCCGGGAGCAAGGCTGGCAGTGTGAGTTTTACGGCAAAGTTTGCTTCGCAACTTCATGGGAAAAGCTCGGCTTGCGGCAATACGCTTGTATTTGATGGCGAATGTCCGGTCTATGACCGCCGCAATAATATCGTATGGCGGAATCCGGACGGCAGTTGCGGTATTGCTTTTCAGATGCGATTGCAGGTTATCGCATCCGGCGGTACGGTGACGGCTGATGTGGACGGTGCTTTGCAAGTGTTTGAAGCCGATAATGTTACATTGCTGTTATCCATTCGCAGTAATTTTGTTGATTATCGTTCCATGCCCGGCAGTGATGGCGTAACGCCGGAAAACCGCTGTATTGCTGATTTGAGTTGTTTCGGCAGTTATGAAGAACTTTTGCAGGAACATATTGAGGATTTCCGACAGATATTTCAGCGTTCGGTGTTGGATTTTCCGGTGGAAAAATCTGACTTACTGCCGACAGATAAGCGTTTGAAACTTGCTGAATTTAGCAGATTTGTATCACCCAATATGGCGGCACTGCTTTATCATTACGGGCGGTATCTGCTTATATCTTCCAGTCGCGGAGCTTGTCAGGCGGCTAATCTGCAAGGCATTTGGAACGATAAACTTATGCCGATGTGGGGTTGCAATTACACAACCAATATCAATTTGGAAATGAACTACTGGCCGTGCGGCTGTGCCAATTTGTCTGAATGTGCCGAACCGCTGTTTGCTTTGATAAAAGATTATTCAGCGCAGGGCAGATATGCCGCCCGCGAACTTTACGGCTTGCCCGGCTGGTGTATGCATCACAATGGGGATTTGTGGCGTTTTGCTTCGATTTCCAGCGGTAAGGCACGCTGTGCATATTACCCGGTGGGCGGAGCCTGGCTGGTTCATCATATTTTTGACCATTACCTTTTTACACGGGATGTGGAGTTTTTGCGGGAATATTACCCGGTGATGACCGGCAGTGCGGAGTTTCTGCTGGCGTTTCTGACTGAATATAAAAATGAACTCGTTACGATGCCCTCCACTTCGCCGGAAAATAATTTTATCGACCCGGCAAGCGGCGAAAAGTGCAGTGTGGGAATTGCATCGACTATGGATATGAGTTTGATTTCTGAAAATTTCCGCAATGTGCTGGCGGCGGCAGAAATATTGCAAATTGATGAACCGCTGGCGGAAAAACTTACGGCGGCTTTGGCCAGACTGCACCGCCCCGGTATCGGCAGTTGCGGCGAATTGCTGGAGTATAACGAGGCGTTTGCTGAAGCGGATGTGCATCACCGGCATACCTCGCACCTTTACGGGGTTTATCCGGGTTGGGATTTTACTCCGGAGCAAAATTGCGATCTCTATTCTGCCGCCCGAATATCACTGGAACGCCGCGGCGATATTTCGAGTGGCTGGGCTATGGGGTGGCGGGCGGCTCTCTGGGCAAGATTTCTGAACGGCAACCGGGTGTGCGGAGTGATAAAAAATCTGCTCCATCTGACCGAACCGGGAATCGCCGGTCAGCGGGGCGGGGTTTATATGAATTTGTTTGACGCTCATCCGCCGTTTCAGATCGACGGCAACTTCGGGGTTACTGCCGCAATCGCGGAAATGTTTGTGCAGAGCCATTTGCGTAACCGCAACGGCGAGGTTATAATACTGTTATTACCGGCACTGCCCGATGCGTGGAAATCCGGTAAAGTCTATGGTTTGGCGGCACACGGCGGTTTGATTCTGGATATAGAGTGGTTGGAAGAAAAAGTAAAAGCGGTACTCAAATCAGGCGTCGGCGGAACTTTCGCTGTCAGGTTCCGCGAAGAACAGAAGTTCATCACATTGCCGCCCCATGGCAGTTGTACTGTGGAGTTTTGACGCTTCTGCCGGTCAGTTCCGGTGATGCTTTTTCAGGATTTTCAGAAAAGTTTCCGCACTTTTGCTGGTGTGGTCAGTTGCCCGGATAACGCACAGCGGCATTTCCGGCGGATTGGCGGTGAAAAAGCGGTAACATATCCGGTCGGTAAAATGCCCCATGTATGATTCGGCAACCACGCTTACCCCCAGATGTGCCGCCACCATCCGCAAGGCAGTGTAGGTGTTATAGATTTCAATTTCCACTTTTGGCGTGAATCCGCCGTATTTGTGAAAGAAATTTATCAGATATTGCCGCTGACTGCTGGAGGTTTTTTCCGGCACCATGATAAATGCTTCATTAGCCAACGCCCCCGGCAGAAATTGTACCTGCCGTGCCAGCGGGTGATCGTGCGGGATCGCCGCAACAAGTTTGTCGTTCCACAAATGTTCATAGATCAGCGTTTCATCGCCGGCAAGCTCCGGCAATGGGCGTAAAAACGCTATATCCAGTGAGTGTTGGCGTACCAGTTCCGGCAAACCGCCGCTGGTGGCGTCGGCTACTTCCAACAGCAAATCGGGGTAACGCTGACGCATTTCCTGCAAGGCAAGCGAAAACTCCGGACTTTCGATGGTCGAAGATATTGCCCCGATGGCGAGTTTGCCGTATCCGCCTTTGGCGGCACTTTTTGCCAGATTTACCGCCCGCTGACTCTCACGCAGGATTTTTTCCGCTTCCAAAAGAAACATATTTCCGGCTTCGGTCAGTTCGATTTTCCACTTGTTGCTGCGGTTGAACAACTCTACACCCAGCTCCTGTTCCAACGCCGCGATCTGACGGCTCAACGCCGGTTGCGTGAGTTTGAGCTTTTCCGCCGCCCGGGCAAAGTGCAGCTCGCGGGCGATTTCAATAAAATATCTTAAATGCCGCAGTTCCATAATATTCTTAATAAATAAAAGTAATTAAAATTGCTATTTTTAATATATTGCTATTTATTAAAAAAGCAAGTATATTATACATTATAATGTAAATAGATGGAGTTTTTTATGGATACGAAAAAGATTTTTGAAGCACTAAAGAGTGAAGTTGAACTTATTTCTTCTGAACTTGAGGCGTTGGCAGTTGATTTGTGGGAACACCCGGAACTGGCGTGGAAAGAGTTTTACGCCGCGGAAACACTTTGCAAATTCCTTAAAAAACATGATATTGATGCTCAAGCTAATTACCTGGATTTCCCGACTGCATTCCGGGGCGATATTGTCAATGGCGATGGAGCGGTGTTTGCTCTGACCGCTGAATATGATGCGTTGCCGCCCGGTCATGCCTGCGGGCATAACCTGATTGCGGCGGCATCGGTCGGTGCGGCGATCGCGGCGGCACGGGTGATGAAGAAGCTGGATTTGCCGGGAACGTTGGTGATAATGGGTACACCCGCAGAAGAATCCGGCGGCGGCAAAGTTAAAATGCTTCAGAAAGGGGCGTTGAACGGAATTGATGCGGTAATGATGTCGCACCCGAGCTGGCGTACTATCCCTGATCCGGGAAGTCTGGCGATCCGCCGCTGGGATGTGACTTTTCACGGTGTTTCTTCACACGCCGGGGGCACTCCGGAATTGGGGATCAATGCACTGGATGCGGTGATGATGCTTTTTAACGGCGTAAGTTTTCAGCGTCAGCAAATGCCGGATTTCTGCCGTATCCACGGTATTGTTACCCACGGCGGGAAGATGCCGAATATCATTCCGGATACTGCTTCGTGCCGTTTTTATCTGCGCAGTGCCACCGAAGAATGGATGGAAAAACTTGATGAGCGTTTTGACAATATGGTCAAAGGTGCGGCATTGCTGACCGGCTGTACTTACACTAAAGAGAAGTTTTCCATTGACTGCCGCAGTCGCAAACCCAATGCTCTGCTCAACAGTTCTTATTGCGAAGTAATGGCAGAACTGGGCGAAAATATTCCGGCAAATGTGCCTGAAGGGCGTGGGTCGTCGGATTTTGGCGACTTTTCGCAGGCTGTGCCGGGGGCTCACCCCTGTTTTGCGATCTCACCCGGCAAGATCGGCGGACACTCTATTGAGTTTCAGGAGGCCTCCCGTTCGGAACTGGGCTTGAAAAATATGCTGAAAAGTGCCATTGCTCTGGCATGTACCGCCTGCCGCTTTCTGGATGATGAAAGTTTCCGCAACGCAGTTAAAGCTGATTTTGCCGGGTAAAGTAAAGCGTTGCAATACAAGCACCTGCCTGCTGTCAGTTTGCAAATGTGGCATACTTTTGTCAGATAGAGCAAAAATATTTTAAAAATAGCTTGCATATTTGCTTTTTTATGCTACATTAGCACTTGCCGGATTGTATTTTTCCGGTTAAAGCAAGATAAAAGAAGATTGAACGGTTCAATCTTTAACAACAGAGGTATTTTCAAAATTCCTCAAAAGTCGTCAAAGGCATAACTTTCGCCAGACAAAGGAGCGTTTTCGGCGGTTACCTTTCCATCCGTTGCTCTGCGAGCTGTGGAGGAAAAGTCAGGCAACCACCAGAAACTGCCTCTTATCCGGCTGTGGTTCTGTTCTTTGCTTTTGCTTTGAATGACTTTTGAATTTGCCTCAACAAACAAAGAAAGGTGGTCTAAAATGGACTGCAAAAAAGAAATCTTTGCTGATGGTATCGGTCAGGTTCACTTCGCTGGCGGTATGGTGCGTTTCGACTTCGTAACTCTTCAGCCCGCCGAAGAAGGCAAGGCTCCGATCCCGGAATCCAATGTCCGCATCATCATGCCTCCGCAGGGCTTCCTGGGTGCCTTCAACAGCATGCAGCAGCTGATCGACAAATTGGTCGAAGCCGGCGTTCTGCAGAAGAATGAAGCTGCCGCTGAAAAGTAATAAGTGAATTTTTGATCTGAATCGGGAAAACGGTCAATGGAAACAGTTGCAGAAAAATTTATATTCTGCGAAGAGCAGGCAAAGAGTTGTACTTTTTCGTTTAAGAGTACGGCGGTGATGTCTGCGGGTGATTTCATTGCCCTGCCGGAAACGAGATATTCTGCCAATGATTGGTTGACTTTCAAGGCAGCTGATTGCGGACGGTGGGAGGTGGTCACTGCCAGAATACATGCTCTGACCATAACCATTGTATCCGAGGTTTTCCGGATGGTCAAACAGGCGGCGTGCCGCATGGTGCGTGCTTGTAAAAAGTTTGCTTGCAGCAATCTGTGCAGGGGGTGCCGGGTTGTGCCGATGGTGCCGATGGCACTCCGGTTATGAAACTTAAGGCGGTATGCTTATGTTCAATTTGATAAAAATACAAGAACAGTTTTGAAACATTGTTTTTACAGTGCTTTCAAAGCTGTTCCTGTTTTTTTATCGGTTGAAATTCCGCTTGCCGGATTGCTGAAAAATCATTCAAGACGATTGCTGCGGTCGATGAGGTCATTGATCGCAGCAAGCATTTTTTGGGTATCTTTAGCTGCGTGCGGTAAATTGCAGCGGCGGAAGCGGTCGCCCCGGGTGCGTTCTTCCATAACTGTAGCGATCTCCTCAAGGGGCATAAGCAGTGTCTGCCGGAGGCGGCATTCAAAGTATAGGGCAAGAATAAAGAAAAATGAGGTCATAAAGACGATTCCCCACGCTCCTGCCTGTCGCATTTTTTGAGCTTGCAATGCAGATTCTATAATAGCGTTTTTATTGAAGTTCGTCAGTTTGATTATCTCTTTGGTAAGTAAGCGGCGATCATGGATATTGCCGGAGCTGAGCCGCTCGGCGAGAGCTTTTATCTGCATAACAGTTTCCCGCTCACCGGCTTCGGTTATATTGTTTTCGGCGGCTTGCAGAGCGTTCAAAAAATTCTGTTGATCCACAGCAACCTCCGCCAGAGCTAAAAGCATTTTTTCGCAGGCATCAAGGCTGACAACATTGCGTTGGTAAATGCGTTGGATCTCCGGATCTATCCGCTGCAAGCTCCAGACTGCACCGAAAGAGAGCAGCAGATTGAAGATGATCATCATCCAGACCCCGATGGTAATAAGTTTTCCTGATTGCATAGTTTACGCCTCTTTGGAGAGTTTGGCAATGGCATTTTCGTCGGAAACTATCAAAAGCATGTCGTTTTCTTCCAGCGGTTTTTCCGGATCGGGGCGATTGAGTACGCCTTCGTGCCGGACTGCCGCAACGATAATGCCGTATTTTTTGGGCAACGCAAGCTGAATAAGATTTTTGCCCACCATGAACGGTGGCAGTTTTATTTCCGTAAGATTCAACTCATCAGCCGAATAATCGGCGATCATGTTGCGGTAGAGCAAATGAGTGGCAAAGCGTCTGCCGAAATCCTGTTCGGGGATAATGACTTCGTGGGCACCAACCATAAAAAGTATCCGGCGGTAGGTGGCATTGCTGGCCCGGGCTACGATGTGTTTGCACCCCAGCTGACGCAGGAGAGCTGTGCAGATGATCGCCGATTCCTTGGCAGAACTGCCCATGGCACAGATCACCGAATCCCGTTCCTGTGGATGCAGTTGAGCCAGAGCATTTTCGTCGGTAATATCCGCCGCAACGGCGTGAGTAACAAAGCTGCCGGCGGCATCGACTTTTTCTTGAGATATATCTACTGCCATAACTTCCACGCCCCGTTCCGACAGGGTTTGAGCCAGTGCCATGCCGAATTGCCCCAGCCCGATGATCATGATTTGCTTGTTCATATTATATCTTTCTTTAATAAAGGTTTACGCCAAAGGTATTTTTATTGTTGGATAACCGGGGCGTTTGCTGAATTGTTTTTCGCTTAAGAGTAGAAATAATGTTAAAGGGCCGATCCTGCCGATAAACATTGCCAGCATGATGATTATTTGCCCCACCGCATCCAAACTTGTGGTGCAATTCAGGCTCAAACCTACGGTAGCCAGTGCCGAAACCGCTTCAAACACCAGCTGTTTTGCCGGGAGTGTCTGGGTGGCAGTCAGCATAAAAATCGTCAGAATCAGCACCAAAGCTGCCGAAATAAGTATGGCAACAGCTTTGTTGATAGTAGATTGTCTAACTGTATTAAAGGAAATATTGACCTGGTCATCGCCCCGGATGGCAGAGCGGAATGTAAGAGCCAATACAGCCAAGGTGGTGGTTTTGATCCCGCCGGCCGTGCCGCCGGGGCTGCCGCCGATAAACATGAGTATCAGCATTACTATATATGATGGCATACTCAACAAGGCAAAGTTCACGGTGTTGAATCCGGCAGTACGCAAAGTGGCAGATTGGAAAAATGCGTTGACCAGTTTATCGTACCATGCCATATCCTTGAAGATGCCGTTCCACTCAAAAAGCAGCAGCAGAAATGTTCCGGCAAGAAGCAAAATAGCGGTGGTTTTCAATATTAGCTGTGAAATCACGGGCAGCTGGCGGTACTTTTGTATCTTTAAGTAAGAGTAAGTTATTGCCGGAGCGATTCCGCCGAGGATAATTTCCAGGGCTGTTATGATCAGCAGAAATTTTTCTCCGGCATAAGGCACAAGATTTTCAGTGCCCGGGAAAAATCCGGCGTTGCAGTATGCCGATACGCTGGTAAATATACCAAGTTCCAATGCGAGAGGCAAGTTGTGATGAACTGTGTAAAATCCCCAGGTCAGGAGCAATGCTCCAATAAGTTCGTTTGTAAAGGTAAAGATCACGATCAATTTGAGAGTTTTGAAAATATCCTGTTCCTGCGGTTCTGCCAGTTTGTTCAGCAGTTGTTCGCCGGAGAGCGAGAGCTTGCCCAGGGCGTGCAGTGCCATAGCGGTCAAAGTCATGATGCCCAAACCGCCTAACTGGATCAGCAGCAAAAGAAAGGATCTTCCGCAAAGGGTGAGTTCACTTGATATATCAATAACCGTCAGCCCCGTAACGCAGGAGGCACTGGTTGCAGTAAATGCCGCCTCCAGCACCGAGAGTTCGTTCTGCATGGCAACCGGAGTACGCAAAAGCAATGTTCCGCCAATGCACAGCAGAAAAAATGTGATCGCCAGCCCCCGGGCAGGGTGTTGGAGTATGATCCCCAGAAATTGCAGATCGGCGTGTTTCTTATAGAGCAGTACCGCAACGCTTGACAAGCCGGTCATCAAGCCGCCAAGAATAATGAAATCAGCATAATACAGCCAGATGAAAGTCAGCAGCATTACGATCGCAAACGATCGCATAATGGTTTTAAATTTGGTTTTACGGATACAGCTGGTGTATTTGTACGCCAGAAGATCGAGCATCAGCAGCGAGATGAATACTGCCAGAGTATATAGTTGCGACTCATAAACAAAGAGCGGTGAAAAGAGCGTCAATATCGCTACCGAGAGTGCCGCCCCCAGCATACGCTCAAGCTGCAATGAGCCGGTTAGTTCGATTGGCGGATACAGTTTGCCGGAGCAGAAGTAATAAAGCAATGCTATGCTGGTAAGCAAAGCAAACATGGTAAAGAGCGGATCACTTTGATACTCAAAAAAAAGTATGAAATTGCCCAGACTGATCCCGGCGAGTGCCAGCATTGCCGTCAGACGGGGAGCCCGGAAAATCTGCAATGTTCCCCAAAAAACAAGTGTAAGGGCAACGACTCCGGCAAAAATGATCCAGTTGCCGGGGAGCAGCGGATTTTCTGCATGTAAAACAAGTACACCAATCGGCAGCAGCCCCAGTATAATACCCTGTATAAACAAGTGGTGTGATTGCATTTTCAAACGATGGTTCTTCATGTTTTTATATCTGTCTATGCCCTAATATACATCCAAACGGTTATAATGTCAAGTGTTTATGATTTGTTTTCGATTCTGATAGTTCGTTAGGACTTTAATTTGTAAAAAAATTAAATCGTGCTATAGTACCTTATGTAGGACGCTTTTTTTACTTTTTGAACTTGAAGCAGGAGTTTTTTTATGGCAAAACGGGAGTGGAAACATTATCAGGTGTCGGGTTTGGATTATACCATGCCCAAGCTGTTGGCAACAATGGCGATCATCGCCTGCGGTTCTCTGGCAATGACATTGTGCGTCGGCATGGTGCCGCGGATCGTGCCCTTAAAACTTAAAGAGATCGGCGTAAGCTCAACTTTGATGGTCTTTATCATGTCCACGATGGGGCAGATACTTAATATGACCGTTTGTCCGTGGGTGAGTTTCAAAAGCGACCGCTACCGTTCCAAACGCTGGGGGCGGCGTATTCCGTTTATTCTCTACACACTGCCGTTCCTCTGCTTGAGCTGGGCGGTGCTGGCTCTTTATGAATTTGAAGCCGAGCTGCTGCATAAAATTCTTGCTCCTTTAGCTGATATACCGCAAGGAGCGTTGGCGGTCATTGTGCTGGCGGCCGGGGTGGTGCTGTTCAAGTTTTTCTATATGTTTGTCGGATCGGTTTACCACTACATACCCAACGATGTTATTCCGCCGCAGTTCCTGACGCGTTTTTACGGGGCGTTGTCGATATTGACCAGCGGGGCGGTGGCTTTTTTCAACTACTTTTTCTTTGAGTATATCTTGAGTCACTTTTCAATGATGCTCTGGGCTACGATCATATTCTACACTGTGGCAATGGGCTTTATGTGTTTGGCATTGAAAGAACCCCGTTTCCCGGAACCGTCGGCAGAAGAAAAGCGTTCCAGCAAGGGGTTCAAAGCGATTTTTACTTTTATGAAAGAGAGTTTTTCGCACCCGATCTACTGGTACGAATTTGCCACTACTGCATGTACATCCATTGTCGGTGCGGCGGCTATTTTTGTGGTGTTTTTTGAACAGTCCATGGGTTTGACCCTTGCTGAAATCGGTAAAAAAGCGGGGATCTCTTCCATGTGTGTGATGATCGTCGGATTCGGTATTGCCTCGCTGGGAACTTATCTGATCGACCGGTGGCATCCGGTGCGGGTATCGGTATTTCTGCTGCTGTTCGGTATCATCAGCTTTTTCTACGACTGCAAATGGTTTTTCTTCAAGCCGGAAACTCAAGTGTTCTGGTGGTCAAGTCTGCTGGTCGGTCAGGTTACATTCCTTTTGCGTTTCCGCGGGCCGGCGGGTATGCCTACACTTATGCGGCTGCTGCCCAAGAGCCGGTTCGGGCAGTTCTGCTCCGCCCGTTCGATCTGCGGCAGTCTGGTGGGGATGATCTTTGCATTGCTGCTGGGGGTGTTGATGGACTTCCTCAAGAGCGATAAAGGTCTGGGTATGGGCGAAGATGCCTACCGTATCGTTTATCTGTGGCAGACCGCCGCCTATGTCGGGATGGTTTTCTGCTATATGAAAGTTTACCAGTATTACTGCAAACTGGGCGGTTACGGCGGTTATCGGGCTCCGGCAGCCTGGGAACCCAGCGGTTATGAAAAAATGGAAATATCCACGCCGGTTGAAACCTCGCCCTTCTGGTGCAGAATGGCAATTTACGGTATTGATTTTGCATTGCTGGCAACGGTGGCGATCAATATTTTCTGGAGTTTTTACGCCAAAAAGCTCAATCTGGCATCCGAAAGCAGACTCTATATGACTCTGGCATTGCCGGTATCGGTGGCGGCTTTTGTTTACTACCTGACGATCCGTACCAGGATCATGCTCAATATCAGACGCAGAATACGCGGCGAAAACGCTTTTGTGCCGCATCACGGGATACTGTTCCTCTCGATGATGGTGCGGGTGCTGTTGTCGGGGGCTTTGGGTATCCAGGCGTTTCTGGCACTCAAGGGCGGCAGTACCGGTGTGGCGGCAAAGATGAGTGCGTTTGAGTCAGTGGTGGATATGGTCTATGTTACAATGATCATTATCTTTTTCAAGATGGATAAACTCGGCGTGGCTACTTGCAGTAATGCAGTTGCCGCTCCGTCAGATACAGTCAATAATTAAAAATGAGAGGAGGTAATTTCAAAAGTTTTTAATTAAAATACTGGAAAAAGTTGGACAAAGAGAGCATTTTATACTCTGGGTGTTCAAGCCGGAGGTAAAAATGAACCGATTGTCCGATATCTACTATACAACCGA